>DASRXR010000923.1:0-8648 GCA_035687405.1 Polyangiales bacterium
CTGAAGGACATCTGGCCGAGTCAGCAGGAGATCAGCGAGACGATCGGCGGTGCGCTGAAGAGCGAGATGTTCGTCACGCGTTACGCGCACGTCTCGGAAGGGACGGAGGAGTGGCGCAAGGTTCAGATTCCGACGGGCGACACGTTCGTCTGGGATCCGAAGTCGACGTACATCCGGAAGCCCACGTTTTTCGAGGGTTTGAAGCGCGGTAAGCCTGAAGCGCCGAACGACATCGTGAATGCGCGCGTGCTCGCGCTGCTGGGCGATTCGGTCACGACCGATCACATCTCTCCGGCCGGTAACATCGCGAAGGGTAGTCCCGCCGCGAAGTACCTCGAAGAGAACGGCGTGCATGCGCGCGACTACAACCAGTACGGTGCGCGTCGCGGCAACCACGAAGTCATGGTGCGCGGCACGTTCGCGAACATCCGTTTGCAGAACTTGCTCGTGCCGGGCGTGCAGGGCGGTGTGACGAAGCACTTCCCCGACGGAGAGCAGCTGTCGATCTACGAGGCCGCGCAGAAGTACAAGACTGACGGCATCCCGCTGGTCGTGATCGCGGGCAAGGAGTACGGCACGGGTAGCTCGCGTGACTGGGCGGCGAAGGGCACGAACTTGCTCGGCGTATTTGCGGTCATCACCGAAAGCTACGAGCGCATTCACCGTTCGAACTTGATCGGAATGGGTGTGCTGCCGCTCGAGTTCACGCCGGGTCAGTCGCGTGAAACGCTCGCTCTGACGGGCGAAGAGACGATCACGATTACGGGGATCAAAGACGGCTTGTCGCCGCGGAAGCGTTTGAAGGTGAAGGCCGACTCGAAGGAGTTCGAGGTCGTGGCGCGCCTCGATACGCAGCAGGAGGTCGAGTACTACCTGCACGGTGGCATCCTGCAATACGTGTTGCGTCAGCTCGCATCGGCCTGAAGGCTTCGGGGGGGCTGCAGCCACCAGCTGCGGCCCCGGCAACCCGATCGCAACCGCCGCGCGGTCTCTCTGCTGACTGGCAACAGAGACTGCGCGGTTTTGCGTCGGCTACGCGAGTGACTTACTCGCGCAGCAAGACGTTACAGTAGTACCTGACCTTCTCGAGCAGCTTGCCGTGCGGGCGCCGGTGGATGTCCTTCTTCAACGCCAGCATCAGCCTTCGCTGCAACACGTAGTTGTTCGCGTCAGGCTTCTTGAACTCCGCCACGTCGCCCCAGCGCCGCGCCTGCTCGAGCGGTGCCAACAGCTGCGCCTTGTCGAAACCCCACAAACGCAAGTCGTCGTCGTCCAACCGATGAATGATCTGCGAGGCCAAGGTCAACTTTGCTGAGTCGTCGATCAACTCCGACACCCACTTGTTCAGCGAGCTCTCGACCGGGCGTTTCTCTTTGCCGACGGTGATCGGATCACCCATTCCGTTCGGACCCTCGAACTTCTCGCCGTAGTTCGCAGCACCGGGGTCGTCGTCGAGATCGAGAAACGCAAAGACTCGGCTGAGCTCGGTCTCCGGCTCGCGCACGAGCTGCTCGTAGCGAACGTGCAAGACGTGTTCGGTCGGCTCGCGTAGTAGCCTCGCGATCGCCGGCACGTACCGGTTCACGATCGGATTGAACTCGTTCGCACCGTGCCAATCGCCGTCGAAGAAGCTGTTCGCGTACGAGCTCATGATCGCGAGCGGATGCCGCGTCAGCACGACGTAATGCGCGTTCGGATACAGCCTGGTCAGAAACGGCAACACGAGCGAGTACGCCGGCGTCTTGTCGAGGAAGTAGCGCTTCTCGCTCTTCGACAGCATCCGCCCGTACATCGTGTCCGCATACGCACGCAGCGCGTCGAGATAGTCCTCTTCGCCGTTCGGTAATCCCGTCACGAACGCCTTGATCGCTTCCGCAGCGTTGATGTGGTCGTACGGCGCGCGATCGACGAGGTCGTGAAATCCGAGAAACGCGAGCGGCGTGATCAGATGCGGCTCGGGGTAGGTGAACACCTGGCTGTGCGAGCCGAGCATGCGCTGCAGCAACGTCGAACCCGAACGCGGCGGCGAGATGAGAAACAACAGTCTTTCTTGCATAGAGTCGACCGAACCTCCGAGCGAAGTTGGGCTCGGTAGGGGAGGGGATCCTGCCGCGAGCGAAGGCGGCTGGCCAGCATTTTGCGGCGTTCAAAAAACTAACGGGAGTTCGTACCTCTAGGTACTAGCGCTTACTGCGGGATAGCCGGATGCGGGCGACGATGATTTGGCTCTCGCTCTCCGAGGTCAGTGGGCCCCGTGCGAAGTCCCCATACCGGGCTGTCACGGAAAAGCCGTTGTAATGCAGCAATGCGTTGAGCTCTTCGGGAAAATAGCAGCGCAAGCTGAGCGGCGTGGTTCGCTCGATTTCAGGGCGATCCAGGCGCTGAAACATCATGCGCACCTTCTGGACCTGCTGCACCGCGTCGTACGCGTACGACTCGCCGTACGCGTGATGTTTCCCGTCGGTGGGATCGAAGACGGGCCGGCACTTGTACACGCGCGCCGGATCGCGCCGCAGCGCACCCAGATCGGGCACGAGCACATCGAACGCGAACTTGCCCCGGGGTGCCAGGTGCACTTTCACGGTTGCGAGCCCGCGTTCGAGATCCTGGCGTGTGTACAAGTGCATGAAGAGGTTGAACGGCGCGATTACGAGCCCAAATCGCCGCCGCAGCCGTGCGCTGCGTAAGTCGCCGGCGTGGAGCTCGATCCGATCGCGAACCTCGCGCGGCTCCCGCTCGATCCGCGCCCGCGCTTGCGCCAGCATGTCGCGCGACTGGTCGAGCCCGACGACCGAAATACCCGCCCGCGCAAGGGTCAAGGTCACGCGGCCTGTGCCCGCGCCGAGCTCGAGCACCGGCCCCCGCGCAGCACGCGCGAGCGCGACGTAATACTGCAGATCTTGATTGTGACGCTTGTACGCCTGATCGTAGTAGAGCGGGCGCTCGTACAACGCGCGGCTACCGCGCAACGTCTCGTCTTCGGGTGCAGCTTTCGGTGTCATCGGTCGTCGGGAGGTGGACCTTTCGGCCAGTTCAACGCTTCCGCGAGATACGTATCGCCATCTCGCACGACTGTGATCGAGATCGGCCAGCCTTTTGCGTCCGGAGTGTCTGCCTCGGCGAGTACCCCGGCAAATCGCAGCTCGTCCTTCGCGAGCACGAAGCTCTCGTCGATCACGAAGCTGCGCGCGGTCGGCACGGGCGACTCGCGCGCACCTCGCAGCCGCGCACTGCGGACGCGCGACTCGAGTGAACGGCGCAAGTCGCCCGTCGCGAGCTTTGCCGCCTTCGCGTAGTCGCGCGAACGGTACGCGCTTGCGAACTCCTGCGCTGCGCGCTCGGGCGTCACGCTGGGTTGTTCGTATTCGGCGTCGAGCCGCGTCGCGAACAACGCGTAGCTGAGAGTCGCTGCGGCTGCCAAGCTCGACACGCCCGGAATCAGGAACGCGTCGCGAACCGCGCTCGAAGCGAGGCGAGGGCGCATTCAGCGATGCTCCAGCAGAGTCTTCGCAATCTCGGCGAAGCCGCTGCCGCGATCGGCTTCGCTCACGTAGCGCGGCGGAACCGGCAGCCGCGCCAAGTGCTCGCGCACGTTCGCAACGCCCGCCGAAAGTGGAAAATACGCAAACGCAGCGGCGTCGTTCCCGCTGTCACCGATGAACAACCAGTGCTCCGGCACGAAGTCGTTCGCTCCGAGCTCCGCTTTGCAGGCGCGCACGACGCCGGTCGCTTTGTCGTACCCGCCCAGGTGGGCGTGCGCGTGAACGCTCGAGACGAGGCAGCTTGCGCCGGAGGCTTCAATCAACCCGCGCAGCACTTCGATTTGCGCCGCTGGTAGCTGCACCCGCTCCCCGACGTCCCATGCCACGTCACAGCGCCGCGCCCACGAATCGTCGGTCAGCTTCGCCCAAGGCGCCTCCGCTGCGACGCGTTCGCGAAGCCGCGCCAGTGTGACAGCGTGTTGTGCCCGAACCTCCGGGCTCGCGTAGAAACCCGCCTGGACGCCCGCCGCCGTCAGCCGCAGGTGCCCGGCGCCGTTTTCGCCCACTGCGAGGTCGATCGGCCACATCCGCGCCATCAGCTCCGCAAAGCCGAGCGGCCGCCCCGTCACCGCCACGAGCTTGAGGCCCGCCTCGCGCAGCCGGAACATCGCGCTGAACGCCGCTTCTTCGAGTGTTCCGCCCCGCGTCACGGTGTCGTCGACGTCGAACACCACGCCGGCCAGCGCCTGACACGCTGCTGGATCGAACTCGCGGATCGGGCGGAGGCGGGACGTTTCAGTGACCTCGGCAGCCGCCGGCAGCGCCTGCTTGCCGTTCGGCCGACTCATGCGTACCTTGCCCATCGCGCGTTGGAGCGCTCCATGCCCAATATCGGTGTTTCCGAGCTCGTCGTCATCCTGCTGATTCTCATGCTCGTCTTCGGCGCATCGCGTCTGCCGAAGTTAGGCGAGAGCATGGGGAAGGCCATCCGCAACTTCAAGCGCGCGGTCGCGCAGAACGAGAACATCCAGGTCAGTGAGATCAAAGAGGATGAGCGGAAGCGGCTGCAGGATTCGAAGACTGGGAGCGAGATAACCGACGCGGAAGTGATCGACGAGAAGCGCGGCGCGTGAGGCGCGGGGCTGGGGTCGAACAGGCTTAACGCCGGACGAACCGCGAACGCGAACACGCTTCAGTGAAAGCCGCTTCGTCGCGTAGGACGCTCTTGGCAGGCTGCGTGCAGTTCGCGCGGTAGATCCGCTGCCTCGAGGACCCGCTTCAGATCTTGTTCGTGCAGCAGCGGCAACAGCTGCAACGCCACATCGATCGGCGCGTACGGATTCATGACGAGCGCAACCTTGATCGGGTAACACACGATCCATCGCGCACACCTGAAAACTTCGCGCAAAACCTCACTCGCAACCGGTCGCCTCGCACACAGACGCAGCACGTCGTTTTCGGTGAGCCTCGGATTGCTCAACAAGATGCGCATCACGTCCGGGTGGGGATCGCGGATCACCCTCGCGATCAGCTCGCGATCGTGTCTCCTCGCCAAACTCTTTCGCTCGCCGAGCGTGACCGGCCGGCCCATTCCAAAGTCCGGTACGCGCAACGCGTCCTCGTCGTCCGTGCCTCCCTCGTCCCGCAAGCTCCGCGCGAGGCTCGGCTGATCGCGCGAGCGCAACACCGCCGCCACGGCGGACCGCAACTCGCGGCAGGTCTCGTGCGAGATCGCGAGGGTGAGAGAATGGAAGAGCGCCGTGTGCCTCGGCTGCCGCGCCTCCGCATAGGCGCGTGCTACGCTAAACAGGTCCGCCACGTCGTGCGGCGACATGGAAAGCAGCGTGTGTCGCAGGTATGCCGTGCGCATCTGCGCATCCAAGATGCCCTGGATGCGCCGAGCCAAGAGCTCGGTCTGCTCCTCGGCCGACGACATACATTCCATCGTGCACGTTGCTGGAGCCTCGGCAAAGCTGCCCGACCCCAGAAGTCCCTGATCGGGTGTATCTTGTGTGATGCATCTTACATCCGAATGACAACCGGCCAAGCGTCCAGGAAATAGATGGCCAGGTCACGAAGTTGAATAGAGACGAAAGGCCGAGCATGCGTTTGTTCGCACCGAGAAAAAGCCAGCGACAGCAGGAGTTCGAAACCGAAGCCCTGCAATATCTGGATGTTCTGTACGCGCATGCGTTGCGTCTCACGCGCTCGCCGTCGGACGCCGAAGACCTGGTGCAGGACACGTTCGTGCGCGCGCTGCGCTTCTACGATCGTTTCGAGCGCGGCTCGAACCTGAAGGCCTGGTTGCTCCGGATCCAGTTCAACGGATTCGTGAACCGCTACCGCCGTCACGTGAAGGAGCACCAGGCGAGCGAGACGCTGACGCACGAGCCCTCTGGCGAAGCGACGCTCGGTCGCGAGGCGTTGCGCTCGCTGCTCGATCCCCAAGCGATCGCGCTAGCGCCGGTCGTCGCGAAAGAAATTGAAGCTGCGCTCGCGCAGTTACCGGAAGAGCACCGCGCGGTGGTCATTTTGGCCGACGTCGAGGAGCTCAGTTACAAAGAGATCGCCGAAGTCATCGGATGTCCGATCGGCACGGTGATGTCGCGGCTGCATCGCGCGCGACGAGCGCTTCAAGTGTTGCTCGTCGAGCACGCCGCGAGTTTGGGGTTGGTCTCGGCAGCGAAACTCGCAGCCGAGAAGAAGACCGAGGCCGCCGCAGAAGAGTCTGCAGCGGGTGAGAAGACGGTTTCCTTGGCGAACTATCGGCGACACAGGAGTCGTGGATGATGGATTGCCGTGTAGTACAGAAGCACTTGTCTGCTTACGTCGACGGTGAGCTCGAGCCCAGCCGGATGCTGGAAGTCGAGCAGCACCTGGGTGTGTGTAGTGACTGCGAGCTCGCACGAGGGTGTTTGGTCGCGTTACGGCGCGAAGTGGGAGCACGGCTCGTTGCGCCGCCTGCGCCGGCTCATCTTCGTCTGCGCGTTCAGCGCGCGATGAAGGGAATCGAAGTCGGCGACAGCTCGGCCCCGAACCACACCTGGTCGGTCGTGCTTTCGGTCGCAGCGTCGGTGTTGCTCGTCGCGGGATCCCTCGTAGGGACAGATCGCCGAATCGATAGCGCCGGCATGATTTCACCGCTCGATATCGTCAAAGACGTGGTGGATCGCCACAAGGACGAGTTACCGGCGGAGATCGCCACCAAAGAGCCACAGCGCGCCACCAGCTGGTTTCGCGACAAGGTCGGTTTCCGCGTCCGCACCGTGGAGTTCCCAACCGAGCCGAAAGTGCACTTCACCGGCGCCAGGATGTCTCAAGTTGGGGCTCAGCAGGCTGCCAAGCTGTACTACGACGTCGACGAGAGTCGATTGACGTTGGTGATGTTCAAGGCACCGGCACCGCTCACAGAGGCGCTGAGTAACAGTCGCGGGTTAGAGCGATTCGGCGCACATCGGGTTCGCGTGTCTGGGCGCGATGTCACGTACCATACGCTGCAAGGCTACACCGTACCGATGCTGCAGGATAACGGCATCGTGTACGCGTTCGCCGGTGATCTCGATCAAACGAGCCTGCTGCATCTCGTTGCGACAGCGCGCATTCCGCACTGAGCACACACACGCATCTCTCACGCTGCGCGCGTTTTCCTATGTGGTTTTGAGGACTCGCGAGAGTCGCTGCCGTTGACACCTCGGAATACACGCCACTATTCTCGCTTTTTGCCCCACGTGCCGCGAATCCTGGCACTCTCGGAGGAGCGGGATGAGTCAGCGGATCCTTGTTTTCGAGAATGACGCCGCCTTTGCCAACGAGGTGAAGACGAGCTTCGAGCGACTGGGCGCTTCCGTCCAAGTCGCGGCGGACGGACCGACTGGACTCGAGCTCGCTGCTGGCAATCGCCCCGACCTGATTCTGCTCACAATCGAGTTGCCGGGGATGAACGGCTTCTTGGTTTGCAAGAAGATCAAGAAGACGAGCGAGCTCGAGAACGTGCCGCTCATCATCTTGTCGAGCGAAGTCGACGAAGAGACGTTCGAGCAGCACAAGAAGCTGCGCACGCGCGCGGACGACTACATCCGCAAGCCGATCGCGTTCGCGGATCTGTTGCAACGCGTGAAGCCGCTCGTGCCGCTCAACGGCAATGGCGCGGGCCTGTTCGGCGACGAGGGCGAGCACGATGACGCGATCGAAGTCGGTGACGACGACGAGCTGATCGTGCTCGGTGACGACGGCGAAGGCACCGACGCGGACGCTGCGACGGCGGATACCGACGTGAGCGAAGTTCCCGAATCGCTCGCGCCACCCGTCGCGCTTCCGCCCGAAGAGATTCACGCACACTCGCAGTCGCGGTCTACTGACGGCGACTCGGAAGAATCGGTCGGATCGGTCACTCCGCCTCCGCCGACACCAACTCCGCCGCAACATACGGGCCCGAGCGCGTTTGCTTCGCCGCCCGTCATGAACCCTCCGGTTGCCGCTGCCAGCTTCGGTGGCGCGAGCGCGCACGGCATGAACGGTGGCGGTGGGTCGCTCGGAGTCGCGAGCAGCAGCTCCAGCACGATGGGGTTTGCGAACGTCGGCGGAAACGTCGCGCGCGACGCGCGCGAAACACCGGCCAACTCCGCGGAGCTCGATCGCCTGCGTCGTGAGCTCTCGGCCGCAGACGAGAAACTGCAATCGCTCGAGCGGCGTGCGGCGTCGGCGGAACAGCGTGCGACCGCCGCCGACAAGGCGCTCGACGCGGCGAAGCGAACGGGCGGCGTCTCGAGTCGCGAGCTGCTCGACATGCGCGAGCAACTCAATCGCAAGGAGCGCGAACTCCTCGATTTGCGCGACCAGGTCACCCAGCGCGACAAGCAGCTGATCGAAGCGAGCGAGCGCGGGCTCGGCATCGAGCGTGAGCTCCAAGATTCGCGCGACCGAAACTCCGAAATCCAGCGCGAGCTCGAGAAGAAAAACGAAGTCGTCAGCGCGCTCAGCGTCGACAAGGACAACGCGAAGAAGCGCTTCGACGACGTGAAGGGCCGGCTCGACCGCAGCGAAGTGAAGGTCCGCGAGCTCGGCACCGAGCTGGACGAGATCAAAGCGCGGCACGCGGCCGAGATCGAAGGGTTTCGGCTCAAGGCGACCGAGGCCCAGGAGTCGCTCAAGTCGGAGCACGCGGCG
>DASRXR010000924.1:0-19120 GCA_035687405.1 Polyangiales bacterium
CGCCGCCGGTGCCTCTTGCTGTCCTTCGCGCCACAGCTTTTGACGGGTAAGGATACGCCGATCGCGGCGTTGATCTTGAGTCATCGGCTTATCCGTGGTCGCGCGGACAGTTTCATCGTGTGATCAAAATTCTAGCACGAAAACCCGTTCGATTTGACTCGCGGCTGCTTCCGATTCACGCCTCCGCGGTGCGCCAACACCCACTTTCGCCCAAGAGTGTGCGAGGACTTGGCAGTCGATGGCGCGTTTCGCATAGTAGCGAGCGCCCGCAGTTCAGTGACATGTACCGGGCGATTGCGTACAGTTATTACTTGAGACCTCTTAGGCGGCGCTGCGGTGACGAGTAGGTCTATGCCGAAGCCTGGCGACTTAGTCGCCAGCAAATACGTGATCGAGCAACTCCTCGGGGAAGGGGGGATGGGCGCCGTATTTGCCGCGACTCACCGGTTTACCGGCAAGCAGGTCGCGATCAAGTGGATGTTGCCGGAGCTCGCGCGCGATGAAGACGCCGTGCACCGTTTCATGCGGGAAGCGCAGGCGGCAGGGCGCATCAACCATCCCAACGTGGTCGATGTGTATGACGTCGGCCAACACGAGGATTCTTTCTTTCTCGTCATGGAGTTGCTGCGCGGCGAGCCTCTCACCACCGCGCTTTCTCGCCGAGATCTGACGGTTCGCGAGCTACTCGATCTCCTGCTTCGCGCAATGCGTGGTGTTTCGGCGGCGCATCGGCAGGGCGTCGTGCATCGCGATCTCAAGCCGGACAACATCTTCCTGGCGTACGAGGATGATGGCGTCGGTCGCGAGCCGAAGGTGCTCGACTTCGGCATTTCGAAAGTTTCGAACGAAGGTCAGATCAATCCGCGGCTCACGCGCACGGGCGCAGTGGTCGGTACGCCGTATTACATGTCTCCAGAGCAGATCCGTGGCTCTGACAGCCTGGACCGTCGGGCGGATGTCTACGCGTTTGGCGTGATTCTGTACGAAGCGCTCACCGGCCAAGTGCCGTTCATCGCGGATACTTACGGCGCGCTCGTGCTCGAGATCGCGACCGGTACTCCGAAGACCCCGGATGAGCTCGTCCCTGGTTTACCGGTCGCGTTGTCCCGCGTCGTGATGCGCGCGATGGCACGCAACGCGCAGGACCGCTTTGCCGACTTGGAGAGTCTGATCCACGCGCTCGAGCCCTTCCTCCACGACACGGTGCCGACGCGCGAGCCGACCGGCTCGAAGAAGAGGGGATTCCGCAGCTCGGGCAACAGCCCGATGAGCACGCCATTCACCGCTGAGCCCCCGCCGGAGGATCCTTCGCTCCTCGGTCGGCCGAATGGCCGCAGTGCCATGTACATCGCGCTTGCGGTCCTCGCCGTCGGCATCATCTGGTTTGCGTTCGAGAAGCTGCGCGCGCCGGAGATTCCGATGGTGTCGCCCGGTCCGATCCACGCGACTCAGCCCGAGCTGGCACCGCCGCCGCCGTCCGCGGCACCTGCGCCGGCCTCGGGCACCGCCACGCTGCCGAGTGGCGCATCGACGCCGGTGGATCCGCAACCGTTCCAGCAGCAGCCGTCTTCGAACACGACTTCGAGGAATGCCGCTACGAGCGACACGGCCCCGAAGGCCAAGGCCCCGGTTGCTGCAGCCAAGAGCGTCGCGAAGGTGCATCCCAAGCCCGCGAAGCCGGAAGGCGCCGTCGAACCGGCGCCGCCAGCGCCCGCAGCGCAGCCGGAAAAGGCCGAGCGGCCAGGCCGGCGAGCCCGTTCAGGCCCACTGAGCGTCGACGAATTCTAGAGCGCGAGGGGTTCGGGCCCGGCATCGCCGCGGGGCGGCCGCAGTGACGGGTGCACGTGCGCGTCCGAGCTCGGCCGCACCGACGGGTCGCGGAACGGTCCGAGCTTCTTCGTCTTCAGCTCCGCCGTCGCGAGCTCCATGTAGCGCTCGTTCCTGAACAGCGCGAGCACGATTGTCCCGTAGTAACCGAGCGGCATCTTCGCCGTCTCGTCGAAGTGACGCAGCTTCTGATACGGCCGTGACGCTTGCGCGTGATGATCGGCATGCCGCGACAACCCGACGAGCGTGTAGAGCGTGAACCAGTTCGCGGTGTCCCACGAATCGATCGACTCGACCTTCTTGCCCTCGCGCCCGAGACCCCAGTGCTCGATGTAGTTCACGGTCTCGAGCATCAGGACTGCACTGCGGGCCTGGACGAAAAACAATGCAGCTGCGAGCGGCCCCCAGATCAACAAGTACGCGATCAGGAGGCCAACCTCGGCGACCACGCCTTGCAGCACGCGGTGCCGCACCATTCGCCGGTCGTACCACTTCATCTTGGCATCGCCGAGCCGCACCTTCTCGAGCTTCCAAGCGCTCTTGAATTGCTGCGGGATCGTGCGCCGCATGAACACGCGATGCGTCTCGCCGAAGCGGGCCGTCGCGCCATCTGCACGCGTCCCGACGCGCGGGTGATGGCCGCGCACGTGTTCGGTCGCAAAGTGCTCGTACATCACGCCGATCAGCAACAAGCGCCCGAGGAAAAACTCGAGCGGATTGCGCCGGTGCACGAGCTCGTGCGCGACGACGATGCCCGAGTAACCCGCGTTTACGCCGGTCAAAACCATCACCGGAATGAACGCGGCCGCGGCGTCGATCACCCCGGCGGTCGTCGACAGGTCCAGCTTCGAAGCGGTGACGCCGAGCAAGACGTGGTTCACGATCTGCAGTGCGACGAGCACGTAGACCTGGATGTTGAACGGCCACGCCGGAATGTCTTCGCGCGGCTGGCGCGCGTCGTCCGGCGCGTGGTTGTCGATCATGACCAAGATCACGATCGGCGAGATCCAGAGCAGCGACGCCCACCACACGTGCGGCGCCGTCAGCCAATACACGAGCGTGATCAACGGCAGAACGAACGCCCAGAGGTGCAGCCCGATCGCGCGCGGATTCGAGAGAGGAAGTGCTTTTGAGTCGCTGTGCATATCCACTCACCGCCACGTAAACGTACCCCGAGGCTTGACCGCGTCAGGGCGTCGTGGTTCACATACGCCATCGTATGTCACATGCGCCGCCGTATGTCAAACGTCGGCGCGCGTGATGGACGGTGGCTTGGGTATAGTGGCCGCGGTTACGGGAGTGGCAGCGTCGTGCGCGAGGGCGCGCCCGGTCTGCTTGCTCACTGTACGTACGAGGGTGTCATGAGAATCGTCGTCGATTTCGATCTTTGTCAGAGTCACGCACTGTGCACGGAAGCCGCCCCGGAATTGTTCGAGATTCGGGATGATGGGTTCCTGTACGTGCTCAACGAAACGCCCGGCCCCGAGCTGGCGGGCAAAGCAGAGAAAGCCGCGCTGGAGTGTCCGACTGGTGCGATCACGCTGAAGGATGATTGAACGAATCGTGATCGTCGGCGCCTCGCTCGCGGGGCTACGCACGGCGGAAGCGCTGCGCAAGCGAGGCTACGCAGGGCGGTTGTGGCTCGTGGGGGACGAGCCTCATCTGCCCTACGACCGGCCACCGCTGTCGAAGCAGGTGCTCACGGGCGAGTGGGATCAGAGCCGCGTGTTCTTCCGCCAGAAGGAAGGCTACGGCCCGTTGTCGCTCGACCTCGCGCTCGGCCAGCGGGCGCTGTCGCTCGACACACGCGCGCGCAAGCTGACGCTGTCGAACGGCGATGTGCTCGATTACGAGGGCTTGGTCATCGCGACCGGTGCGCAAGCACGGCCGCTCGCGATCGGTCGCGAGCTCGCCGGCGTGCACGTGCTGCGAACCTTGGATGACTCGCTCGCGATTCGCGCGGCGCTGCTCGAGGCTCCGCGCGTGCTCGTCGTCGGCGCAGGTTTCATCGGCCTCGAAGTCGCGTCGGTGTGTCGCAAGCTCGAGCTCTCCGTCACGGTCGTGGAAGCGGATCCGCTCCCGCTCGCGCGAAACCTCGGTCCGCAGGTCGGCGAAGCGGTCGCAAGCCTGCATCGCGCGCACGGCGTCGACTTGCGATGCGGGCTCACGCTGCAAGCGCTCGAGGGCGACGGGCGGGTCGAACGCGCACGTTTGTCCGATGGAACGACGCTCGACGTCGATCTCGTCGTCGTCGGAATCGGAGTCGTGCCGCAAGTCGGTTGGCTCGCAGGTTCGGATCTGAAGATCGGCAACGGCGTCGAGTGCGATGGTCATTGCGCCACGAACGTGCCGGGTGTGTTTGCGGCAGGCGACGTCGCGTCGGCTCCGAACGCGCTCTTCGCTGAGACGATGCGCATCGAGCACTGGACGAACGCGATCGACCAAGCGCAGCTGGTAGCAGCAGGCCTGCTCGGCGAGGCGGCGCCGCTATCGGCGTCACTACCGTACTTTTGGTCCGACCAATACGACGTGAAGCTGCAGTTCGCCGGACGTGTGCGGCCCGACGACGAGCTGGTGATGGTCGAAGGCTCACTCGACGACCGCGCCTACGTGGCGCTGTATGGGCGTGCGGGTATGTTGCGAGGTGCGCTCGCCTGTAACCGCCCCGGGCCGTTCATCCGCTTTCGCAAAATGATTTCAGAACGAGCCACGCTGGAAACCGCGTTGGCTCCACGCTAATGCAGCACTAGTCCCAGTTCGATAAGCAGCAACATGCCGTCAGCTTTAGATACGCTCCTGTCACAGCTCGATCTCGAACAGCTCGATGCTGATCTGTATCGTGGACACAACCCCGACCTCCGGCGCCCGCGCATGTTCGGAGGTCACGTCGCGAGCCAAGCTTTAGTCGCCGCCGCGCGCACCGTGCACGGAGTTCCGGTGCACTCGCTTCACGCGTATTTCTTGCGCGCCGGTCAGACCGGCGTGCCGGTGTTGTATCGGGTGGAGCGCACGCGCAACGGGCGGTCGTTCAGCACGCGCAGTGTGATCGCGGAGCAGGATGGCGAAGCGATCCTGCAGCTGTCGGCGTCATTCCACCAGGCCGAGGTCGGCTTCGAACACGCCGAGCCGATGGACGAAGTGCCACCGCCGGAAGCGTGTCTGAGCTGGGAAGACTGGCTCGAGCCAATGGCGGAACATCTGCCGCCCGCAATGTTCGCGGAACGGATGCGCGATCGGCCGATCGAGCTGCGGTTCGTCGATCCGATCGAAGTCGTGAAGCCCAAGCCGGCCGGCATGCGCCAGCGCGTCTGGTTCCGTGCTGGGTCCAAGTTGCCGGACGATCCGCTGACACATCGTGCCCTCGCGACTTACGCATCGGATCACACGTTGCTCAGCGTCGTGATGCGGCCGCACGGCGTGACGTTCATGAGTCGCGGTGTGATGGCGGCGAGTCTCGATCACGCGCTGTGGTTCCATCGCGATTTCCGGATGGACGACTGGCTTCTCTACGATCAAGTGAGCCCGGTTGCATTCGGCAGCCGCGGTCTCGCACTAGGTCGCTTCTACACGCGCGACGGCGTGCTGGTCGCGTCCGTGGCGCAAGAAGGGCTCGTGCGCCGCGCAGCGCGCAAGAGCGCCCCGTAGCTTGCAGTACTGCTACTGCTAAGGAGCAGCACCGAGTCTGCTTCTCGACAAGCGCGGCGTAATCCGTTACGTCAACGCCCACCTTTTCCACGGTCGAGGAAGCCTGATGCCAAGATCAGAACGCGTGCGGTCTGCCAAGTTGCCGAAGCCCTCATGGCTTGCCTGGGTTCGCGGTGCGAGCGTGGGCTCCGTGCTCGCCTGCAGTCTTGCCGTCGCGTGCGGTAAACCGCCGCCGCCGCCAGCAGCAAAAGAAGAGAAGGTCGAAGCAAAGACGCCCGTGACGCCGGTCGAGCCGCCGAGCGCGGACATTCCCGCGCCGACCGACGTAGCTGCTGCGCCCGCGGATGCGGAGAAGACCGCGAGTGGCCTCGCGACGAAGGTGTTGCAAAAAGGAACGGGCGACGCGCACCCGCACTCGTACGACCAGGTGAAGGCGCACTACACGGGTTGGACGACCGACGGCAAAATGTTCGATTCGTCGGTAAAGCGTGGCGAGCCGACGACGTTCGGCCTCAGCCAAGTGATCGCGGGTTGGACCGAAGGTTTGCCGCTGATGGTCGTCGGTGAAAAGCGCCGGCTCTGGATCCCTGAAGCGCTCGCGTACAAGGGTGCGCCGGGCCGGCCCGCCGGCATGCTCGTGTTCGATGTCGAGCTGCTCGAGATCATCCCGGGTGAAGCCCCGATTCCCGCACCGGAAGACGTCGCTGCACCGCCCGCAGACGCCAAGAAGACGGCGTCCGGGCTCTCGTACAAAGTGTTGCAGAAGGGCAAGACGGCCGAGAAGCCGAAGAAGTACGACCGTGTCACCGTGCACTACACGGGTTGGACGACCGACGGAAACAGCTTCGATTCGTCGGTCAAGCGCGGGCAGCCAGCCGTGTTCGGCGTGAGCCAAGTGATCGAAGGTTGGACCGAAGGCTTGCAGCTGATGACCGTCGGCGAAAAGTCGCGCTTCTGGATTCCGGAAGAGCTCGCTTACAAAGGCAAACCAGGTCCGCCGAAAGGCATGCTCGTGTTCGATGTCGAGTTGATCTCGATCGAGCGGATGCCCGAGCCACCGGCTGTCCCGAAGGACGTCGCTGCGCCGCCGAAGGATGCAAAGAAGACCGCGAGCGGTCTCTCCTACAAGTTTCTCAAGAAGGGCAAAGGCAAGGTCCACCCGACGACGGCCGATCGAGTCGAGGTGCACTACACGGGTTGGACGACCGACGGAAAGATGTTCGATTCGTCGGTGACGCGCGGAAAGTCGATCACGTTCGGCGTTACGCAAGTGATTCCGGGTTGGACCGAAGGCCTGCAGCTGCTCGTCGAGGGCGACAGTGCGCGGCTCTGGATCCCCGAGGATCTCGCGTACAAAGGTCGGCCCGGCGCGCCGCAAGGCATGCTCGTGTTCGACGTGAACCTGATCAAGATCGAGCAGCCCGCGGCGGCAGCACCGGCGACGCCGCCCGCTGCGAAGACTCCGACTGCGACGCCGCCCGCTGCGAAGCCCGCTGCGGATAAGCCGGCTGAGAAGCCCGCGGCTGAACAAGCCGGCGAGTCGAAGCCCGCCGAAACCAAGTAACTCGTTCGCGGGCCGCTATCCGGTCGCTGTCCGGTCGCCGGCCCGCGGTTCTTCTTCGGCGAAGTACTCGTCGAACTTCGCTTGTGCTTGATCGCCGAACAGGATCTCGCACGCGTCGATCAACCCCGGCGCGCGGCGGATGTCACTCTGCCGCGCGATCAGCGCGATCTTGCTGCGGCGCCGCAAGAAGTCTTCGAGCTTCGTGATCATCTCGCGCTGCGCGGCGTGATGCAGCTCGCCGCGGATGTACTCCGTGCCCGAGATCAACACCTGCGCCATGTCTGGGTCCTGCCGGATGTCGTCGAGCAGGGCGAGCGCAGTGCCGCCGTAGCGACGCCACAAGCGCGAGGTGAGCGGCTCGGATGACTCTTTCGCAGTCAACGCATCGAGCCCCATCAACTTGGCTTGATGAAAGAACGCATCGCGCACGCTCTCGTCCGGCTCGCCGTACCAGCGCCGCCCGTAGTCCGGCATCTCGATCCCGAGCGCGCGCACGGCGAGCGCGATCTCTTCGCCGATGTTCAGACAGTCGGTCAGCTTCCCGCCGAAGATGCTGATGTGCCGATCGTCGGCGTCGACTTCCACCACGTGTTTGCGGGACAGCTGCAGCCAATCAGTGCCGGCCCCGGTCGCGTTGCCACTGAGCGCGAGCGGTCTCACACCACAGCGCTCGGCGATGATGTCGCGTTCCGTCAATGGACGCGTCAGTTGCAACCGTTTGTTCACATTGTCCAGAATGAACGTGCGGTCTTCGGGCTCCACCCGCGATGCGTAAGAATCGACGCGCGTATCCGTCGTCCCGATGCACGACTTCGGCCCGAGCGGGATCACGAAGAACAATCGGCCGTCATCGGCGAAGAACGCGAGCACGCGCGGCGCCTCGGTGATGCGATCCACGATCAAGTGAACGCCCTTCGAGAACACGTGATGATAGCCGGTGGTCTGGCCAGTCAACGCGTTGTGCGTATCCACATACGGTCCGGCCGCGTTGATCAACGCGCGCGACCTGACAATCCGTTCGGTTCCGTCGAGCTCATCGCGCACATGCGTATGCCACAGCCCGTCAGCAGCCCGGCTCGCACCGAGCGATCGTGCGTAGTTCACCGCGATCGCACCGTGGTCGAGTGCGTTGCGAATGAAGCCGAACACGAAGCGCGCATCGTTATCGATCAGAAACGCATCCGAATATTCGACGCCGCCGGGACCGAGCGGGGCAACTGCGGGCTCTTCATCGGCCACGTCTTCGCGATTCAACAAACGTGGAATGCGCGTAAAAAAATTGCCGATCGCCCAATACAACAGCGCGCCGAAGTACACGAAGATGCGCGGCCACCGAAAGCTCTTCTCGATCGTCGTGAAGAAGCGAATCTCGCGAACCGATGATGGATACGCTCGGATCAAACGGTTGCGCGAGAGACACAGCTTGCGTACCAAGCCGAGCTCACCGCCCTCGAGATACTTGATGCCGCCCCACACGAGATTCGAAGACTGCTGGCTCGTCGAACTAGCGAAGTCGCCCATGTCGATCAACGCGACGCTCGCACCCTGCGTCGCGAGCGCAGAAGCACTGACTGCGCCGTTGATGCCGCCGCCGACGATCAACACGTCGAACACGCGGCTATCGAGCTTCTCCAGATTGCTTTCGCGCAGTTTCATCGGTGTTCCACGCTTTCCTTACTGTAGCGCAACCGCAGCGACGTTCGACCCTGCAAGTGTGCAACCCGCGGCCGGCCCACTCACCCTCGAACACCTGACCTCGTGTTCCGGGCTCGAAACTTTCTGCCGCCATCTGCTGCTTCTGCCGGTTGCCTGTGATAGGCGCACGCGCGGGGTGGGTGTGATGAACACGATGGACGCAGTTGTTCGATGCCGGATTTGACCGCACTACCCGCTTGGACCGACCCGATCGTAATTGGCGAGCTGTTCGGCGTGGGCATGCTGGCCGGATACCTCAACGTTATTGCGGGCGGCGGCTCGCTACTGGCCGTGCCTCTCCTGATTTTCTTAGGGCTACCGGAAGGGATTGCCAACGCCACATCGCGACTCGCGATCTTCACGCAAGCCGCGACCGCGGTCACGAAGTACCGCTCGGCTGGCAAGCTCGATTGGAACCTGTCGCGCACGCTCTTACCGCCCACGTTGATCGGCGCGTTCATCGGTGCATTCGTCGCCACCCGCGTGAGCGACGCGCTGTTTCGCAGCATTCTCGCGTGGGTGATGATCGCGTGTGCTTCCGTCGTTGCAGCTGAACCATTTCTGCTCGGCCGTAGACTACGCAACTCGTCGCCCGAACCGTATCCGCTCCTGACGCCACAGAAAGTTTGGCCGACGATGCTAGTCGTCGGCTTTTACGGCGGCATGGTTCAAGCGGGGATGGGGTACGTGATGCTCGCGGGGCTCGTGCTCGTGCTCAGCATCCGGCTGGCCGAAGCAAACGTGATGAAGATGGTGCTCGTCATCACGTACACCCCGCTCGCGCTCGGCGTTTTCATCTCGAAGGGCATGGTGCACTGGCCCTTCGGTATCCTCCTCGCGATCGGGCAAGGGGTCGGCGGGTGGCTCGGCGCGACCGCCGCGCTCAAGCGGGGTGAGGGGTTCGTACGCGCCGTATTAGCCGTGACGGTGCTGCTTACAGCCGCGAAGCTGCTCTGGTTTTAACGCTGCAACGCCATGCTTGCGCCGGCCTGGTCGGGTGAGGACAATGGGCCGCGAGGCGTATCCCGCAATGGCCATCCGTAAGATTGCAAGACTCGGTCACCCCGTCCTTCGACAAAAAGCGCGCGACGTCACGCGTGAAGAAATCTCGTCGCCGGAGATGCGCCGGTTGCTCAAGGACATGGTCGAGACCATGCACGAGTACGGCGGCGTCGGGCTCGCTGCGCCCCAGGTGCACGAGTCTCTGCGGCTCGCCGTCATCGAGTTCGACGGTGACAGTGGCCGCTACGACACCGGCCAAGCGCAATCGCTGCTCGTGGTCTTCAACGCGCGCGTGAAGGTGCTCGACGAGACGCTCTCGGGGTTTTGGGAAGGTTGCTTGTCAGTGCCGGGCATGCGCGGATACGTCGAGCGCGCGAGCAAGGTCGAGGTGAACTATCTCGACGAACGCGGCAAGCCTCAGACGATCACGGCCGACGGTTTTCTCGCCACGGTCTTTCAACACGAGCTCGATCACCTCGACGGTACGCTCTACGTCGACAAGATCACCGACAAGTCGAAGTTCGCGTTCACAGAAGAGTACTCGCGCTATCACCTCGAAGAAGGTGAGCCCGAAGCGACAGAGTAACGTTACTTCTTGCCCTTCGCGCGCAGCGTCACGAGGTTCACTTCGCCACCGCAATAGATATCGAGGGCGCTCGCCGCTGCGACGGCTTTGCGTGCGACGGTTTCCGCTTTGCCGGCGGGCGTCCACAACGCGTGCATCGCGCCGAGCGCATAACTCGCGCCCGAGCCGACCGCGTAATAGTTTTGAAACTCGGTCACGCTCATGTCGCAGGCGACGTAGAAGATGCCGCCCTTGGCTGCGACCAAAAACGACGCGTCCAGATCTCCGAAGGGCGAGTCGCCCTCGGTGCACTGGTCGTTCACGAACGCGTAGCGTTGGTGCAATGCTTTCCAGAAGCCGCGAAAGAACGTGAAGATCTGCCGCGAATCGGTTAGCCGAGCGTTCCGCGCTAGCCGGAGGTAGTCATCGAGGATATTGGCGTACACGCCCCAACCGGTCGTCGCGAGGTAGGCTTCCCCGACACGTCGCAGCTTCACGTCTCGCAGGTTGTTCTCGGGCACGGCATTCCCGCCGAACGTACGCTTACTATCTGTGGCGAGCACGATTTCGTTACCGGTCCGGACAGCTACTGCGATGGACATGAAGCTAGATCTCCTGCTGGGGGCCGCGGAGCTTACAGAGATTATGGCCAGCGTGCTCGTTCGGAATGTACAATCCGAGTCGGCCCACAGGCATGCCACCCGCGCCGACTCAGCGAGCCCCCGCAACTAGATCACTCGTGCCTTCGGGCGTTCCAGGGTCTAGGCCGTCGATTTCGCCTCCAACCATCAGCACGGGAATCGTGCTGTCCGGGGGCGGTGCGCGCGGCGCGTACGAGGCGGGCGTGGTTGCGGGCATCATGGAAGTGCTCAAGCCCAAGCGCGCGCCCTTCGACGTGCTGTGCGGGACCTCAGTGGGCGCGCTGAATGCGGCTTATCTCGCCTCGCACGCGCACGTGCCCGACATGAACGCCCCAGGTTTGATCTCGCAGTGGCAGGCGCTCGACTTGAATCGCCACCTAAAGCTCGACATGTGGGGTGTGCTGGGCCGAAAGCGGAAATTGCCCAAACTGCCGCTGACGGCTGCAGATGATCACGGTCCGAGTTTCATCGGCCGCTCGATCCTCAACACCGGCGCGATCGACGAGCTCGTCGAACACGCCGTGCTCTGGGACCAGCTTCGGGAGAACGTCCGGAGCGGTCTGGTGCGCGCGCTGATCGTCGCTGCGCTGCACATTACCACTGGCAAGACGACGCTCTTCGCCGAGATGAGCGGCGGCGCCACGTACAAGAGCACGCGAGATCCGAACCGCACGCCGCGCGTCGGACCGATCTGCGCCGAACACGTCCTGGCGTCGGCTGCAATTCCGCTGTTGTTTCCGGCGCGGCGGGTCGGGACTGAATATTATTGCGATGGCGGCGTGCGCTACAACACGCCGATTGCGCCGGCGATTCGTGCCGGTGCGGAGCGGCTCGTCGTGATCTCGCTGTTGAGCGACGCGCCGGACGAGCTCGATGACACGCCGCTCGAACGGCGCTTGGCCGCGTACGAGAGCCCAATTTTTCTGATCGGCAAAGTGCTCAACGCGCTGCTGCTCGACCCGCTCAACTACGACTTGCAGATCCTCGATCGGTTCAACCGTTTGATCACTACGCTCGAGCACGCGCTCACGCCCGAGGAGATGATGCGCGTGAACACCATGCTCGAAGACAACCGTGGCGTCGCGTATCGCAAGGTGGACACGCTCGTATTCCGGCCGTCGAAGGACATCGGCCGGATGGCGCGCACGCGTTCGAAAGCGATCAAATCTTCGATGTTCTCGTCGTGGCTTCTCGCGCGCACCGCGACGCTGGGGACGTTTTGGGAGTCCGACTTGCTGTCGTTCATCCTGTTCGACAAGGACTTTGCGCACGAACTGATCCAGCTGGGTCGCGATGACACCGTCGCCCGTGCGGCCGACATTCGGCGCTTCTTCGGGGTTGGGTGACGCTCGGCGTGGGATGACGCTCGCGGCGGCCCCCTTGCAAGCCAAGGCCGGACGGGGCATGAAACGGCGCATGCCAGACGAAGTGAGGCGAGGCGTCGCGGTGGTGACCGGCGCGAGCGGGTTCATCGGCGGCCGTTTGCGGGACAAGTTGCTCGATGACGGCTGGGACGTCGTCGCGCTGACGCGGCCGAGCTCTCCGGCTCCGAAGCGCGGGCGGGCGGCGGCAGTCGACTATGCGAACCCGGATTCGCTCGCGGACGTGCTCCGGCGCGAGAAACCGGACGTGGTGTTCCACGTGGCCGGCGCGACGAAGGGCGTCACCTACGACGACTTCCATCGTGCGAACGTGATGCCGACGCGCAACTTGGCGACCGCGCTCTTGAAGGCTCACGATAGCGTGGGTCGCTTCTTGAATGTGTCGTCGCTGACTGCGTATGGGCCTTCCACGCCCGAGCAGCCGTTGATCGAGACGCACACGCCTGCACCGCTCGAACACTACGGCAGGAGCAAGCTCGAAGCCGAGCGCCTGTTGATGGACGAGATCGGCACGCGCTTACCCTGGACGACCATCCGGCCGGCCGGCGTGTACGGCCCGGGCGACGTCGATTACTTCGAGCTGTTCCGCTTGGCCTCGCGCGGCCTCAACGTGTTTTACGGCAATCGCGACTATTGGTTTTCAGCCGTGCACGTCGACGACGTCGTTCGAGCGATCGTCGATGCGGCGAAGAGCGATGCGACGATCGGGAAGGGCTACTTCATCTGCGACGGGCAGCCGCTCACCTGGTTCGACTATCAGAAACACGTCGTGGAAGCCGTCGGTAAGCGCGCGCTGACTCTATACCTGCCGCAGTTCTCACTCGACATCGCGGCTGCGTTCGGCGAGCTCGCTACGCGTTTCGATCGCAAACCGCGCGTGTTCAATCGGCAAAAGGTCTTGATGGGCAAGCAGCGCGCGTGGACCTGCAAACACGACGCTGCGCGCGCAGACTTCGGATACGTGCCGAAGCTGCCCGTGCGCGAAGGCGTGGCGCACACGCTGGATTGGTATCGTTCGTCCGGGTGGTTGTGAGCGCGCGCGCGCAGCAGGCCGCATGATCGAAACGTTGCTCGTGTTCGGAGTGGTGGGCTTGCTCGTGCTGCTCGGCACGGGCGCCTACGTACTCTCGATCGAGGTGTTGCTGATCGCGGGCGGCGCGTGCATCGCGGCCGGCTTTGCGATCGGATTGCCCGCGGGCACGCTCTACCACCTCAAGCTCTACCGTTGCCTCGCGGTTCGCGGGCCGGTGCCGAAGTCGTTTTGGCTTCGGCCGACGAGCTTACATTCCGAGCTCGAGCCGACGGAATGGCGCGGCATCGCGCCGTGGTTTCTGATCGGAGGCGCTGGCTTCGCGCTGATCGTGCTCGGCTGCGTCATAGTCATGCTCGGATTGCTCCGAGCATGACCTGACAGAACAGTTTCAGGCGCGGTTCAGTGCTTTCATCGCGACGGCACGAACGGTCGCATCTTCGTCTTCCGTGGCCGCTTGCAACGAATTCGTGAACAGCGACGGATCGAGTTTCGTCATCGCGCGCACCGCGTAGTAGCGAATGAGCGAGTTGTCCGACTTCTGATCCTTTTCGAGCCGCTCGGTGACGCGCTTCTTGATGTCGTCGGTGCCGGCTTCTTTGAACTCTTTCACGAGCGCATCGTACGCATCGCGATCGGGCATCGAGCCGCCGCCATCCGGCTTCAGGCTCGCGCCAGCGCGACCCATGATCGGCGCCGCCGGTGGATTGGGGCGCGGAGGTGATGAGCGAATTGGTTGCTGCGGTCGTGCGGAAGGCACGCGCGCAGCAACGTCACCCGCGGACGATTCCGTCACACGCCGCCGCGAGCCCGGGCTCGTACGAAACAACTCGTACTCTTCGATCTCGCCGAGATCGAGCGCCGACATTCCGCGCTGCAACTTCGCGCGCAGCTGACCACCTTCGCGCTTCGCTTGCCCGACCATCTCTTGCACGCCGTCCGGCAGTGCTTGCGACGACCCGAACACGCGAATTGTCGCCTGGGTCCCGGGGCCGGTCCCTCGATAGATGCCCATGTAGATCGCAGCGCCGCCGGTCTCTTCTTTGAGCTGCTCGTTCAAGTGCTCGAAGAACGAGTAGGGCGTATCCGCGAGCATCGCTTCCGGCGCTTCGATCACGAGACCCATGTAAGACATGTTCTCGAGCTGAAAACCCTCGGGATAGGTGCCGCTGTGGAGCAAACCATCGCGGATCGACTGCATCACTGCGTCGTCAGTCAACTTCGGCAGCGTGCTCGTGGTGAAGTTCAAAATGCCGCCGGACAACATCAACGTGCGAAAATCCTCGCCATCGAGCGACCGGATCGGCGTGATGTCTTCGCGACTGTTCAGTTGGTTGAACGAGTCGATTGGCTCAATGATTACCTTATTGATCTCGGCGTAGTAGCGATCGAGTGATACGTCGCCATGGTTTTTCGCGAGGCGGGAGTTGTCGATGAATATCCAGCCGAGCAAGCTCTCTTTCACGAGCTCGTTCACCGCACGCACTGCGTTGACCTTCGCGATACCGCTCTCGTGGTCATTCGGTAAAGTCGCGAGCACGAGAACCGGAAGTTGCAGCTCCGAGATCACGCGCACGAGCTCTGCAATCGCAGAGCCTGTCCCGCCGCCGAGACCGGCCACGAGCAACACGACATCTGCGCCCGCGACATGTTCGCTTACTCGTTCGCGGATTTTCACAGCGTTAGCTGCGATACACTCCCGACCATAGTTGATGTCAGATCCGGCACCGTCATATCCATCGATGCCGACGTACACACGGAATTGCTCAGGTAATGAGAGCGCGCTCGTAGACAACGAGGACAGATCGGTCTTAGCGGTGTTGAGCGCCATTGCGCGATAGCCGCGTCGATACAGCTCTGCAGCGAGGTTTCCTCCCGCTTGTCCAAGGCCGACGGCGACGATCTCGATGGCTTTCCCAGCTGGTTTCACGACTTTGTCCTCCAGACGTCGGTGGCGGTGACCGTGTTGGACACTAGCGAAGCCGCGCCCAAGCGTCCATGAGAACAGTCATGCCGTAACGTGCGCACGTCCTTGCCGGTGCGTGCGCTTCGAGTCGGTTTGTCGATCGAATGATTCGATCAGGGCGCAACGCTAGTGCAGCAGCGAAAGCCGACGTTTGGAAGATGTAAGTCAGGTCCACCGACGGAGAAATCGAAGTCGCACTGTAGGCCCATTGGTGCGTTGCTGTAGCTACCACCGCGCAATGGATTCTGCGTGGGCGACATCGTATCGCTCGTCCACTCCCTCGCGTTACCGCTCAGATCGAACACCTGACCGGCTGATCCGAAATCGGTGAAGCAGTTGGACTTACTTCCAGTTGCTTTGAGTACGTCGGTGTCAGCGCTACCTGGTGCCGCGTTCACGTCGTGACCGTTGCACGCGCTTCCGTTCGTCGGATAGCTCGCAGGGCAGTTGCCGCCCGACGTGTAGGACCACGCGCAGCCGGCAGGATTATTGTCACTGGGATCCCACGCCGGACCTTTGCACGCAGTCTTCCAGTCGTTGACGCTGCACAGCGAGAGACCCGCTGCTTCGCACGCGCTCTTCGCTTGGTTGAACGTGAGGTCCGTCCACGGCAATACCGTTCCGCGTGAGCACGAGCGGCCGCTGAGAATGCCTGCGCTCGCGTTCGTCGCATCCGCGCGCGAAGCCTCGTACTTGTAAACCCACAGGTTGCTCTTCACTTGCACGAGATCATCGTGCACGTAGCTCTCGTTGCTACCGGGCGCGGTCTTCGGCTCGTCGATCATGCCATCGCAGTCGTCGTCGATGCCGTTGCAGACTTCTTCGCCCGGCTCTTTCGGGCTCTCGACACTGCACACGAGGCTCGTCCCGGCGGCGTTGCACACGCGCGTGCCGGCGACTTTGCACGCGCCGATGCCGACCTCGCAGCTCATCCCGAGCGCGGGGAACGACTCGTCGATGTTGCCGTCGCAGTCGTTGTCTTTGCCGTCGCAGCGCGTCTCGTCCGCCTCGAAGTCCGTGCTGCTGTAGCGGCAGACGAACTTCCCGCCCGCACACACCGGAGCAGTTCCTGCGCAAACGCCGCGCTGCAAGCAGTTGTTCGCGGGCGCACTCACGCCTTCGTCTGCGCGAAAGTCGCAGTCGTCGTCTTTGCCGTTGCAGGTCTCGGGGCCCGTCGGCGTGCACATCGGGAGCGACCCGTCCGGCGTGGAGGGACCGGCTTCGACGTCACCATCGAGGTCCCCCGAGTCGGTCCCACTGTCTTCGATCGGATTCGGTCCGATGCCGGTATCCGGGACGTTCGCGTCGGGTTTGGACGTCGACCCGCCGCCGCCGGTGCCCGGTCCGCACTTCGCGTCCAAACACAGTGGCGATACCTTGCACGCCGCTGCGAGCGGCAAGCAGGCGATTGCGATGATTCCCAGCACGCTCAGCCTGCTCAGCGTGCTGGAAGCGCTTCGGGAGCTGGACCCGCCGCTGCCAGCTGCAGGCTTGCGATGGCGCCGCCGCCGGCGCAATCGCAGTGCGATCAAGCAACCGAAGCCGAGACCCAGCAGCGACAAGCGTGGATCAGCGCCCGCGGGCTGTTGCGGACCCGGCACGCTGCACGAACAACCACCGCCGCCGCCCGTTGCGAACAGACGGCTGTTCTTCTTGCCGCCATTCCCCGACGGCGTTTCGCCGTCGCCGGAGGAGCCCGCTTCGTTGCCCCCGCGCGTCACGCACTCGCCGCGGCTGCACGACTGCCCGCTCGGGCACTTCACGTCCCAGCACGGATCCGGCTCGCACATGCCGGAAGCGACCACGCACGCTTGGCCCTTCGGGCACAGCTGCAGCGAGCAGGCATCCGTGATGCACTCGCCGCTGTCCGGGTTGCAGACCTGCTCGCTCTCGCAAGTCTTGCCCGCGCACTTGTTTTCGGTGCACTCGCCGCGCACGCAGCTTTCGGCGCTCGCGCAGCGAACGCCGGCACAAGTCTTCTCGCATTCGCCACCGCGGCAGACTTGATCGTCGGCGCAGCTTGCGGCCTTGCACTTGTCGGTGACGCACTCTGTCGTCATCGGATCGCAGAGCTCGCCGTCGGCGCACCCGAGCCCGCGGCAATTGTTCTCGACGCACTCGCCGGTCTTCGGGCTGCACACCGAGTTGCCGTCGCAGGTCACGCCGACGCAACGGCCGATGCACTCGCCGCCTTGGCAGATGCACGTCCCGACGCGTGCGTTACCGGGCGCGCAGATGGTCTCGCCACCTTGCTGCTTCGTTTGCGTAGCGCACTCCGTGCTGTTGCAGTTGTCGACGACGCAGACGCACTCGCCGTTCGGCTGCACGTCGGGCGCGAGGCCCGCTTCGCACGTGTTGCCGAACTCCTGAACCGGACGGCAGAAGGGCTGGCACTTGCAGCCGGTGCACTTCTGATCGCTGGGGCAGAGCGGATCGGCGCCGCCTTCTTCGTCGATGTTGCCGTCGCAGTCGTTGTCCTTGCAGTCGCAGATCTCTGGGCTGGGTCCGATCGCGCCTTCGCACTGCTCCATGCCCGCGATGCACACGAGCCGGCCTTTTTCGCATTCGCCGACGTCGGTGCCGCACTCCTCGAGCGTGCTCGCGTTTTCGTCGATGCGCTGATCGCAGTCGTCATCGATCAGGTTGCAGACTTCCTTCGGCAGGTCGCCGCAGGTACCGCATGCGTTCGTCAAACCTTCGTCGATCACGCCATCGCAGTCGTCGTCGACGCCGTCACAGTTCTTTTCGTCCGGCTCGGTGCACTCTGTCAGATCGAAGATGCCGTTCGGCTTGTCGCAGAACTTCTGGATCCCCTCGTCGATCTTCATGTCGCAGTCGTTGTCCATGCCGTCGCACATCTCCATCGGAGGCTGCGCGTCGGCGATGATCTGCGTGAGGGCGACCGAGAGCTGCGCTTCGTTGGCAGCGGGGAAGTAGCGGTTGGTCGGATCGGGCGAGTCCGTGCCGCCGGCATTTGCGATCGCGTTGAGCGCGGCCGGATCGAAGCTGTCGCCGCTGCTTCCAAACCCGATCACATACGTTCGGAATGCTTTGGTTGCGATGTTCGTGCCGTAGATCTGATTCACGCCGCCGCCGTAGAGCAAGGTTGCCGCGCTCGTTCCATTGCCGCCGCACGTCTCTTTGCCGTCGGTCAGCAGAATCACGGATACCGGCCGACAGCCGAGAAACGGATCGTTCACGAGGGGAGACGCGGGCGCGCCGTTGGTGCCAGCTGGGAGCGTCGGCGTCGGCGTCGGATACAGAAAGCCTGCGGCTGGCTGGCCGCGTAGGTATTCGTTAGCGCGCACTAGTGATTGGCCGATGGGCGTCCAAACTCCCGAGTACAGCTCACGCGTGTACGTGCCGCAGGTCCCTTGACAACCCGCCGCCGTGTTGTCGGCGCTGAAGTCCACCCACTCACGCATCAATGTCGTGTTGTTGTTTTGGATCGGGACGACTAGCTGCCCATCCGCGTAGCCGCCTCCACCGGTGCAACTCTGACCACCTGCGCTTAGCCCGCTGTTTCCGCAACTGCCGCTGCACGGATGTTGGAACTGCATTAAGCCGAACACCGCTTCGCCGCTAGTGGCGTCGACGATGCGTTGCAATGCACACTTCGCGTCGCCGAGGCGATTCGCTGGGAAGTTACAGCGATTCTGCTTGAACGCTGAGTCCGCTGGCGGAGTGTAGTTCGGGTTCCCAGGATTTCCGTTGCCACCGAAGCAAGGGCCCGCTGTGTTGTTGAGACACGAGCAGTCGTTGCCGCCATATCGGCTCTCGTTTCCGCCGGCACACCACATCAT
>DASRXR010000925.1:0-11631 GCA_035687405.1 Polyangiales bacterium
ACGCTGCGCTTTTGCGGGCCGGTGTGTCTGATGCTCGCGGGCGCTTACAAAGTGCTCGATGGGTCCTTGTCGCTCGGCACGATGCTCGGCTTGTCGGCGCTCGGCTCGGGTTTTCTCGAACCAGTTTCGAATCTCGTGGGCACGTGCATGAAGTTGACGCAGTTGCGCGCGTACATGGAACGCATCGAAGACGTGCTCGAGACGCCGTCCGAGGCGCGGCGCAACTTGACCTCGCAAGAGCGCGCGGCGGCGACGTCGTTTGCGGGTTCGATTCACGTGAGCGATTTGTCGTTCAAGTATCCGAGCGAAACGAAGCCCACACTGCAGCATATCGCGTTTACGGCAGACCCCGGCGAGTGTCTGGCGATCGTCGGGCCTTCGGGTTCAGGTAAGTCGACGCTCGCGCGGCTGCTCGCGGGTTTGTACGAGCCGCTGTCCGGTTCGATCGCGTTCGACGGGCGCGACATGCGCGCTTGGGATTTGCACTCGCTGCGCGAGAAGCTCGGGATCGTGACGCAAGACACGCGATTGTTCTCAGGCACGATTCGCGACAACGTCACGTTGTTCGATTCGAGCATCCCTTCGGAAGAAGTCGAGGCCGCGTGTCGAAAGGCGTGTCTCGACGAGGCGATCCAGCAGATGCCGATGGGGTATGACACGATGCTCGCGGACGGAGGCTCGTCGTTGTCGGGGGGTCAGCGGCAGCGGCTTTCGCTCGCGCGTGCGCTCGTGCGCAAGCCGAGCGTGTTGATCTTGGACGAAGCGACGAGTGCGCTCGACGTGATCACGGAGCGCGCCGTGCAAGACAACCTTCGCGAGTTACGCTGCACGCGCGTGATCGTGGCGCATCGGCTGAGCACGGTGGTCGAGGCCGACAAGATCATGGTGCTCGAACAGGGCAAGCTCGTCGGGGTCGGTCGGCATCAAGAGCTGGTTGCGCGTTGTGCGACGTATCGCGATCTCGTGCAATCGCAGTCCGAAGCTGCGGGCAGCAACACGCTTCTGGCAGCCGAGCGAGAGTCGGTGCCGCGGCGCCCGGTTCGCGGCGTGACCTCCACGCTAGTGAGTCTGGCCAACGTGAAGGCCGCAGTCGGTCCGTTCTCTGCGCCCACGACTTCAGGTGCGCCGTCGGCGGCTGCACGCGTTGCACCTGCGGCACCGCCCGCGCCATTCGTCGCTCCGGCTTCAACGCCAGCGGTGGCTACGTTCGTGGCACCCGCTGTGCCGGTTGCCTCCCCGGCCTCGTTCGCGCCCCCGGCCTCATTCGTTCCACCCGCCGCGCACGCTCCGTCATCCACCTTTACGGTACCCGCGCCGCCGACAGCGGCGCCAGACGGAACGCCTCCCGCGGTTGCTGCGCGGACGATCGTCGGTGTAACCGGCGAGACCAAGCGAAACACAATCGCTGCGGCGGACGATGGGACTCGCGTGAAGTGGGGCAAGCCGACCAGCGGCGCGTGAGTGCAGCTTCACGAACGGCCAAAAGCATTGACTCCGCCTGTGATGCATCTTCTTCGCTTCTTACGCTCGCCAGTGACTTCGAGACGCTCACCCGCATATCTGGCCCGCGAGTGCGCGGTCGTAGTGGCATTCGTGTTTCCGGTTCTCGTGCTGAGCGCCAGCGGCTTCGCGCAAGAGCCGGTCGACGTTCCTGCGATCACGTTCAGCGAGGTCTTGCGTGCTGCGCAGCGCGATCCGCCGGCGGTAGCCGTCGCGTACGCAGAGCTGATGCGCGCACAAGCCGAGCGAGGTTACGCGAAGGCTGGGTGGTATCCGTCGCTCGTCGGTCAAGCCAGTGCCGGGTACGGGTACGACCGTCGCCGAGTGCTGCCGGGGGTAGCGGGCATCGACTCTCAGTCGATCGAAGCGCGCGCAGAGCTGAGCTTGGACTGGGCAGCGCTCAACGTGGCGCGTGGAGCGCGGATCGATGCAGCCGAAGCGGGAGAGCGCGTCCAACGCTTCGGTGTCGACGCCGCGCGCGCACGAGCGTCGGTGCTCGCAGCGGAGATGTACTTGCGCGCTGGCGCAGCCAGCACGCTCGTGGACGATGCGAAGCTGTCGCTCGAGCGGCGCACGCATCAGTACGACGCCGCTGCCGAGCTCGTGAAGGCTGGAACGCGCTCACCGGTCGACGTGCAGCGCGCGAAGATCGAAGTGTTGTCGGCGGAGTACGGATTGTCGCTGCGCCGCAACGATGAGCTCGCGTCGTTCGCTGCGCTCGCGGCTGCGATCGGTCGTCCTGCGAACGAGCTCATCCGGCCGGCCGCAAGCGCGGCAGATTTCCCGGCGGTTGCGGGGAATCCGGCGCGCGCGAAGGAGCTCGCCGAAAAGAATCGCCCGGAGCTGCGCGGAGCGGCTGCAAACGTGAGCGCGCTGCGTTACGCCCACGACGCCGACATCGGCGAACGGTGGCCGACGCTCGGTGTCGCAGCGAATGGCTCGATGGCATATCTCGATGTACGTCGAGGCATCGGCATCGACGGCGATCAATATACGGCGACCGGCGAGATCTACTTGCGGTGGAACGGATTCGATCCCGCGGTCTGGAACAAAGCCAGCGTGTCCGATGCGACGGCGAACGTCGCCGGCCGCGATCGCGATGCACTCGTCCATTCCGTGGGGGCGGAGGCCGTCGCCGCGTATTACGCGCTCGAGCGTGCGAAGACGGAGCACTCGCGCGCGGTCGCAGTGCTGGATGCGGCGCAGGTCACGCGGGAGGCACAGAACGGTCGCTACACTGCGGGTGTCGGATCGCTACTCGAGTTGCTCGATGCGGAAGACTTGGAGCAGCAAGCGCGCCAGCAGCGGATCGAAGCTGAGCGCGACGAGCGCATCGCCGCAGCGCAATTACTCTTTACATGCGGCATGCTCGGTCGCTGAAATCGTCAGTCGGAGCGATGCTCGATGACAGTTTCGTAATCCGACTCGGCGGCTTTTGATCGAGGACAGTTCTTGTCCTCAAGCCGTTCTATGTTGCTGCTATGGACCACCGGAAGACCTACCTGGGGGGCTGCGATTGCGGCCAGGTGCGCTACCAAGTGGAGCTCAACTTGGGCGCATGCAGCGCGCGTTGCACCTGTAAGCGGTGCAGCACACCAAACTTTTGGGGAGCGCTCGTCGAGCCGGCGGCTTTCAAGCTGCTGACTGGCGAGGATTGCTTGAAAGATTGCACGGTCAATGCACGTGGCGTGCATCATCTCGTGTGCAAGCACTGCGGAAGTCGTTCGTTCTCTCGGGGGAGCATCCCGGAGATCGGTGGCGACTATGTGACAGTCAATCTCAACTGTTTGATGGATGTAGATCTATCGATCGTGCCCGCGAAAGTCGCAAGCGGGCACCGCCGCGACCACCATTGGGCCTGAAAAACAGTGTCGCTGTTTAAGGCTTGACCACGATTCTGCCGACCGTGCTTCGGGCGAACACGTTTGGCGCGTACATCAATGTTGCTGCCGCACCCGGCGCTGAAAAGCTGCCGGCGGTCGTCGCTCGCAACAAGTAGCGCAGCTTGTGGCTGCCGGCCGGTAACCACTCCGCAAAACCCTCGACGCGATCGTCGCGACGTCTCAGGTGGTCGAAACCCCCGAGTTCGTTGCAACGATCGCAACCGGCAACGCTCCCGCTCGACAGGCCCGGGTCGAGCGGTTCGAGCCCACCCGGTAACGGCTCCTCGAGCGCGACCATGCGCAGGGCTCGCTCGCTTCGCAGCTCGAGCTCCACTTGCACGACATCGCCGAGCGCGAGGCTCGTGAGCGGCTTGGCGGTCTTTGGATCCGAGTAGCGTCGCTCGAGCGACAAACCTCGCGCGAAGGCCGGCTTCGGCGCGGTCGGACTTACGTCGCGGCGCCGAATCGATGCGCTGACGTCGCCATCCGCCTCGATCCAGACGTCGTCAGCGGGAGACGTCTTCGCACTTCGATCGATCGCCACGACTTGCGCGCCGGCCAGCGGGCCTTGCCACAGCACATCCTTGCCCAGCCCAATTCGGACCTGGCCCGCGCCGACCTGCGCGCCGCGCGCCCAGGTTGCGAGCGCCGTCAGCACGTCGGCTGCGTCCCGCGTCGATAGGAAGACTTCCGGATCGGTCGCGCGCGCGATCAACCAGCGTGCGAGACGTTCGCGCCCGTCGTCCGCTCGCACGGGCCCCGAAGCAGCACGCTCAGCCTCGAGCGCCAGCAGCGCGACCGCAGTCGTGCGTTCCGCGGAAGCGAAAGGCTGATCGAGGTCCCGCACTTGCTGGAGCCAATCGGCGCGACTGAGCGCAGCTCGCAGCGGCGCCCGCTTATCGTCCGGCAGGTTGGCGAGCGCGCTGGCGTGCAATAGATACGCGCGACCGCTGACCGTCATGCGCTCACGCTGTGAAAACAACGCCTCGATCGCAGCCCCTGGCGGCAAGCCACTGCGCACGACGAGCAAGAGCGCGTGTGCTGCGCGCTCGAGATCTGCTGCGGCCAATCGCAGCAGGTTCTGCGCTCCGAGCCACTGTTGCAGCTGCTCTGCAGCGTTGCTCGTGATCGCATCCGGCGCATTCCAGCCCGCCGCCCGCACCGCGAGCCCGGCTTCGAGCACGAGCGCAGTCAACCAACTGCGCGCGCTCATCCCGGGATACAACGCAAACCCGCCTTCGGGCGCGCGCGCTTGAAGCAAGCGACCGATGCCGTCTTGGATGCGCGCATCGAAGCGTGCGGGGATCGCGAGGCCGGGCAAGATCGCGCGCGCCAGCTCCGGCGTCGCCGCAAGCGCGGACAGCGCAGCCGCGGTCTGCTCCGTGCAGCCATACGGATAGTCGACGACCATCGCGAGCACCGGAGCGAGCGGCGCGAGGCCTGCCCGATCCACCGTGATCTCGAGCCGGCTCAGCTCCGGATCGATCCCGGCGGGCCAGCTGAGCGCAGCGTGTGTCTTGGGCGCGCGTTCGACTCCGAGCACGCGTAGCTCGCGATCGAGTGGCCGGCGCACCTCGAGCTCATGCCGGATGCGGTCGGCAGCAACTCCCTTGTGCAACTCGACCTCGAATGCAGCGTGGTCGACGTCCTGCACTTGCGCGGTGGTCTTGATCAACGTGCCTGCGACATCCGCCGTCAGCTGTGCTGCGGATTGCTGGAGCGCCAGGCCCTCCGCCGTGAATCGAACGTCGGTCGGACCGGGTTGCCCGGTCGAGTCGTGCACGCGCGCACCGAGCTGCAGAGTGTCTCCGCGCGAGACGAACCGCGGCGCGATCATGTGCGCAGACAGCGGTTGCGCGACTGTGATGCGTGTATCGCTCGAACCGACGCGATCATCCTTCGCCGCGGCGATGACCATCAAGCGGTACGCGCTCAAGTCGGTTGGTGCGTCGAACGCGAAGTGCGCCTTGCCGCGCGCATCGGTGCGGAGCTGCGGTGCAACGTAGGCAGCCGCGACGTAGTCGTTGCGCAGCTCGGGCTTGCCACCACCGCCGTCTTCACCCGGCGTTCCGACGCGTGCTGTCTCCGGCACCTTGGCCGCGAGCAAAGGATCGGCGATCACGAGCGGAATGTTGCTTGCGGTCAACACCGAGAGGCCGCGTGGCGCGTGAAACACGCGCACTGGATCGGGTGTCTCGAAGCCGGTGAGCTGCAGCACGCTCTCGTTCACGACGACCAACGCGACCTCGGCCGGTAGTGCCTTCCCGAGATGGCTGACGAGGATGTCGCCTTCGACGCGTTGACGCGGCTCGTACGCGTCGCGCGCGAGCACAATCTTTGTAGTGAGTACACGCGAAGGCCCTTCGACCGTGAGCTCACGCGCGCCCATCGTGAGACGCGGTCTGCCAGCTTCGCCCGCAGCTGTCCGCGGCGTCATCCCGCTGACGGTGACGAAGACGTTCGGCGCCGTGCGCGCGTCGAGCATCACGCTCGGAATGCCTGCCGAGCGTGGCATCACTTCAGACGTAAACAAATCGGCGCGTTCACTCGTGACGAGCACGTTTTCGAGTGCGAGTGGCGTTTGCAGTGCAAGCCGTGCGGTTGCGCCGATAGCATAGCGCCGCTGATCGGCGCTCAGTGTCGCGGCGATGCGATCGTTGTACGCGCCGGCTCCCTCGTTTGACCACAGGTAGGCGGAGTCGCTCGCTCGGGCTTGCCGGCCGGCGGCATCTGCCGTCGTCGCGCGGATGTGAATCGCGCCGTGCGCGTGTGCCGCTGCAAAGGTCACACGGGCGGGCTTGTCTGCTCCAACGGAGACGTGCTGGTGCTCGAGCACGCGTACGCTGACGCCACACCGCACAGTCGGATCCTTGCAATCCCAGAGCTCATGCCGCACTTCGACGTCGGCTTCGCCCGCGAGTGGTTTGCCCGCGCGATCGACGAGCACGACGTCGGCTTCGATCGGATCGTCGGCGCCGAGCACAAATCGCGACAGCTTGACGCCGGGATAGCGCTCGGCCGAATGTGCGAGCACGCTGAAGTTGCGCGTCGCGCGATCTTTTGCCGCATCGGTGGCTGCAACTTGAATCTGGTACCGCGTGGGCCGGCGACTCGCTTCGGCATTGAATGCGAAGTGGACGCGTCCGGCCGCGTCGGTCTTCGCCGCTTGTTCGAGCGCGACGCCTTCTTGCGGCGCGGGCCAAGGTTCTTCTTTCGGTAGTGCAGGAGCGTCGTCTTCGAAGCGATATTCGGGAAACTCGGGCGCTTGAATGCTGCCTGCCGCGCGCTCGACGATGAGCTGTGTTTCGGCCGCTGAGAGCGGCGTTCCGAACAGGTAACGCGCGACTACATCGAGCTCGATCGCCTCGCCCGCGAGGACCTCTGCGCGCACCGGGCCACCGGCCAGCTCGAACGTCAGTGGTTTGAAGTCTGCGACCGTGACGGTTTGGTATTCGGTCTTCCCTGCGACTTCGACCGTAAGCGAGTGCGAGCCGGGCGGGACGTGTTTCGGCAGATCGATCTCGACTGCAAACGAGCCGAAGTCGTTCAGCTGAAGTTGCGCTTGGTACAGGAGGTCGTTTTCGGCGCGGAGCTCGATCTTCACTGCGCGCTCGGACGGCACGCGTGCTTTCGCGCCATCGCGCAAGCGGCGAGCGAGCCCGTGCACGTAGACACGTTCGCCCGGCCGGTACACGCCGCGATCGGTGTGAACGAACAACCGAATCGCGCCGTCGTAGCCTTCGCGCACGCCGAGCTGCCAAGCCTGAAGCCCATCGCGGTAATACGAATCGGTACCGACGACCGCGAGATCGTCACCGGCGCGCACGGAAAAGAGCTCGCCGCCGACAGCTTCAGGGAGCTTTGCAAAACGTGCGAGGCCGCGCTCATCGGTTTGCGCGCGAGCGAGGAGTTGGCCCGACGCGCTCCACAACTCAGCGGCCGCGTTCGGAACGAGTGCCCCTGTCGAGAGTCTCGTGACCCAAGCGATGGCACTCGTATCACCGCGCTTTGCGATCACGGCGAGGTCGGTCAGGTTTGCGACGAGGCGCGCGGGGCCATCCCCTTGCTGGCCGTATTTGGTGGGCGCGGATGGGTTTCCGACGAGCTCGAATGCGTAAACGCCCGATTTACCGGCGCGCGTCGCCTCGCCACTACAGATCGCGCCGAGGTCGAGCGGGACCGTGCGCGCGGTATTGGGCTGGGCGCGCGCGTCCAAGCGTTGCGTGCGAGGTGCGATGCCGAGCGCGCGCCACGGTGCGGGCGCGCGCTCTTCTTCCGCGGCATCGTAGTGTGCTTGGTAGATCCAGTTCGTGATGCCGTCGTAGAGCGATGCGAACTGTTCGGGCGCGAGTGACGCGCAGTCGAGCTCGGCGGTCGCGAGGTTGAGCGCTCCGAGCGCGTGTTCTTTGCGGCCGAGCTCGAGTACTGCGATCGGGCCGGTTGCGGTCCAGAGGCCGGGGATGCGATCGGTCGTCGCAAACTCGAAGCGTGCGGCAGTGCCGAGTGTCTGGCCGAACACGTCGCGCAGCTCGGGATCGAGCGTCACGGTGTAACGGCGCCGCGGCGCGAGCAGGATCGAGTTTGCGCGGTCGGGGCCGAACCGGTTTTCGGGATCGCGTTCCGGATCGCAGCGCCCTTCGTACCAGCCTCGCTCGAGTCCTTCCGGAGCTGGATCGACGTGCACGTGGCGACCGAGCTCCTCGTCTTCGACGGGTGTGCTCAATTCGAGACAGAGCTCGGCGTGTTCCGGTGGAAGTGCAGAGTTTTGCGCTGGCCATGCGCGATCGAGCGCGAGCGGGCCGTGGATCTGGTAGTCGCTGTCGGCGGCATTGGCGCGAAACGGTGCGTCGCCGCCTGCCGGTAAGAGGCCGGGGCAATCGAGCTTGAAGCGAGTGAGCCGCGGGAGCTCGGTACGGGCTTCGAAGCGGATGCGGGTTGGATCCGCGGGTGTGCCGTCCGAGTCGGGCGCGGCGGCTGCCGCTGTGAGCTGCGTGGACCCGAGCTTGCTGCGCAGGATGCAGTGCTCGGCGGCTTGCTCCGGCCGCACGGGGAGGTTGAAGACGGCGATGAACGCGGGTTTGGTCGGGACGTTGATCGGAGGCAGCGCTACGTACTGCAGGCGAAGTGGGGTGGCGTCGACCGTGAACTCCCGCGGGGCCTCGAGGTTTGCAAATGCGGGGTCGAGTAACCGGATCTGGTAGCGAGTGCCGGACTTCCAGGTGGTCTCGGGCTGAACGATGAGCGTCTTCACGTCTTGCCAGTAGACGCGCAGCGGGAGCTCCGGCGTGAGCGCGACCGGTGGCTTCTCGAGCACGGGGCCGACGGCTTCGATGTTCGTCATCGCGCGGTCGAACGTGAAGCTGAGAGCGGCGTCCGGCCGTTGCAGCTCATCGCCGGGCTTCCACTGCGTGATTTTGGGTTGATCACTCGGCCGAGGCACCGCGTGCGGTCCAGCGCACGCGCAAGTGAGTACGGCTAGGATCGACAACGACGCGAAGTCTTTGGATGCGATGGTCATGTCGCCGGTTGGATTCGCAGTCTGAGCGCGTTCACCGCGCTTCGGTCGCCCGTTTGTGCCCCGCGAGCGCGCGAGCACGCTCGGCCCATGGTTCGAGCTCGGCTGGGGGGAGCTCGGCGCGCGTCGCCCCGGTGGTCGTGTCGCCTCGGACAGCCAGTTCAGTTGGACGCGGTGGCAACGTCGGTTGCCTGCCGCCGAGAGCGGCGACGAGTGCGCGGCTCGCGAGTGGTGCCGCGGCCCACATGCCGCTTGCGCCGTGGGTGGGCTCGCCATCGAATCGGCCTGCCCAAGCAGCGACGATGTACTCGCGCGTCGCGAGGATCGCGCTGAGGTCGCTCAGGCCGGATGCGGTTCCGGTCTTCGCAGCGACGGGGCTCGCCGCATCGAGCGGTAGTCCGACTCCGAAGCGGCGGTGACGCGCGGCCGAGTCGCTGAGCATGTCCATGACCTGCCAGCTCACGTGTTCCGAAAACAGTGCGCGATCGGCGGTTGGGGTCGGCCGCCATGAGCTGCCGTCGCTGCGTTCGAGTATATCGATCGCGTGTGCAGGTCGGCTGAGACCCCCGCGGACGAGAAAGCCGTAGCCGCTCGCGACATCGAGTAGGCGTACGCGTGCCGAGCCGAGTGCGAGCATGAGCCCGTAGCGAGCCGGTGCGGACGGGAGCTCACCGACGCCGGCTTTGCGCAAGCGGGCGTGGAGTGCAGGAACGCCGACGCGTTCGAGTACATGAATCGCGGCGAGGTTGTAGGAGCCGGCGAGTGCTTCCTTGTAGGAGAGGGGCCCGGCTTCGCGTCCGACCCAGTCGCGGGTGCGGAAGTCGGGCGATGTGTCGCCGACGTCGAGTGCGACGCTTGCCGGGGTTTCGCCAGCTTCGATCGCGAGTGCGTAGACGAATGGTTTGAGGAGCGAGCCGAGTTGGCGGCGACGTGCGGTGATGTTGATTTGTGAGGCGTCGTAGGCGCGTGAGCCGACCATCGCGCGAATCGCGCCCGTGTCGGTGTCGAGCACGACGAGGCCGGCTTGGTTCACGCCGCGATCGGAGAGGCTAGCGACGTGTTCGGCCACGATGCGTTCGAGCGTGGTTTGAAGGCCGAGATCGAGTGAGGTGTGCAGTGTGCCGCCTGAGCGTCGGGCGGGGTCGGGGAGGGTGGCGAGCAGGTAGTCGACGAAGTGTCCTGCAGGTGTGGTCGATGCGGCGCGCTGCGTCGCGACGGTAATCGGGCTCGAGAGGAGCGTGCGGCGGGTTTGGTCGTCGAGCTCACCGCGCTGGCTGAGCAGAGTGAGGACGTAGTTGCGTCGGTGTTGGGCGCGAGCGAGTCCGTAGCGAAGATCGTACGCGCCGGGAGCGCGTGGAAGGACGGCGAGCACGCTGCTCTCGGCGTCGCTGAGCGCAGCCACGGATTTGCCAAAGTAGGTGCGTGAGGCAGCGTCCAAGCCATACGCGCCGGCGCCGTAATAGGCGAGGTTCACGTAGGCTTCGAGGATCTCGTCTTTGGAGAGCCGACGCTCTAGAGCAAGTGCAGTCCAGGCCCTCGAAAGTTTGTTGAGCCACGCGCCGCTGGAGGAACGGGATTCGGTAGTGCGTGGCACTGGTGGTGCCCCGCTTGCCGCTATCGGCTGCACCTGTTCCAGCATTCTCGCGAGTTGCATCGTCAAAGTCGAAGCTCCCGACACGACTTTGCGCGCCCGCAGGTTCGTCCAGGTCGCGCGCGCGATGGCGCGAACATCGACACCCGAGTGCTGCTCGAAGCGGCGGTCCTCTGACGCGATCAGCATTCGCGTCAGGATCGGAGGGATGGCTGCGAGCGGCGTCCAGTTCGCGCGACCGTACGGCGCGCAATCGCCAGGCAACTCGCGCAGTGACCGTCCGTAGCGATCCACGATCGACAGCGGCGAGCAGCGCGCCCGCGCGAGCATGGCTACTGCGGCATCAGCACGAAGCGAGAGTCCAAGCCCGAGCCCGGCTGCTATCGCAATGAATCCGCCGGCAGCGCAGGCAGCGCAGGTAGCGAGAAGCCCGCGCCCGCGCCGTGTACCGCGAGCCTGTGGAGGAACGGGCACCACATTCGTTTTCGAGCATGTGGGCGGCAAACACAAGCAGGAATGGGGCTGAGGGGGCCAGCTTCGAGTTTAGCGGTTCGAGAAGAACTGGTGGGTCCCCCTCCAGCTTACAACGATCGACCAAATCATGTGCCTGTACCGCGCGCCGCTGCCTGCGTTCGCGCAACGGCACGCTCTGTCGGGCGGCTGCGTCAGCATGATGCGGCCGCCTCCGCGAACTCCGTTCCGGCAACAACGACGGCGTCGCACAAGCCCTGGTCGCAGCCGACGCAGCGCCGCGTAGCTTGAATCACGAGCGACGCTCGTCTTGGTTCCGTGCAATCGTCTGCACGAGCACAGTAAGGATGTGCCCGCGATGCTTCGCACACTGTTATTGGCCACTATCTTCTTGGTCTCGGGTGCCTGCGCGCTCGCGTTCGAAACGCTGTGGTTTCATCAAGCCGCGCTGGCGCTCGGCAACACGGTGTGGGCGGCGAGCTTGGTGCTGTCTGCGTTCATGGCAGGCATGGCGATCGGCAATGCTATGGCCGCGCGCTTTGGCGATCGCCTCCGCAACGGCCTACTGGCCTACGCGAGCTTGGAAGCTTTTGTGGCGTTAGTAGGAACGGCGCTGGTTTACTGGATGCCGAGCTTCGGCGCGTGGTTCGCTCGCGTGGCCCAACCACTCG
>DASRXR010000926.1:0-23140 GCA_035687405.1 Polyangiales bacterium
CGCAATGTAGTCCCCGAGCGCTAACTCGGAGTTACGGTGCCATTCTCGACTCTAAAATCGGACCGCTCACCTTCCACGACGACGAGCTCGGGACGTGTGGTCGTGAGGAACACCTGACCGCCGAGCCTGTTCAGTAGCGCGAAGAACCTTCGACTGCGTTCGCGATCGAGCTCGCTCGACACGTCGTCGAGCAGCAAGAGCGGTGTGTACCCCGTGCGTTGTTCGAGCTCGAGCAGCTCCGCGATCTTCAGCGCGAGAACGATCGCGCGATGTTGGCCTTGCGATGCGTAGCGGCGCGCGCGCGTCTCTCGCAATCGCACGGCGAGCTCGTCTGCGTGTGGACCTTCGGCAGTGAATCCTCGCGCGAGATCTTTGTCGATCGAAGTCTGTAATGCTTCTCGGATCGCAGCGACTGTCGGTACCACGCGCGGCTCGTACGCGAGTGCGACTGCAGGGCCGTCCGGACTGATCTCGGAGAACGCTTGCGAGACGCGCGGAGCGAGCTGATCGCAGAGAGCAGCGCGCGCGGTTCCGACGACTGAACCCGATGCAGCGAGGAGCTCATCGTACGCAGTCAACGCTTTACGACTCGGCGAATCAGATTTAAGTACGCGATTGCGGCTCGCCAGCGCCCGCGTGTAGGCCGCAAGTGCTGACGCATACACAGCGTCCAACCGAATCAGCAAACGGTCTAGAAACGCTCGACGGGCCTCCGCGGACCCAAGAGTGAGGTTGAGGTCGCCCGGATGAAACAGCACGACCGGCAACGACTGCAGATACGTGGCGCCGGATCGAGGGCGTTTCCCGTCGACCTGAACTTCGCGCCGGCCTTCGCGTGAAAGTCGAATGCGGTGTTCGTGCGGCAGCACGTCGCCGGTCACGCGCGCGAAGATCTCGGCTTGGTCCGCGCTCTCGCAGATCAGCTCGGCCGCCTTCGCGCCACGAAACGAGTTCAGCGAGCCGAGGTAGTCGACCGCTTCGAGCAGGTTCGACTTGCCCTGCCCGTTGTCGCCCCACACCACGTTGAAGCGTGCGCCGGGCGCGAGCTCGACCTCCCGAAGGTTTCGAAACTCGCGCACACGGAGTCGCTCGACTGCACGCTGGGCCACCGCCCGAATCTAAATCCGCATGGGCATGATCACGCCCACGAAGTCCGTCGGGCCCTCCGGGCGAATCACACCCGGGTCGAGCTGACCGCCGAGCTCGAGCCGAACTTCGTCCTCGCTGATCGCACCGAGTACGTCGAGCACGTAGCGCGCGTTGAAGCCGATCTCGATCCCCTCGCCCGCGAAGTCCACGTCGAGCTCCTCGGCGCCTTCGCCGACGTCGGGGTTCTCGCTCGTGATGCGAAGAATGCCGGGCTCGATGCCGAAGCGCACCGCACCACTCTTGTCGCTCGCGACGAGCGAGATGCGGCGAAGGGCCTCGATGAGCAACGCACGCGACGCGACGACCTTGCGGGTCTGCGCACTCGGGATGACTTTGTTGTACGGCGGGAACTGCTCGTCGACGAGCTTCACGCTCAGCACGGTGTCGTCGCGCCGGAAGAACGCGCTGCCGCCACCGCTCGCGACCTCGACGACCGCGGGTACGTCTTCGCCCTTCGGTCGGTCCGCCTTGGCCTCGTCGACCAAACGCCGCAGCTCCCCGATGCCCTTGCCGGGAACGAGCATGCTGAAGTTCAAAAGCTTCTTGCCCTCGGCGAGCTTGTACTCGGCCTTCGAAAGTCGGTGACCGTCGGTCGTGACCACACGCACCGACCGACCGTCACCCTCGAACAGCGCGCCGGCGAGGTGCGGGCGGGTGTCGTCGGACGACATCGAGTAGTGCGTGAGCGCCAGGAGCCGGCCGAGCTCGTCTGCGTCGAGCGGCGCAAACTCTGCCGGGCCTGCGCTCGGCAGCGCAGGGAAGTCCGCCCCGGGCATGCCAGGAATTTTGAAACGGACCTTGCCTGAGCGAATCTCCGCCGAGTGGTTGGTCCCGACCTGCAGCGACAGCTCGCCCTCCGGCAAGCTCTTCACGATCTCGAACAGCGTCCGAGCCGCAAGCGCGATGGTGCCGCCGGTTTTGATCTCGGCGGGCGAGTTGGAGGTCACCGAGAGGTACAGGTCGGTGGCTGCGCAGCGAAGCACCTTGGGGGTCTCTGCCGAGAGCAGGATGTTCGACAGGATCGGCATCGAACTTTTCCTATCGGCCACCGAGTGTGTGCGCGCGAGGGAACGTAGGAAATTCTTCTTCTGAATCGTGAGATGCATGCGGGCACCTTTCTCGGGTCGGATCAAATCCCCAAGCGAGAGGAGACTATCTTCAGATGATCTTTAAATTCAGTAGTAATCGTAGAGGCTGTGGATAGGGGATCGATCGCCGGAAGTCACCGAGATCAGGCGACAACCTCCGAAGTTTTCGATCGGGATAAAACCTGGCGAACTTCTGATCCTGGAGACCCACGAGATACCCCCAGAGAAACGCACGATCTTGTCCACCGTGGCACCTTCTGACCAGCCTGTGATCTAGCTGTGGAGAAGATCTGGGGACCGGAAAATCGGCGTTCACGAGCGGGTCTCGCAGCCTAGCCGACGAAAAGCAAAAAGACCGCATCGCTCGAACGCGATTCGGACGTCGTCGCGGGGGCATAGAAGGACGCAAACGCAGCCGAGCGTTGGGCGTCGTCGCGGCGCATAGGTCGCGGCCTATAGAAGGAAGCAAACGCGGCTGAGCGGGGGCGCCGTCACGGCCGTATAGACGGAAGCAAAACGCCCGCGACGCTGGGAGGCGTGCGGGCGTTGCCGGCAGCGGCGGGGCGCTCACGAGCGGTTTAAACGATGCTCGATCGCCTGGACGGTCGCGAGGACCTCGGCGTCACGGCTCAAGATCCGGCTCTCGATCTTCCGCACGGCGCTCATGACCGTCGTGTGGTCCTTGCCGCCGAAGCGGTCGCCGAGCTCCGTGTAGCTCGTGTTCAGGCGTTGCCGACACAAATACATCGCGATCATCCGCGGCTGGGCGACCGAGCGATGCCGGCGGTGCGACTTCAAATCGCTCATGCGGATGTTGTGGTACTCGCAGACGGCGCGCTGAATGTCATCGACAGTGGTCAGGCTCTCGCGCGGCGGGTTCGTGCCACGCAGCGCCTCACGCGCGAACGCCAAGTCGATGTTGCGCTTGAGCAGCTCGGCCTTCACCGCGAGCCGGAGCAAGGTGCCCTCGAGCTCGCGAACGTTGCTCTGCACCGTCTCTGCCAAGAAGTGCGCGACGTCGTCGGGCAACTCGATGCGCTCTTGTTCGGCCTTCTTCTTGACGATCGCGACGCGGGTGTCGAGCTCGGGCGCCTGGATGTCAGCGACCATGCCCCACTGGAAGCGCGAGATGAGTCGCTCCTCCATGCCCTTCATCTGCTGCGGATAGACATCACTCGAGACGACGATTTGTTTGTCCGAGTGATAGAGCGCGTTGAACGTATGGAAGAACTCTTCCATCGTCTGGTCGCGACCCGCCAAGAACTGGATGTCGTCCATCAAGAGCACATCGCACGTGGCGCGATAGTGGTCGCGGAACTCATCCATCTTGTGGTTCTGCAGCGCAGCGATGAACTCGTTCGTGAAGCGCTCCGCCGACACGTAAAGGATGCGTGCGTTCGGACGGTCTTCGAGGACGCGATGTCCGATCGCGTTCACGAGGTGGGTCTTACCCAAACCGACGCCACCGTAGATGAAGAGCGGGTTGTAGCGCGCGCCTGGACTCGAAGCCGCAGCGACGCTTGCAGCGTGCGCCAACTGATTGCTTGGACCGACGACGAAGCTGTCGAACTGGTAGCGCGGATTCAGATTCGCAACGGGCGAGCTGCGCGGCGCCTCGGACTGCCTTGAAGCTGCTGGCGGCACCACCGGGTGCGTCCGTGTGATGTCTTGCGCCTTCATCTGCTCGGCCAAGCGCTCGTCGACTTCCCAACTCACGTCGAGATCACCGATGCCACTTTTGTCGCGAACCAAGCCGAGCAAGATGTCTAGGTAATGCGTGCGGATCCATTCCGCGTAGAACTTATTCGGAATGCGCAAGGACAAACGGTGTCCATTGCAACCGCCCCACACGATCGGTGCGAGCCACGTCTCGAAGTTCTCCGGAGAGAGCCGAGCGCGCATGTCCGAAAGTGCGGATTCCCAGTGTTCCTGCATGATGGGCAAAGCTTCGAGTTCAGAGACGTGCCGGTCCATCGCTGCCAAGCTCTTTGCCACGTGTGTAGGCTCCGCGTTGACTGCTTTTGCCCCCCACCGAAACGCCTAGGGCTGTTCTTCGGTGCGGCAGGTTTTTACCGGGGGCTTCCTATGTATTGTCGGTGTGCGCGATCCCGGCGCTCTCGAGAGTTGCGTTCGCTCCTCACTGGCGCGCGGGAGGGAGGGACCCTACCAAAGTGACCCTACCTCGTCCACGAAGATCAAACGCGAAACACCAGAAAGCGGATCGCGTCTGAATTTTTTCTTCGTATGTTGATCGCGCGTGAAATGCACACGCTGCGATCACGCGATCATGCTTCTCGCTTCTGCTTCGAAGCGCACGTGAGCATTGAAAGTTTCGAAGAGACGGAGCACACGCATGACGTGACCGCACGTAGCGTGGCTTCTTGACAAACACAAATTTTGTACGCGCGTGGATGGCTTGTTAGGCTGAGTTGTTCGTGTTGTCCCCACGTACACGCGCGTTCGCGACGCTCTTCACCACGCTGTGCGCCGCAGCTATTGCGACTCGCGTGAATCGCGCATACGCGGACGATCCGCTGTGTCCCGTCGCTCGAACGTGTGGTGTGCCGTTGCACTCCGACACTGCGCGCGGAATCGCGCTCGGTACTGGCGTGCGGGCGTCATCGATGTCGACGTCGGCGCTTGCGTACAACCCGGCTGCGCTCGTGCTCGGCAAGCTCTACCACCTCGAGGGCGTCGTCGATTACAGCTCCTCGTATAGCGGCGCGGCACTCGGTGCTGCCGTCGTCGATTCAGCGACGAGCAGAATCGGTGCTGGTATCGCGTTTCGTGGTTTTTTGTCTGGTGATGTTGGGGTAGCCGGCATCGATGGCCGTGCGGGCCTTGCGTTTCCGTTCTCCGAACAAGTTTCGATCGGACTCGGGGGTCGCTACTTGAGCCTCGACGCCGACAACGTGACGGCTGCGGGCCGTTCGACTGAGACGCGTCTCGTCAAAGGCTTCACGATGGACGCGTCGTTGCGCATCGCGCCGATCCCCGCGCTCGCGATCGAAGCGATGGCCGTCAACTTCATCGACTTGGATAGTCCCTACGCACCGGTCTACTTGGGCGGCAGCGTCGCGTACACAGCGGCGTCGATTGCGACGTTCGGTCTCGACACGCTTGTCGACATCAGCACGTTCGACACCGCCGGCGTGTTGATCGGTGGCGGCGTGGAATTTTTAATTGCGCAGGTCGCGCCTATCCGATTGGGCTACAGCTTCGACACCAAGCGCGAGTTGCATACCTTGTCGGGTGGCGCTGGCTACACCGATCGCGCGGTCGGCTTCGATATCTCGATTCAGCAGCAGCTGTCGAATGATAAGGACACGCGCGTGATGGGCTCGGTCCGCTACTACGTCCACTGATCCGCCGTCCAGGGCCTGCCTGGAACTTTCGGGGGTGAGTGTCCTCTATGCTGGAGGTTTGGTGACCCCGGTAGATGAGGAGCGATTGCTCGAGCGGCTGCGACGCCGTGACGAAGCAGCGTTCAACCAACTCGTCCTCGCCCATCAAGCGAGCGTGTATCGATTGCTGTTGCGGATGCTCGGTGACTCGGCCGAAGCCGAGGACTTGGCGCAAGAAGTCTTCGTCACGGTGTTCAAAGCCATCGAGACGTTTCGCGGCGAGAGCCGGCTCTCGACTTGGATTCACCGCATCGCGCAAAACCACGGACGCAACCGCTTGAAGTTTCATGGTCGTCGCAAGCGCAAAGGCGAAGGCCCGCTCGACGACAGCACCGAAGAGACCACCGCTGCACCGCACACCGGCTCACGCTTGCCGCGCCCCGATCACGTGATGGAAGGCCTGCAAGCCGAAAATCACGTGCAGCGCGCGATGGCTTCACTCGATGCCGAGCAGCGGGCGTTGATCGTGCTCCGCGACCTCGAGCACATGTCCTACGAAGACATCCAAGAGCTCACCGGTTTGCCGAGCGGTACTGTCAAAAGCCGCTTACATCGCGCGCGCATGGCGTTGCACGAGAAGTATCGCGAGCTGTCGGAGGACAAGCCATGACTTCGCAGGAAGCGCGCGAATTGTTCAGCTCGGCATACGATGCCGAGCTCGATCCGCCAGCGCAGGACGCGTTCGATCGCGCGCTCGAAAGTGATCCCGTTCTCGCGAGTGAGTACGCGGAGTTTCGTTCGTTGCTCGAAGCTGCGGCGCAGGACATCGAGGTTTCCTCGACTCCGGACTTGTTGCCCGGCGTGCAACGGAGGCTTCGTGCGCGCAGTCGTGGGCGGTTTTATCGCGACCGCTTCTCGGAACGTGCAGGGCTCGGCGCACGAAGTCCGCTGATCGTCGCCGGTGCGATGATGTTGATCGCCGCGCTCGCATGGCTTGCGCTCAGGGTCGTCCAAGCGCTCTTTGTGTAGGTGAGCGGCGCTTGACCCGTCTTTGGCGCAGCTTCACAGTGAATTCATGCGTGAGTGGTTGGTCGGCTTGTGTCTGGCATGCGCGTCGGCATGTACGACCTCCGGCTATATGCCGTCGGATGCGGGCGAGTCCGATGCAGCCATCAGCGGCAACGGCGGCAACCATTCGGACGACGACGACCGCGATCACGACGGCGTGTGCAACGGTACCGAGCTCGCGCTGATGAGTGATCCCGATCGCGCGGATACCGATCGCGACGGTTTCCCCGACTACACCGAAGTCATGGCGAACCTGATTCCGACGAACCCGTCGATTCCCGGGCCGGAGCAAATCGTCTACTTGGATGGCTCCGCCGCATCGACGATCGATTTCGAAGTGCGGATGACGGTGGACGGAAGCGGTCTCGGATACACCGGCGAGTTTCGTCCGGACGCATCGCCCGATCCGCGTGGGATCTCCGCGAAGGATTTTTATCTCGGTGCGGAAGCGCTCGGTGGGCAGCCTTTGGACAACGTGCGCGGTGTGCAACCGGCGTCCGAGCGCTTCGAATCCGTGCTCGGAAAGACGCGCGTCTCTTTTCAACTGCACTTCGCGGTCGGCATGACGAAGGTCGCGGGCTGTACGATCGGGTATCCGTTCGAGTACCGGCTCAAAGACGACAACGGCCGGTTCGGCTCGTCCCGCGGATACATGCTCGTCGTCACGTCCGGCTTAAATGCAAAAGGCGAGCACACGTACTGTGTACCCGCCTCTTGTATCTAGTTGCCGGCCAAAAAAATCGACCGGCCTAGGGGCTATTCCATCGTCATCTGACGCGCGCGCTTGCGACGGCGGCGAGCGGCTTCCGCTTCTTTCTTACGGCGCTTGATCGACGGCTTCATGTAATGCCGGCGGCGCTTCAGCTCGCGGAGAATGCCCTCGTTCGCCATCTTGCGCTTCAGGTGTTTGATCGCGCGATCGAGGCCGCGGTCGCCGACCACGACTTCCACTGGCTTGCATTGAACGGTCTCTCCAACCATCGACGAGCTTCCTTCCGAAACGGGCGCCTACCCTACACGAACTTGGCGACGGCGCAAGTACAGGGTACCAGACTGACGCAAAATCGAGAAAACCCCCTGATGGCTAAACCCAGACCGCCCGCGACCCGCTTCAAAGGGCCGAAAAAGCCGCCTCTGCGCGTGCAGACGACCACGCTCTGGGAATACCCGTCGCAGCACTACGGCGAGCAGGAGCAGGGCGACAAGCGCTACGTGGGCGCAACACCCTCGTACGTAATCTGGAACGTGCTGTCCCGGTACACGGCACCGGGCGCGCTCATCGTCGATCCGATGTGCGGCTCTGGTACGACGCTCGATGTCGCGAAGGATCTCGGCCGGCGCGCGCGCGGCTTCGATCTCGCTCCATATAGAGACGACGTCGAACGCGCCGATGCGCGCAAGTTGCCGCTGAAAGATGACGAAGTCGATCTCGTGTTCGTCGATCCGCCGTACGGCGATCACATCGACTACTCGAGTGATCCAGCGTGTATCGGAAAACTCAGTCCGTTCGACGACGCGTATTATCGCGCGCTCCGTGGTGTCTTTACCGAAGCACGACGCGTACTCAAACCCGGTGGTGTGCTCGCGCTGTACGTCTGTGACTTCTTCAACAAGCGCGAAGGTTATGCACCGGTTGGGTTCGCGTTGTTCGACACACTCGCGCAGTTATATGAACCGATCGACACAGTGGCTGTGGTGCGACACAACAGCACGCTCGAGCGTGGCAACTATCACAAGGCGGCCGAGGAACAGAACTTCTTCCTGCGCGGCTTCAACTATTTGTTTCTCGTGCGTAAGGCGGAACAACGCCGCTCGCAGCGGCGTAGCGGTTCCGATCCCCGCGGCGGACAGCGATAAATAGCCAAGTTGCCATAGGCAACATGGTGCTTACGGAGTCCATGCCCGCACCTGGGGGGCGCTGGCTCAACGCATGCGTTCGGGAACGCTCACGGGCGTCAGCGTCCTTTAATCGACGCCATCTCTCATGAAGCAGTGAATGCGTTTCGCTGAGCCGCGTCTCTGCCTGACGCAGTCTGACTGCGGCGCGATCGTTACAATTTATTACAAGTTAGGTCTGCAAAAACCACGCGCCTTCCCCGTCAGCCCGTGTACACGGCGAACTCGCATGTTATTTCTCGCGCGCCCCGGCCGAGGAGCAACCGACCGAGATCCGTCGAGCCCCAAACCGGAGGGAATCCCTTGCTTCCAGACGTCAAAGCAGCACCCCGCGCGAGCGCTAAGTTCCTCTATCAGGGTCGCGACAAATTCTTGGTTCGTGGTGTGACGTACGGCACGTTCGCGCCAAATGAGCACGGTGGTTATCCCGAGCTGGAGCAGGTTCGCCGAGACTTCGTCAAGATGCGCGAATGCGGTGTGAATACCGTCCGCATCTACACCGAGCCGCCCGCATATCTCCTGGATGAGGCGGCCAAGCAAGGCTTGTACGTCATCGTCGGCTTGGCCTGGACTCAGCACGTGTGCTTCCTGGACGACGCGGACTTAGTCCGTTCGATCAAGCTGAGCGTGTGCGAGTCGGTTCGGCGCTTGAAAAACCACCCGGCGGTTCTCGCGGTGGCACTCGGGAACGAGATTCCGGCCGCAATCGTGCGCTGGCACGGGCGCGAGGCGATCGAGGAGTTTCTGAAAGACCTGTATCACGAGGTCAAAGGCGAAGCGCCTTCGTTGATGTGTACGTACGTCAACTTCCCGCCTACCGATTATCTCGATCTGTCGTTTCTCGACTTCGTGTGTTTCAACGTGTTCCTGCACGACGTGCGCGACTTCCGCGCGTACGTCGCCAAGCTGCAACACATCGCCGGCAATCGCCCGCTCGTGCTGAGCGAAGTGGGCATGGACAGCATCCGCGAAGGTGAGCACGCGCAGGCGGAGTTTCTCGATTCACACATCCGCGCTGCGTTCGCGGACGGCGCTGCCGGCGTGTGCGTGTTCTCGTGGACGGACGACTGGTGGCGCGGTGGCAATCAGATCACCGACTGGTCGTTTGGTCTCGTCGATGTCGAGCGCGAGCCGAAGCAAGCATTTCACGTCGTGCAGAAGCGCTTTGCCGAGTTGCCGTTTGCCGAAGCAGAGAAGTCGAAGTGGCCGCGCGTGTCAGTCGTCATCTGCGCATACAACGCAGCGAGCACGCTCGAAGACAACTTGTCCTCGCTGATGCAACTCGACTATCCGAACTACGAAGTCATCGTCGTCAACGATGGCTCGACTGACAAAACTCCCGAGATCGCCGGGCGCTATCCGTTCCGTATGATCAGCGTACCGAACGGCGGGTTGTCCGCCGCGCGTAACCTCGGCCTCAATGCTGCAACTGGCGAGATCGTCGCTTATACGGACGCAGACACCCGCGTCGATCGCCACTGGCTCAGCCACTTGGTGCAGCCGTTCATCGAGTCGGATGTCGGCGGGGTCGGTGGACCGAACGTCGTGCCGTCGGATGACTCGTGGGTCGCTCAGTGCGTCGCACGTTCGCCTGGTGGGCCCGTCCACGTGATGGTCGACAACACCACGGCCGAGCACATTCCCGGCTGCAACATGGCGTTTCGGAAGTCGGCGCTCGATTCGATCAACGGCTTCGATCCGACCTACACAAAAGCCGGCGACGACGTCGACATCTGCTGGCGCTTGCAGGAGCGCGGCTTGCGTCTCGGGTTCGCTCCCGGCGCGCTCGTCTGGCACCACCATCGTGCTTCGGTGAAGGCGTACTTCCGGCAGCAGGTCGGTTACGGCGAAGGCGAGAGCTTCTTGCAGCACCGGCACACCGACCGCTTCAACTCGCGCGGTCACGTGCGCTGGGCCGGTCGCATCTACAGCCCGCTGCCGGCCTACCGCTCGCTGTTCAAGCAGGTCGTGTACGAAGGTCGCTTCGGCAGTGAGGCGTTTCCTTCGATCTACCAAGGCGGGCTCTCGCTCTGGGGCGCGTTGCCGCAGATGGTCGAGTGGCAGGTGCTCACCGCGCTCTGCTTGATGTGCTCGGTCGTGTTTCCGTGGTTGCTCGTTCCGGGCGCGCTCGCGTTGGTTGCGACGCTCGTCGGCTGCGTGCGCCACGCGCTGTCGAGCAAGATCGACGACGTCGCGAAGCCCGAAGACGCGCTCGGCTACCGGTTGCTGATCGTGTGGCTCCACTTCGTGCAGCCGTGGGCGCGCGTGCGCGGCCGCATCAAAGGCTACTTCAGCGATTCGAATTACACCCCGGCGGGCCGCATGTTACTGACGAGCTCGCCGCGCTTGCTCGCGTTCGACACCGTGAAGCTGATGTTCTCCCACCTCGACAAAGCGATGTGGGACACGCGCTACACGCCGATCGACTCGGTGCTGAACGGCCTGCGCAAGTCCGCGAAGGGCGCGCTCACACCTGTGCGGTGTGACGACGGCTTCGGCTCCGATCACGACGTGATTCTGCGCGCGGGTCGCACGTACGCGATCAAGCTGAAGATCACCGCGGAAGATCACGGCGGCATGAACCGCTTGTACAAAGTGCGGCTGCGTTTGGATCGGCCGTGGGTGCCGATGCTGATCGTGTCGTCTTCGGTCGCGCTCCTCGGCGGCTATCTCGCGCGGCTCCGCTTGATTCACACGCCATGGCTCGTGCCCGAGGTCATCGCAGCGGCGTTGATCCTGGTCGCGGTCCTCTACAAGGTGAGCAGGCATGGTGGCCAAGTGCTGTACGCGTTGCAGCAAGCCTGCGGCGAGTACGGTATCCAACGTGTGGGTGAGGCTGCGCCGACCGCGGAAGATCAACACCGCACGGCGTTGGGCTGAGCACGAACGGCGGCTCGAATGAATGCGGGCGCGCAAGATCCTGAGCTGTCGGGCGGTCCGGCCGCGCCGACCAGTGCGTGGCCGGTGGAGCCGCGCACACGCCACGGATCGGTCCCCCTGTATCGGTGGGCGCTTAGATACCTAGCGCCGTACCGCGGTTCCGTCTGGGTGCTGTTGATCATCAGTGTGCTCGAGGTCTTCCTCGGGGTCCTTCGCCCGTGGCCGCTCAAGCTGATCGTCGACTACGTGCTGAAGCCGGATGCTCCGCGTCCGGCGTATCTGCCGGCGTTCGACACCACCACTTCGCTGATGGTCGGCTGTGCCGCGTATCTGTTCATGAACGCCGCGGCCGAGCTGATGTCCGCCGGTCACACGCAGCTGCAAGTCGTGCTCGGCCAACACTTGGTCGTCGACTTACGGCAGCAGATGTTCTCGCATCTGCAGAGCTTGTCGCTGCGCTTTCACTTGCGGCGCGGTACGGGCGACACGATCTACCACATCGAAAACGACAGCTACTGCGTCGAGAGCTTGAGCTTGAGCGGCGTGCTGCCGATGGCGATCGCGGGCGCGACGCTCGGCTCGATGTTCTTCGTGTTGTGGTCGATGAACTGGCAGCTCGCCTTGATGTCGCTCGCCGTGCTCCCGCCGCTGTATCTCGTGAATCGCGCGTTCATGGAGCGGATGATCACGCGCGCCGATCAGCTGAAGGAGATCGAGTCGCGCGGGATCAGCTACGTGCAGGAGGTGTTTTCGGCGATTCGCGTCGTGAAAGCATTCGGCCGCGAAGCGCACGAAGCTGACCGCTTTCGCAGACAAGGCGAGAACATCGTCGCCGGCCGCACGCGCTTGAGCTGGCTCGAGTCCTTCTACGGTGCCGCGATCAACTTGGTGACGAGCTCCGGCACCGCGCTCGTGCTGTACCTCGGCGGACGGCAAGTACTCGGCGGCGAGATGACGATCGGTGATCTGCTCGTCGCCATGGCGTACCTCGCGAGCGTGTTCGAGCCGCTCTCGAGCATGAGCCGCACGGTGGGCAAGCTGCAGGGTGCAATCGCGAGCGCTCGGCGCGTGCTGCGAACACTCGAGAGCCAACCCGAGATCCATGATCGCCCCGGCGCGGTCGCTGCGCCTGCGCTCCACGGCCGCGTGGAGTTTTCGGATGTTAGTTTCCGATACGAGTCCGAGCGCCCGGTGCTCGACAACATCAGCTTCCGTGCGGAGCCCGGCCAAACGGTCGCCATCGTCGGCCTGACGGGTGCAGGCAAGACGACGCTCGTCAGTCTCATCACGCGTTTCTATGATGTGTCCACCGGCATCATCACGGTCGATGGTCGAGACCTGCGCGACTATACTGTTCGTTCATTGCGCGAGCAGATCGCGATCGTTCTTCAGGATCCGCTGCTGCTCTCGGGTACCATCGCGGACAACATCCGCTATGGCCGGCTCGATGCAACCGACGCCGAAGTACACGAAGCCGCACGCGCGGCCTACGCGCACGACTTCATTCTGCGCTTGCCGCGCGGCTACGACACGCGGCTCGGCGAAGGTGACGACGGCGTGCAGCTATCGGGTGGCGAGCGCCAGCGCGTGTCCATCGCGCGTGCCTTGTTGCGGAACGCACCGATCCTCATCCTCGACGAGCCCACTTCTTCGCTCGATGCTAGGGCAGAGGCCCACATCTTCGATGCTCTGCGCACCTTGATGCAGAACCGCACCACGTTCGTGATCGCCCACCGCCTGTCTACGGTGCGCCACGCCGACAAGATTCTGGTATTGGACGGCGGCCGTGTCTCAGGTTTCGGCAATCACGAGGAAAATCTGGAGAGCGTTCCGCTGTATCGAGAGCTGTGTGAACGTCTAGCAGTTTGATCCGTCATGAGTCATGTGAACCCTCCGAACCCGCCCGCCGAGCCGATCCCTCCGAACGTACAAGTCGGTAGCGGGACCGAAATCTTCGGCGATAAGATTTTCCGCCGATTTTTCTCGGAACGTGAACCGGCGATCGTGTTCGGAGAGAACTGCTACTTCGACGGCGTGCAGCTCGCACTGGGCAAGCGCGCCATCGTCCGAGTCGGCAACTTCGTCTACGCCGCGAACATGATCATCCTGGCCGAACACGAGATTCAGATCGGAAACCACGTGTTTCTCGGCTTCAACGTCGCGATCGCCGATACGGACTTTCACCCGCTCGATCCGGCGCTGCGCGTGCAGGATGCGATCGCGGTGAGCCCAGTGAGTGGAGGTCGGCCACGGCCGGTCATCGCAACGGCACCGGTGATCATCGAAGACGACGTGTGGATCGGGCCGAACAGCGCGATTTTGAAGGGCGTGCGCATTGGCGCCGGCGCGTTCATCGAGCCGGGGTCCGTCGTCACGAAAGACGTCCCGCCCCGCGCGCGCGTGCTCGGCAATCCGGCCCAAGTCATCGGGCAGGTATGACGATGGGACTGCGACCAGACCGCAGGATCGAGGGCGATTGGTACGACGGGCCGGTCCCGGACGGTGTGTCCGCTCACCCGGAGACGCACCTCGATAGCGCATTCATTTTTGCGAACGTCGAGGGGAAGGTCGAGTTTCGTCGCGGCTCGCACGTGTACAGCGGAAGCATGTTCGACGTGAGCCCGACGGGGCACGTGATCGTCGGCGAGTGCGCGATGCTGAACGGCGTGTATATCGTGTGTGATTCGCGCATCGTGATCGGCGCGTACGCGACGATCAGTTGGAACGTCGTGTTCATGGACACGTACCGCATGCCGTTTGCGCCGGAGGCACGGCACAAGCTGCTCGAGCAGCGCTTTCACGAGCGCGCGCCGCAGCCGAAGGGCGCCGACGTGCCGAGCCATCCGGTCGTGCTCGGCGACAACGTGTGGATCGGCTTCGACGTGTGCATATTGCCGGGCGTCACGATCGGCGAAGGCTCGGTCATCGGTGCGCGTTCGGTCGTCGCGGACGACGTGCCTCCGTACACGATCGCCGCTGGAAACCCTGCCCGGCCGATTCGTGCGGTGCAGCGGCCAGCTGCAGGAGAGCGGACATGACTTCCGCTCCGACTCGCGGCAAGGTCATCGTCTCCGGCATCTTGTTTTGGTACCCGCTCGCCGGCGTGACCTATCAGTTTTTGCACTATCTGATCGGGCTACGGAAGCTCGGCTACGACGTCTACTACATCGAAGACTCGGGTCGCTGGGTCTACGATCCGGTCGCGCGAAGCATCACTGGCGATGCCTGGCCGAACGTCTCACGCGTCGTGAAGACGCTCGAAGCGCATGGCTTTGCAGGCAAGTGGGCGTTTCGTGGCATGTATCCGAATGGGCCTTGTTACGGGCTCAGCGAGAGCGAGATTTTTGCGCTCTATCGTGAGGCCGACGCGCTCTTGAACGTGACCGGCGCGCAGGACATTCGCGAAGAGCAGCAAGTGATCAAGAAGCGGATCTACGTCGAGAGCGATCCGTTTTCGGCGCAGGTGAAGCTGCACAACGGCGATCCCAAAGTGCGTGCACTGCTGGACGCGCATCACGCGTTCTTCAGCTTCGGCGAGAACTTGGGGCAACCGGATTGCGACGTGCCGCTCGATCGCACGTGGCTGCCGACGCGGCAACCGATCGCGACCGAGTTGTGGTCGGAGGCAGCGAGCGGCGCCGGTAGCGCCTACAACACGATCACGACCTGGCACAACGACGGTAAAGGCGTGGAGTACCGCGGCGAGGTCTATCACTGGACGAAGGACCGCGAGTTCGTGCGGTTCTTGGACCTGCCGAAGCGCCGCCCGCAGCTGCAGTTCGAGCTCTCGACCGACGCCGACGAGAAAGCGCGTGCGCTGCTCGAGAGCCACGGCTTCAGGGTCGGCAACGGGGTATCCGTGTCGGCCGGCATCGAAAGTTATCGAGATTACATTTGCGGCGCTCGCGGCGAGTTCACGGTAGCGCGCGACCAGTACGTACGGCCGCGAACGGGCTGGTTCAGTGATCGCAGCGCGTGTTATCTCGCGGCAGGGCGGCCGGTGATTACGCAAGAGACAGCATTTTCGAAGTTCATTCCAACTGGACGTGGCTTGTTCGCGTTCGAGACGCTCGATGACGTGCTCGCGGCGATCGACGCGATCGAAAGCGACTACGCGGCGCACTCGAAGGCGGCGCTCGAGATCGCGCATGAGTATTTCGCTGCCGAGCGCGTGCTCGGCAGTCTCATGGAGCGAGTCGGTTTATGACCAGCACGGCGAAGCTGCGCATCGCGCACGTGGGGCCGGTCGCGACCACGATCCCGGCCGCGAAAAACGGTTCGGTCGAGCTCGTGACGGCGTTGATCACGGACGAGCTCGTGAAGCGCAAACACGACGTGACGCTGTTTGCGACCGGGCATACGCAGACGAGCGCGAAGCTGCACGCGGTGTTTCCGCGCGGCTATCTCGAAGATCCGCACGGGTTATGGCCGTGGGAGCTGTGCGAGCTCATGAACCTGACCGCGGCTTGCGAGCGGCACCGCGACTTCGACGTGCTGCACTATCAAGGCGCGTATTATCCGTTGAGTGTCGCGCTGTCGCGCCTCGTGCCGATTCCGATGGTGCACACGTTGCACCACCAGCCGCTGCCGAGCCAAGTCGAGATGTGGCGTCGTTACCCGGACACCCACTACGCTGCGATCTCGAAGTTCCAGGCGAGCGCGCTCACGGGTTTCAGCAGCGTGACGACGATCCCGCACGGCATCGACACCAAGAACTTCCAGTTCAGCCCTGAAGCGGAGGACTTCATCGTATTCCTCGGGCGGTTCACGCCGGGGAAGGGTGTGCTCGAAGCGATCGAGATCGCGCGCCGGTCGAATACGCGGCTGCTGCTCGCGGCGCCGGACTGCGAGTATTACCGCTCGGCGATCGCGCCGCACGTGGATGGCAAGCTCGTGCAGTGGGTGGGCGAGCTCGACTTCGAAGGCAAGACGAGCTTGCTGCAGAAGGCGAAAGCGCTCGTCTATCCGGTCCAGCAAGGCGAGCCGTTCGGGCTCGTGCTCGTGGAAGCCATGGCTTGCGGTACGCCGGTTGCGGCGCTCAACAAAGGCGCAGTTCCTGAAGTGGTGCGCGACGGTGTGAGCGGATACACGTTCGAATCGCTCGACGATCTGGTCGAAGGCCTACCGAAGGTGTATGCACTGGATCGTGCGGCGGTTCGTCGCCATGTCGTCGAGAACTTCGACGTGGCGCGCATGGTCGACGGTTACGAGCGGTTGTACCTGCGGCTCGCGAATCGAGCCTAGGCGCGTTCATGTCCACACCTAGTCGTGCACCCAGCCGCCATCCGCGTCACGTGCTCGCGGTATTCGCGCATCCGGACGACGAGATTTTGTGCGGCGCAGGGACGCTCGCGCTGTGTGCGGCGCGTGGTGCCCACGTGACGCTCGTGTGCGCCACGCGTGGAGAGCTCGGTCCGATCGCGTCGCCCGAGCTCGCGACGCACCAGACGTTGCCGCAAGTGCGCGAACGAGAGTTGCGTGCGAGTTGTAAGCACCTAGGCATCGAGGACGTTCGGTTTCTCGGGTTGCCGGATGCGGGCGTGAGTTGGGCGGCGGAAGAAGCGGGGACGGTTTCGAATCTCGTGATGTTGATCCGGGAGCTTAAGCCGCGTGTGATTCTGACGTTCGGGTCCGATGGGTTGTACGGCCACTTCGATCACGAGGCGATCGGGGAGCTCACGACGAAGGCGCGCAGCGTCGCAGCCGATCCGCACGCGATTCCGGATGCTGGGCAGGGCTTCGCGAGCGCGCGATTGTTCTGTCCAGTGATCACTTCGACGATGATCGCGGAGCTGCTCGCGGGTGCGAAGCAAGCGGGCATTCCCGATTCGTTGTGGAAATTGAAGCCGGCTGCGTTCACGGGCGAAGCGAGCTCGATCACGACTCAGGTGGACGTCTCGAGCGTGCTGCCGCGAAAGCTCGCGGCGCTCGCGTGTCACCGCACCCAGCTCGAGGCAGACAACGTGCTCAAACATTTGACGCCCGGGCTCGCGAAGCAGTTCTTCGGGACCGAGTATTTTCGTTGTGTCGATGGCGGTCAGCAGTCCCCGCTCGAAGTGCTGGGTGCTGCTTAAACACAAAGCCCCCGCACCTCGACGAGGCCACGGGGGACTCTGGTTGGATTGCCGGTGGTTACGCGGCTGCGGTTTCCGCAGCGCCTGCGGGGCGCCGCGTGATCGCGATCTCGCCGTTTTGTGCATCCACCACCACCGCATCGCCAGGTGAGTAGTTGCCCGCGAGCAACTCCGATGCGACTGGGTTTTCGAGGTAACGCTGGATGACGCGCTTGAGTGGACGCGCACCGTACGTCGGGTCGTACCCGAGGTTGCCGAGCAGGTCCTTCGCAGTATCGCTGATCTGGAACTGCAAATCGCGCTCCTTCAGCCGGCGCTGGAAGCGTTGCAACTGGATGTCGACGATCTTCCGGAGCTGTTCGCGGCCGAGTTGGCGGAACACCACCATCTCGTCGAGTCGGTTCAGGAACTCAGGGCGGAAGTGCTGGCGCAGCTCGGCCATTACGGCTTCGCGCACTTCGTCGTCGGTCGAACCCGCACGGATGTGTTGGCTGCCGACGTTGCTCGTCATGATGATCACGGTGTTCGTGAAGTCGACCGTGCGGCCTTGTGAGTCCGTCAAGCGCCCGTCATCGAGCACTTGCAGGAGCACGTTCCAGACGTCCGGGTGCGCCTTCTCGACCTCGTCGAACAGCACGATGCTGTACGGACGCCGGCGAACTGGTTCGGTCAGCTGCCCGCCTTCATCGTGACCGATGTAGCCGGGAGGTGCGCCGATCATCCGCGAGACCGAGTGCTTTTCCATGTACTCGCTCATGTCGATGCGAATCATGGCGTGTTCGTCGTCGAACAAGAACTCCGCGAGTGCGCGCGCGAGCTCCGTTTTGCCGACGCCGGTCGGACCGAGGAACAAGAATGAACCGACGGGCCGATTCGGATCGCCGAGGCCGGCGCGGTTACGCCGCACCGCGTTCGAGACTGCGAGTAGCGCTTCGTCTTGACCGACAACGCGCGTGGCGAGGCGCTCCTCCATCTGCAAGAGCTTGACCTTCTCGCTCTCGAGCATCTTGGTCACGGGGACGCCGGTCCAGCGAGACACCACGTTTGCGATGTCTTCCTCGGTGACCTCTTCCTTGAGGTACGAGCCGTCCTTCTGCACATCGGCGAGGCGCTTCTGAACTTCCTCGACGGCCTTTTCGGCGGCGGGAATCTCACCGTATTGCAGGCGCGCTGCAGTCTCGAAGTCTGCGACGCGTTGTGAGCGCTCGAAGTCGGCACGCAGCTGCTCGACTTTCGCCTTGGCTGCGCGGATCTCGTTGATGATCTCTTTCTCTTTGAGCCACTTCGAGCGCATTTGACTGCGGCGCTCGTTGAGCTCGCTGAGCTCTTTGTGCAGCTCGGCCAAGCGCTTGCGGCTCGCAGGATCGGTTTCCTTCTTCAACGCTTGCGCTTCGATCGTGAGCTGCATGACGCGCCGCTCGACGAGCTCGATCTCGTGAGGCATCGAGTCGATCGCCATCTTGATCTCGGCCGCAGCTTCGTCCATCAAGTCGATGGCCTTGTCGGGCAAGAAGCGGTTCGTGATGTAGCGATCGGACAGCACGGCAGCGGCGACGAGTGCCGGATCCTGAATGCGGATGCCGTGGTGCACTTCGTAGCGCTCGCGTAGTCCGCGCAAGATGTTGATCGTGTCGGGCACGCTCGGCTCGCCCGTGAACACTGGCTGGAAGCGGCGCGCGAACGCGGCGTCCTTCTCGATGTGTTTGCGGTACTCGTCGAGTGTGGTTGCGCCGATGCAGCGAAGCTCGCCGCGAGCGAGCGCGGGCTTGAGCATGTTGCTCGCGTCCATTGCGCCTTCGGCGGCGCCTGCACCCATGATCGTGTGCAGCTCGTCGATGAACAGGATGATGCGGCCTGCGGCGGCTTCGATCTCTTTGAGCACCGCCTTCAAGCGGTCTTCGAACTCGCCGCGGTACTTCGTGCCGGCGATGAGCGCGCCGAGATCGAGTGCGAGAAGGCGCTTGTCCTTCAAGCTCTCGGGAACGTCGCCCTTCGAGATACGTTGGCCGATGCCTTCGACGATCGCGGTCTTGCCGACGCCTGGCTCGCCGATCAGCACGGGGTTGTTCTTCGTGCGGCGTGCGAGCACTTGGATCACGCGGCGGATCTCTTCATCGCGACCGATGACGGGATCGATCTTGTTGGCAGCTGCGGCTGCAGTGATGTCGCGCGTGTACTTCTCGAGCGATTGAAACTTGTTTTCGGCGTCCGGGTCGACGACCCGTTGTGCGCCGCGAATTTCTTGGATCGCGCGCGTGAGCTTGTCGCGATCGAGTGCGTGCTCTTTGAGCACCTTGGCAATGTCGTCGCTGGACGAGATTGCGGCGAGCAGGACGTGCTCGACCGATGAATACTCGTCTTTCAACTCCTGGGTGACGTTCCAGGTCTGCGTCAGTAGCTCGCGAAGGCGACGCGAAAGTGCGGGTTCTGCTCCGCCTTGAACGCGGGGCAGTGCGTCGAGCCGCTTGCGAAGTGCAGCCTTGAGTGCCGTTTCGTTACCGCCAGCCTTACTGATGAGTGCAGGTGCGATGCCGTCGGCTTGTTCCAGGAGTGCGACCAGAAGATGCTCGGGCAAGAGCTCCGGATTGCCGCGTTGGGTCGCGTCGTTTTGCGCGGCCTGTAGCGCTTCTCGGGTCTTGTTCGTCAGCCGGTCCAGGCGCATATAACTTTCCTCCGTCAGCGAACCTAACCACCCCGGGTGTGGAATCAAGGGAGTTCGAGGCGGGCTAGGAACGCACGTCCGGCATTGGTTTTAGCGCCTTGTTCAGCGTCGCGAGTGAGTGCTGCGAGGTCGAGCAAATAGGTGTCGGTGGCGGCGCGTTTGTCGGTCCGTCCGACCATCGAACCTGCAACTTCGAACGACAGTTGTGCCGGGCGAAGTGCGGTGTGCAGTTCGGAGCCAGCGGTGAGGTCGAGGAAAACGGGGCGTTCGGCGCGAAGTGATTCGAGCTCGGAGCGAGGCAGCTCGCCTTGCAGCAGATAGCTGCGGACGAGTGGGCGAAGGCTGGGGTCGGCGGCGATGTGCCGTGCGAAAGCAGCGTCGGCGAGTGCCGGCAGGGGCGCGACCCGCAGATCGGGACGAGTGTGCAGTTCGGCGGTGGAAGAGCGGGCAAGGGCGGCAAACTGAGGATCACCGGGAAGGTAGAGCGTCCGGGGAGGCATCCGTTCGATGGTGTTGGCGGCCCAGGCGTCGGCAACTTCGGAGAACGTGGTGTCGCTGCGAGCGGCGGAGTGAACCAGGAAAACCAGTCCAAGCGTGCAGGCGAACGATGCGATGGCGAGGTGTTTGCGAGAGGTGATGCGTAGCGGTGAGGTGTCGGGGGCGAGCAGTGCGCCGCACAGACAGGCAACGAGGACGGCGAGAACGGGAAGTGTGTAGGTGATGATGGCAGCGCTCCACATCCAGCCAACGCGGCGAAGTGCGAGGGCGCGAGCAACATCGGAGGCTTTTCGCGATCGAGGAGAAGTTTGAGCGATGGCGATCGCACCGAGTGTCGCGAGAGCGGCGAACAAGGGTGCGCTAGCGAGCGATGACCAGAGCGCTCCAAACGGTGGGCTGAAGCGAAGTCCCGAAGCGACGAGAACGGCGGCGACGATGCCAAGTCGTCGGCTACGTCGAGCCGATTGCGCCAGCAGGAAGCGTTGAGTTTCGCCGAGTGCGAGTAGAAGAAGTGCGGCAGTGATCGCGTGGCCGCCGGGCGTCGTGCCGAGAGCAAATACGGAAGGCATCGAGCAAGCGATCCAGCAAAGCCCAACGGCGACAGCGGAGCGAAGCCCAGCTGCATGCACGCCTTGAGTGCGGAGCAATGTCTCGATGGCGCGATAAAGCGCCAGTGACATCAATCCAAGTCCAGCTGCGGATGCAAAGGCGAGTCGAAGCCCGATCGACCCAATGGGAATGAACCAAACCGCGCGTGCGAACAGGCTGGCTGGAGTCAGCTGAAGCTCGAGTGTCTTGGCAGCGAACTCAGTAGCTGCGAGCGACGCATCGGTGGACGAGCAAGCAACAGCAGCAAAAAAGGGAACAGCAAAAGCAAGAAAAGCAGCAACAGCACTCATTGTGACCGAGCTTGTGATCGCCCTATCAACGTAGGCAAAAAAGCGGCTGCGACCGCAGCCCAGAGCGGCATTGAGTAGCGAGGCCGATTGAGAGCGGCATCGATCAGCACTGATCGAGAGCAACATCGATTGAGAGTGACGACAACTTCAGGCTCTCCCGGGGCGGGGGACTGTCGTGCTCAGGACCGTCGCGCCGTGACAACGCTGGATGCGTAGGCTTTTCGTTGGCACGGCGCGAGAGCCGGCTTGCTGCACCGTAGAGGAAGCGACTGGGGCCGGTGCATCTGCAAGCCGGCGTGTCCAGAGCGCGACAATCCCCCGCCCCGGGAGAGCGGTTACACCCCATTCCCTCCTCAACCGAACCGAGCCCCCCCGAGACCCGTATGCATTCTCGGGTACCGCCTCCGCCTTGGAGGAAACCCTTGAGGAGGGATCATGCCTATTGGAACTTGGCCGCCGCGCCGAGCACGCGGTGTTGCGTGCCTAGCGATCGCGCTAGCGGCCGCATGTGGAAGTAGTGACTCAGACAAACCCAGCAAAAGCCCCAGGAACGACGACCTCGAGCGGGGCCACGAGTCTCCAGCAACCCCAGGCGACCCGTCAGCAGCAGACGAACCAACCCCAACGATCTCGGTAGCAGCCAACGACCCGATGTCCGCGGCCCCGTTCGACGCAACACCCAGCCCGGACGGAACGAACGTCTATTACACCGCGCTCAGCACGGACGAAGCCGGTGAACCAGCTCCAGCCGTCTTCTCCGTTGCAGCTAGCGGCGGCGCAATCACCAGACTAGCCGTAGGCGATCCCCTCACAGCGCCGGTCAACATCACCGTGAGCGTAGACGGCAAGCAGCTGTTCATCGCCGACCCAGCTGCGAGCACCATCTTCACACTAGCAACCACCGGCGGAACGCCCGCCTCGCTCGCTGGAACCGAAGGCTACGCGCCGAGAGGCGTCACGGTTACGAAAGACAAAGACGGTCACGAGTACCTCTACTTCACCGGTCGATCGGACGCGCTGGGTGCTGGCCTCTTCCGAATCGCGGGAGGGGGCGGCGCAGTAGAAACCGTCGCAGCCGGCGATCCCTTTTCCGATCCCGCAGGCGTGGCCGTAACAGCCAAAGGCGTCGCCTACGTTGTCGAAACATCGAGCGACAGCGCCACTGCGCGTGTCATTCAAGTCGCAAACGGAAAACCGAGCACCTTCGTCGAAGGCATTGGCATCGGCTTTCCAGCTGGCATCACCCTCACGCGCGACGACACCACCGTGCTCGTCTCGGGTCTCGATCCCGCGACCAAGCGCGACACCGTCTACTTCGTCGCGACGAGCGACAAGCAGATCACTCGCCTGAACAAAACGGTCGGGCAATTTCACGAGCCTGCGGGCCTGCACCGCGCTCACGACGCCGATGTCTTCGCTTGGGCCGATAGCCAAGCGAACGAGACCGGCACCGTTTACGTGCTTACGCGTTGAAAGGAACACAGGTCATGACATCACGACGCTCTGGTTTAGTCACACTCGCGATCGCGGCACAACTGTTTGGTGGATTGTTAGTTCAAACAAATACGGTCGAAGCATCGAG
>DASRXR010000927.1:0-2889 GCA_035687405.1 Polyangiales bacterium
CTGCTCGTCGTCGACCACGACCGGCAAACCGCGCGCGAGTACGCGTACGACTTCGAGCTCGAGGGCAAATCCACGGCGGCGCTTCCACGCGAGACCGAGCCCGCACCGTTCGTAGCCTCGCCGGAGATGCCCCCGTCCCGAGATCACGTCCCCGGGGAGTTTGCGCGTGGCGTGGAGACTGCGCGCAAGGCCTTCACCGCGGGAGATCTCTTCGAGGTCACACCCAGTCAGGTGTTTAGCCAGCCGTGCCCCGCAAATCCGTCCGCCGTGTTCGCTGCGCTACGGCACAGCAATCCGGCACCGTACGGATTTTTCGTCAACCTCGGCGACAACGAGTTTCTCGTCGGGGCATCCCCGGAGATGTACGTGCGCGTGCGGGGCCGGCGCGTCGAGACGTGTCCGATCGCGGGTACGATCGCGCGCGGAATCGACGCGCTCGACGACGCACGCCAGATTCTCGCGTTGCTCGGGTCGGACAAAGACGAAGCCGAGCTGACGATGTGCACCGACGTCGATCGCAACGACAAAGCGCGCATTTGCGAGCCCGGCAGCGTGCGCGTCATCGGACGGCGACAGATCGAACTGTACTCGAGACTGATCCACACGGTCGATCACGTCGAGGGAACACTTCGCGAGGAGTTCGATGCGCTCGATGCATTCGTCACACATCTGTGGGCAGTGACATTGACCGGCGCTCCAAAGCTGGACGCGATGCAGTTCATCGAAGCGCACGAAAAGAGCCCGCGCGGATACTACGGCGGCGCGGTCGGCGTGATCGGGTTCGACGGCTCGTTGAACACGGGCCTCGTGCTGCGCACCTTGCAGATTCGCGCCGGGATCGCACACCTGCGTGCGGGCGCGACGCTGCACTTCGATTCGGATCCAGACGCAGAAGAACGCGAGACCGAGCTCAAAGCATCTGCATTGTTCGGGGCCCTCGCGTCTGCCGGTGAACGGAAGCCGCCAGCAGCCGCCACAGTGAGACCCGCGCGCCACCACGGCGAACGGCTACCCGTCCTCGTGATCGACCACCGCGACTCGTTCGTGCACACGCTCGGCGACTACTTTCGCCAATCCGGCTGTGATGTCACGACGCTGCGCTATGACATCGCTCGAGCTCAGCTCGAACGACTCACACCGAGGTTAGTCGTACTCTCACCCGGACCGGCACGGCCCGACGACTTCGCGATGCGCGACACGCTCGCCGAACTCGCACGTCGCGAGCTGCCGGTGTTCGGGGTCTGCCTCGGCCTACAAGGGATGGTCGAGTTCTGCGGAGGACGCTTGGCGCAGCTCGAGACACCGGTGCACGGCAAAGCGTCACTCATCGCGTGCGGGCAGACCCCACTGTTCGCGGAATTGCCGCAGGAGCTTCGAGTTGGCCGCTATCACTCGCTGCACGCGGATCCGAGCACATTTCCAGCCGAGTTCGAGATAGTCGCGACCGCGCAGGATGGTTGTGTCATGGCAGTCGCGCACCGGACCCGGCCGTGGTGGGCGGTGCAGTTTCATCCCGAGTCGATCTTGAGCGCCGACGGTGACCACGGCTTACGCTTGATTGGAAACGTCGTCGGACTCGCGCGCGAACGCTAAGACTGGGCGACAGGGGCTGGCGTAGCTCACAATCTCGTGGCACGTGCCCGGCACCGGAACCTATCTGTGCCGGGCACAACGTGGCGTCAGCTCGCTGTTCGCAAGTCGCGACGACCGTCCGTACTCTTCACTGGCTCGCTGACTTCATCGAATTTTTCGCTCCCAGTCGGCTCGACGTGAGCGAGCTGATTTTTTCCGAACCGCAGTCGCGACAACTCCCAATACATGCGGCGTCGCGCACGATTCAGATTCCCGAGCGGCCGATGCTCCGGAATGCAGTGCCACGGTGTGAACGAGAGCTGTGAGGCAAACCGCAACTGCCCCGGCGTGTCGAACACTTGCTTCGGAATCCGAATGTCCGCGGCCTGAACCCACGGGGAGAGCTTGTCAGGCCAGCGCACCGCCGCATTCTCGAGCGGCATGGCGTGTGCATCGGTTTGAACTTGGATCATCAGATCGAAGTGCGCGTCGCGATCGGCGAGCGTCGCAACCAGATTGTCACGTAGGTAGTTGTCAGGTGGACGGCGCGGCAAGTCGGGGATTTGACTGCGCGTCGTCGCACGCGGCCGCATTGAATACAGCATCGCGCGCCCTTGGCCGAGCAGATACGGCGTGCAGCTCCAGTACTGGCACTCGAGCGGGCTCGTCTGCGTCTCGTTCCACAACGCTTGCATCAGAAAGTCCAGGACGTGCGTCTGTCGCGGATCGAAAAAATAGAAGAGCGGTGTTCGCGTCAGCGACTGCGCATGCAGCCGTGCGTTGACGACCACGTTCGGAGTGACGAACGTTGGAGTCGAAACACAGAGCAGATCTTGCGTGTGCTTCTCGTCGTCGAGCAGCTTCGGCCCGGGTACGTTCATGAGCTTGATGCTCATGCTCTGGAATCCGACGTCGTCGATGTCCGCCGGGCTGTCCGGGCCCGGTCCAGCAAACCGAATCCATGCCGGAAACGTCTTGGGTTCGCGAAAGATGCCCTGCCGCAGACCACTCGGGAGATCGCTGCGAATCGTGACTTCGGCGCGCACCAGACCGTGCGTTTTTGTGTTGCCACCGCGCTCGTAATCGCCGTTGCGATACTTGCGAAGCATGTACGCGCCCATCTCTTCGATGATCTTGTCCAGCGCCGCTTCCTCGCCGGGCATCGCCTTCTCTTCTGCGAGCTGGAGGTTCTCGTTCTTGCGCTGCAGGTTGATCAGCGCTTGCAGCACCGCAGCTGCCGGTTCGCGCAGCTGTTGGTTCGCATACGGGCGCCACCAGGGCTCGGTGCGGCGCTCGACCTGCACGAACTCGTAAAGG
>DASRXR010000928.1:0-4651 GCA_035687405.1 Polyangiales bacterium
CCGATGTACGTCGCTTCCATCGGATCGTTCGTCACGCGCTTGTCGCCGCCCGTGAGGTTGTTCTTCTTCACGTACGCCATCCACTTGGCGATGAAGTCTTTGTTCTCCGGCGTGTCGATCGACATGAAGTAGTTCCATGCCGCGAGCTGGCCCACGAGCGGCGTGGTGTCGATGCCGCGAAGCTCTTCCTCACCGACCGAGAACGCGACGACCGGAATGTCTTCCGCCTTCACGCCCTGGTTGCCGAGCTCTTTGTAGAACGGCACGTTCGAGTCGCCGTTGATCGTCGAGATGACCGCGGTGCGCTTGCCGGCCGAGAACTTCTTAACCTCGGAGATGATGGTTTGATAGTCGGTGTGACCGAACGGCGTGTACTTCTCCATGATGTCGGCTTCGGCGACACCCTTGCTCTGCAAGAAGTAACGAAGGATTTTGTTCGTCGTGCGCGGGTAGACGTAGTCGGTACCGAGCAGGACGAAGCGCTTGGCCTCGCCGCCTTCTTTGCCCATCAAGTATTCGACTGCCGGAATCGCCTGCTGGTTCGGCGCGGCACCCGTGTAGAACACGTTGTACGACGACTCTTCGCCTTCGTACTGGACCGGGTAGAACAGGAGGCCATTCAGCTCTTCGAAGACCGGCAAGACCGACTTGCGCGACACACTCGTCCAACAGCCGAACGTGACCGCGACTTTGTCCTTGGTGAGGAGCTCGCGCGCCTTCTCAGCGAACAGCGGCCAGTTCGAGGCGGGATCGACGATGACGGGCTCGAGCTTGCGACCCAGCAAGCCACCCTTCTCGTTGATCTCCTCGATCGTCATCAAGGCCACGTCCTTGAGCGACGTTTCGCTGATCGCCATCGTGCCGGAGAGCGAATGGAGAATGCCGACCTTGATCGGGCCGGTGTCCGAGGGTTTCGCTGCTTCGGGTGCCGGAGCGGCTGACGGCGCGGCTGGCGCGGCTGGCGCTTCTTCGGCGGGTTTTGGACCGCCACAAGCGGCCACGAGGGCAAGCAGACATCCGCACAACAACGTGACTGATTTGTTCATGAACTCCTCCCTAAGGACTGGTTTCAATTTCAAGAGGCGGTAACACCGCGCGGTGCATACCCGGTCCAACCTCCCGAACTGCGAACCCGTCCAGGCCGGCGCGGCTCGCTGGGCGGTGCGGGCACAATCCCGCATCGAGAGTCAGTGCGGAGACTGCTCAGCGTTTGTTTCGCGGCCGTATCGCGAGAGTTAATTGTGCGCCGGACGCTTCTGGGGTGCGTCCAGGGTGTTTTGGGGCGGCTAATCGCGTAAAACTGCCGCTACGGTGTGTGCCCGGGCGCTTTTGGGATCATGTTAGCCACGGTGTGTCACTAATTGTGTCCAATCGACTTGCGTTGGTGCGCGAGCGTTCGACTGGTCACAGGCTTGGGATCGTTCGTGTCACCTGGAGTCACTGGGATGGATGGAGTCGCGTGTGATGCGTAGGTCGCTTCGAACGATCCGCAAAGAACAGACCGGGCTCGGTCTGAACACGATCATGGATCGGCAGCTCGCCGTCACTCTCGGCACGAAGTACGTGCACCTCGCCGTGTTCGCGATCGACATCGATCGCGTCTACTGGCTCGCACCCGAGCGTTCCGACTTACCGTTCGGTTGGGAAGTGTTCTTGTGCGAGCTCGAAGTCCTCGCGCAGTTCGATCCGGAGAGCGTTAGTGATCGAGAGTTGGTCGCAGCGATGTGCGCGAACGTGCTCGAGGCGCCGCCCGGTGAACCGGCGCTCGGCGGTCAGATCGTGTTCGCGATCTACGATGCGGTTCGGCGTAGTCAGCTCGATCCCGAGTTGGCGGCGCTCTTCATGGCCTGGCACAAGCCCCCGGAAGATCTCGTCGCGAGTCTCGCGAAGTTGTGGGAGGCGCCGAGTGAATCGGCGAAGCGGCTCGCGGAGCACTGTCTGCGCGCGTCACTCACACCACCGCTGGCCCCACCGACGCAGGCGCGGCTCGAAGCCCTCGCGAAGGGCGGCTGAAGCCAAACGGTTCGCAGCGGCTTGAGACATCACTCGAGGCCCTGACCGAAACAGCGCCGCGTGGTGCGCGAGGCGCCACGCGAGGCGCCGCCGGGGTCGAGGAGCGCGCGGAGCGTACGCTTTGGTACGTGAGCACGCACCGCAGGCCCCTGTGGCGGATCGCGCGGCGGATCGCGCGCCAGGCGGCACTGTTTGCCGGCTTGACCAAGCACGCGGGCTTGCCGCATGACTGCCCGATGCATCCGGTCTTGTTCGAGCTCCCAACCCCGTGGGGCCCGCAGCCGATCTATTCGTACGGCGTCATGCTCGGGGTTTCTTTGATCTTGGGCTGGCAGGTCATGATGATGCTCGGCAAGCGTGCCGGGCTCGCTGGGAACTTGCTCGCCGATCTGTATTTGACCGCCGCGATCACCGGGTTGATCGGAGCGCGCGCTCTGTACGTGTGGACCCACGGCGAAGAGTTCACGTCGGTGGGCCAGTGGTTCGACCTCCGAGGGGGCGGCCTCGTCGCGTACGGCGGGTTCATCGGTGGGTTTCTCGGTGCGGCCGTGCACGCGAGGTTCGCGAAGGTGTCGTTACTTCGCGTCGGCGATGCGGCGACGCCGGCGATCACGCTCGGGTTGTTCTTCACGCGGCTCGGTTGTTATTTGTACGGCTGTGACTTCGGAACGCGGTTGTCCGAGTCTGCGCCGGGTTGGTTGGCGATGCTCGGGCGCTTCCCACGTTGGGACGAGGCGCAGCACGGGTTGCGAGGCTCGCCGGCGTTTTTGCATCACGTGAACTCGTACGGGCTCGCGAGGGACGCGGAGTTCGCGTTTCCGGTGCATCCGGTTCAGCTGTACGAGGGAGCGTTCGGGTTGGCTTTGGCCGTGTTGGCGTTCAAGCTGTATCGACGAAAGCAGTTCGACGGGCAGTTGTTTTTGGGGTTTACGGTCGTCTACGGGGTCGCGCGGTTCTTGTTGGAGTACTTGAGAGACGATCCCGAGCGGGGGGACGTGGCGGGCTTTTCGACATCGCAGTTCATCTCGCTGGTGTTAGTGCCGGTGGCGGCGGTCGGGTACAGCGTGTTGCGCAAGCGAGCGAGAGAAAACCCGGAGCCAATGCCGCACGGGGAGCCGAGCCGATAGCTGGGGGTTCAGATGCGGCGTGGGGGATGTTTGGTCGCCATGGTGCTTGCAGCCGTCAGCTGCGCAAAGAATCACGCGCCGTCCGAGGACGTCGACCCGCGCTGCGAGGCGCCGGAGCCCTCGGTTTGGGAAGTCGGGGTTTCGGGCTCGGACTCGGACAATCCTGTGCCAGCTCGTGATGCGCCGCCCGCTGCGCCGGTCGGGGGCTTTTGCGACGGGAGCTCAGAGCTGCGGCTCGTCGTCGCCACTCACGGAAACGCGTTTCTGCAGGTGTACTATTGGGCTTTCGAGTTGCATGGAGAGTTCTTGGTCGTCGATGGCCGATGCCACTACTACGTCGCTTCCGACCAGTGGCAGGGCGTCGTGGAGGGCGAGCTGACTGCGGACACAGTCGCCGAGCTGACCCGGGACTTGGCGCTCAACGAGCTCGGTGAGCTGCCGTCCACTTTGTATGATTGCGCGGATCACTGGCAGGAGCGTCTGATCGCGACGAGAGATGAGAGCCTGCGGTGCCGCTGCGACGACTGCGTGACTTCGCCGAAGTCGACTGCTGCGATGGAGCAAGCCGCCCGATGGCTACGGCGGCTCGCGAGTGTAGGTACTCCGTACAACGGCCCGGTTCACGCATTCGCCCAAGTGCGCGAGCCGCCGGAGGCCGAGCCAGGCAGGCGCGAGCAGGATGTGCTCGTGTGGCCATTGTCGCGATCGCTCGAAGACTTTCCCAAGCTCGTCGGGACGGGAAGCAGTCCGCCGGGCGCGGTGTTCCCGCAGCCTGCAGCCGCGGCGCTTCGAAAGCTTCGCCAAGCCACTGGTGAGATGAGGCTGCTCGACGAACACGCGGACATACCCCCCTTGGCGATCTTCGTCGACGACTGCGCGCAGAGGTACGAGCTCTTGATGTACGACGTGTTGCCCGAAGCGCTCTCGACTGAGCTCGATGCGTTCTTGCCGATGGCTTGGAAGCGGCCGAAGATCGAAAGCTGCTGGAAGTTCAACGATACCCTGAGCCAAACCCCGTGCACTGCCGAGTGAGCCCGCAAGCTCAGTACACGAACGGGATGATGCGCTTCGGCACTGCACGCTGATACTCGTCCCACAGCGGCCCGTACTTCTCCTTGCAGCGGCGATCGTCGTCGATCTGACGCGGCACGAGCAACGCGACGTAGTACAGCGGGTAGAGCCACGACCAGAACGCGCTCGGGTAGCCCAGCGACAGCGCGAGACCGGTCGCCATCAGCAGCTCGCCTAGATAGTTCACGTGCCGTGACAGGCCCCAGAAGCCGGAGATCAGCACGCGCTTGTCGCCGCTCACGAGTGCGCGTTGGGCGAACGGGCCGAAGGCAGTGCGTTCGGGGTGCGTCTTGAACGCGAACTTCTGCAAGTTCGCGCCGCGCGCGAGCACCCATCCGGCGAAGAAGATGAGCGCCGAGACGAACAGCCAGACGCGATGCACGTGTGGGTTCGGAAGGTCGGCCGCGAACCACAGCGCGCTGCAGTAAAAGAATGGATAG
>DASRXR010000929.1:0-8972 GCA_035687405.1 Polyangiales bacterium
GTCATGCGCGCTGTGGCGCTTGTCTTCGAGCGCGCGCAACGGCTGCAGGTCGAACGTGATGCGCGCGACGACATGGTTCGCGTCATCGAACACGAGCCGTTCACTGGTGACGATGCCTAGCTGCACGCCGCGAAGCTGCACCGGTGCGCCGACCACGAGCCCTGACAACGAGGTCTCCAAGTATGTGACGCACGGCACGCGCTCGAAGAAGTCCGCGTTGGCCGCGCTTTCACTGTCATACAAAGCGAATTCTTTCGCATCGGCGCTGGGCGTGCCGCGGGTGGCGTTCGCCGGAGCGTCGAACGCAATCCCACCGGACAGCACTGACTGCAGCGATTGAAACGTGAGATGCAGCCCGCTCGGCCCCATGTCGAGCGACAGCCCCGACGTGTTCCAGAAACGCGTGGTGTCTCGGACCAATGAGTCGAATGGCGCGCGGACGAACACGCGGAGCGAGACCGGCCCATCGGCGACGCCACTGTCGTAGCTGAGCACCTCGCCGACCCGAACGTCGCGATGAAACACGGGCGCGCCGGAGCCGAGCGTTCCCAGCCGATCGGACTTGAGTCGGAACACGCGACCGGGCTCGTCGGAGCGCACGCCCGGTGGCTCTTCGAGACCTTGCCACGATTGCGTGGGAAGACCGCCGGGAAGTCCAGGGTCGATCGCGAGGTACGCGCCGGAGACCAACGTCTCGAGACCCATTTGCACGCCGGCCAAACCGCCGCCCGACAGGCGCGGCCGCACAACCCAAAACCGTGCGTGATCGGTGAGCAAGGGTTTGGCCGTCGCGTCCATGCGCACTCGCGTCACGACGTGGGTCATGTCGTCGGAGAGCGCGATCTCGTCGACCGTGCCGAGCTTCACCGCCTTGTACCGCACTTCCGTTTGATGCGCCGTGAGGCCATCCGCCGTCTTGAACGTAATGGTGATCAGCGGACCGCCGGCGAGGAAGGCGTGCACGGCCAAATACAACGCTACGGTTGCCGCTGCCAGCGGCACGAGCCAGATCGGCGAGATCGGTGCCCGTTTCTTCACCCGCGCCGTCGGAGCCTGTTCGCGCGACTTGCCGTCCTCGCGCTGTGCGCTTGGATTCGAGCTCGGCTCGTTCATGTTGTTCACGCCGTGACCAGATCCTTGAAGGGGTCAGCGCGCGTGGCGTCGCGACGCTCGCGCGCAGCATCCCACATGATCCGCGGATCGAGCGCTTCGGTCGCGATCATCGTCAACACCACGACGGCCGCGAATGCCAGCGAGCCAGCGTCGGGAGAAACGCTGGTCAACGGCCCCATGTGCAACAGACCCACCAACGTGGACACCATGAAGATATCGATCATCGACCAACGCCCCACCGCTCGGACGACCGTGTACATGCGAGTCCGCAGGCGCAGGTAGGCCGGCGAGCCCCAGCCGGTCAGCACGAGGATCGAAGTCAGGACACCGAGCTTGAGCAATGGGATCGCAATGCTGGCGAGAAAGACCACCACCGCGAGCGCCCACAGATGATTGTCACCTAGCTCGACGACGCCGCCCAGGATTGTTCGCGGACCCCCTCGACCGGCCCGGACAATCGTCATCACCGGCAGTATGTTGGCCGGCACGAAAAGGATCGCGGCTGCGACTACGCACGCCCAAACCCGGGCGATGCTGTTGACCTTGCGATGCCCGAGCACATGCACGCAGCGCGGACAGCGTTGACCGGGAGACGAGTGCGAGACCCATCCGCAGACATCGCAGCCGATCAGCGAGAGCGAAGTGTCGCTCGGCGCGGCGGCGCGCTCCGTTCCGCCGATGGCTTGCCACACGGCTTCGCGATCCAAGACGGCATCCGCGGCTGCGCTCGCCAACACGAAAGCGCCTGCGGCGATCAGCGCGGGCCCGACTTCGACATCGGCGATGGCGTGCAAGCGCGTATACGCAACGCCTGCTCCGACCAAGAATACTTCAACCATCGACCACGGCGTGATCCGCTCCAACCAGCCGAACAGCCAGGCGAGCGTCCGGGAAGGCCAGGCTGCCGTGGCCGCGACCAGCGCCGCCAGCATCACGGCGAGCTTGAGTACGGGCACGACCATGAGCGTCGCGATCACCAACACGGTCAGCTCCCAGGTTCCGTACTCAGCGAGACGCTGGGGTCCGCTCAGCACCGTCGCGCTCGCGTACCGCCCGAGCACGTGCAAGCTCATGATCGGCAAGTAGAGAGCCATGGCGAGCAGCACGGTCGCCACGCTGACGCAGAAAAGCGGCAAACCCACACCTTGTAATGACCGCCGGCGCAGCGTGCATTCGCAGCGCACGCACTCCGCGCCTTCGCCGCTGGCAACCATCGGAACGTACTGAAACAGCCCGCAATCCGGGCACTCGCGGAGCAACCTCGCATCCGCGCTCTCGTCAGTAGGCGGCATGCCTGTCGCTACGTGCAAAGAGTGCACCGCCAGCCCCCCACACGGGGCCAAGGAGGAAGTCGCGACATCCGAGCGCGCAAGTCATCGCGTCGGCTTACCGCATTCTGAGGACGCGAAGAAGGCGCTATGGCAAACGCAACTTCTTCAACACTCGAATCGCTCAATCGACTCTTAGTGTTCCTTGCGCCAAACCATTGCGATCCAGGGCTGCTCAGCCGCGGGTTTGCCGGCCGGGCGCAAGTAGTGGCGCTCCAGCACCAAGCCTGCGCGAGCGATCTGCTCGGTCCAGCCTTTGATCGTCCAGTAACAGCCGTAGCGCTCGGCGTTCCAGCCCTCTTGGTAGCCCTGAAAGGCGCGCGGGTTGGAGCAGAACAACACGCCGCCCGGCACGAGCACGCGTGCGAGCTCGGCCAGGACATCCGGAAGAAGCTCGCGTGCGACATGAAACAACGACGCATTGGCGAAGACGCCGTCGAATTGCCGGTCGCCCAGCGCGAGCTCGAAGAAGTCTTGGTGGATCACCTCGCAGCCCGTCTGTGCCCGCGCGCGCTGCACGAATGCGGCGCAGCCGTCGAGCCCGACCGGCGCATGGCCCATCTCGCGAAACGCCAACAGGTCGCGCCCCGGCCCACAACCGAAGTCGAGTATGCGCAAACCCTTCCCGCGACCGAGCGCATCCAGCAGCGCCGCGTAGTTTTGGCTGACGTCGTGATCGCGGGTGCCATCCCAAAAAGCTTCGGCGTTGCGCTCGTAGTGAGCGAGCGTGCGCGTGGCGATCTCGTGGAGGTCTGGCGTGGCTTTTGGAGTGAACATCGATTGGCTGCCGTCCAGGATAGTTGGGAGTGTGCGATTCCGCTGCACGCTAGTTAGTGTCCAAGCAGACGACGCAATCTGGAAGACTTGAAAGAACCGCTTCTGCTCGAGCACCAACGTCGCTGATTCTCGATCGCCATGTTTTCCGCACCGTGCGATTCTAGGCGTGTGGGTCCTGACTCCATCTGGTTTCTCGCTGTAGCCATCGGCTTCGGGATGATTTGCGGCATCGCACTCTGGTGCAATCGTTCGAGCGCGACGCGCGATCCGCATGCGGCGCGGCAGATGGCTCCGAACAAGATCGAACGCATTCGCAAGTACCGCCAGCGCGCGAGCGTCGGTTTGAAAGAAGCGCGGCTCGCGATCGAAGCGCAAGATCGCGGTCAGCCTTTACCGGAGCGCACTCAGTCCGCGTCGCTCGCATCTGACGCGGACCTGCTCGAGCTCGTACAGGAGGGACGTGTCATCGAAGCCATCGAGCTGTACCGCGAGCAAACGGGCTCGAGCCTCGCGGAAGCGAAGCAAGCGATCGATCGTCTGCGCGCTGCGAAGTAATCCGCTCGGTTGCCTTCGGACCACATTGCCGACCCGGCCGAGGGCAGAGGCATCCGCCGTCCATTGCGGCGGCATAGTTGGTGCTGGAGTTGTCGCACGCGCCCACAACATACAGATAGAACACAAACAGATTGCGTACGGACCACATCCGATCAAATAGACTCCGACCTGCTCACGGGGTGGGGTGGCCGGCAGAGCCTCGGCGGATCGACCAAGCGTGTCGCCGTATCCAAAACGAAAGCTGGGCGCTTCGGACTCTTCGTCATCGGGAGCGATGATGCTGTATGGCCGAGCACGCGCGCCGGGCCGAGCGAGAACTCCACGGCCTGGCAGAGTTTGGGAGGCACCGCTAAACGGCTCGCGGAAGCTGAAGCTGATGGCGGCACGTGCCGCTGTGGCCACATCGAAGCTGTCGGCCAATCTGCCCGGGTGAAACTGGAGCCCTCTTCGAGATTTGAACTCGAGACCTACGCATTACGAATGCGTTGCTCTACCGCTGAGCTAAGAGGGCGCACGCCACAACTGCTGGCGACCACTAGGGCCACCCGGCCCGAAGGCGAGCCGAGGTGTAGCAATCGAGTGCTGGCGGTGCAAGGGTGTCTTGCAGGCCCACACGCCGAGCCTGCCTACCCGTTTACGCCGCACTTCCGGCACACCCGCACGAGGCGAAGCATGATCGATCTGCGCTCCGACACTGTCACACGCCCCAGCGACGGCATGCGACGAGCCATGGCCTCCGCCGAAGTCGGCGACGACGTCTACGGCGAAGACCCGAGCGCACTCCGACTTCAAGAACGCGCCGCCGATCTGCTCGGGAAAGAAGCCGCCCTGTTCGTTCCAACCGGAACGATGGCAAATCAACTCGCACTGCTCTGCCACTGCGAACGCAGTAACGACGTGCTCGTCGGCGAAGGCGCGCACTGCATGCTGTACGAGTCGGGCGCCGGCGCCGCTTGGGCCCAAGTGCAGTTCAGCGTCGTAGGGCAGGGCGGGCTGTTCACCGCCGACGAGATGCTCGCCGCGATCAAACCGAGCGAATACCACTTTCCACAAACACGCTTGTGCGCGCTCGAAAACACACACAATCGCGCGGGCGGAAAAGTGTTCCCGCAAGCCGAAGTGGAACGAATCGCACAAGCCGCACACGCACGCTCGATCGCGGTGCACATCGACGGGGCCCGAATCTGGAATGCCTCAGTCGCAACTGGGATTTCGACGAAACTGCTCGCGAGCCCGGCCGATAGCGTGAGTGCATGTTTCTCAAAGGGACTAGGTGCACCGGTGGGTTCGGTGCTCGCAGGATCGCGCGCGCTGATTCAACGCGCACATCGCTATCGCAAAATGTTGGGCGGCGGAATGCGGCAGGTAGGAGTGCTGTGCGCCGCAGCGTCGTATGCGCTGGACCATCATTTCGAGCGGCTCGCGGAGGATCATCAGAACGCGCGCCGCCTCGCTCAGGGTCTCGCCGAGTTGCCGGGCATCGCGCTCGATCCGTCGCAGGTCGAGACAAACATCGTGATCTTCGATCTGCGCTCGATTCCGGCGCCCGAGTTCGTGCAGCGCGCAGCAGCGGCCGGAGTGCGCATCAACGCAATCGGGCCGAAGCGAATCCGCGCCGTCACGCATCTAGATGTGTCAGCGCAAGGCATCGACACGGCGCTGACCGCACTCGCGGCGGTCACGCGCGAGCGCAACTAGCAGGGCAACACGGGGCTCCCGCGCGAGCCCACGAGCCCACGAGCCCACGAGCGGGACATCGCGATGATTCGTGCTGGAGCGGCGCGCGTCCCGCGACGAGGCCCACGCGCCTTCCCGTCGCTGATCGGCATGTGGACGCGCGGGCGCGGGCCCAACGGCACCACACCGGCACCGGCGCGCGAGCGCAAAACCAGCACCGCAGTCAAAACGTCCGATCCCAGATCAAATCGGCGCCGGTCGCTCGCAGCTCATAGCTGCAGCACACCGGCGCCGCTTCAACCCAAACCGATCAACCTTCGGTGTCGGTGTCCGGGAGATCGAGCGGCTCGTCTTCAGTCAAGCCGTCGTCATCCTCTTCGTCGCCCTCGAAGTCTTCTTCTTCTTCTTCCTCTTCGGCGGGCTCTTCCTCTTCGTCCTCGAGCTCGGGGTTCTTGTACTTGAGCTCTACGCCGAGGTCGGAGAGGTGCGTCTCGAGCAATTCGAACAGCTCGTCGACGTCATCTCCATCCCATTCTTCTAGGGCATCGCTGATGAAATCGTACATGTCGCCGCTGTCGATGCGGCGTTCGACCTCTTCGATCTGCTCCTCACTGAACGCGTCCATGACGTCTTCGCGCAACGTCTCCGTGTCGCCGTCATCGATCGCGTCCGTAGCAGACTGCCTGATTTGCTTGACCGCTCTCTTGTCGAGGAAGATTTCCATGGCCGGTCATCCCTTCCAGTCGGGAAACGCGCCTACTATCGAAGCTCTATCCTTGTCAACAGAAGCTTTGCGGGCACTTGCAGTGCCCAGAGGCCGCTCGCGAAAAACATAAAACCGAACGCCGTGAACCGCCCGCGAAAACCTTAAATCGTATCGGCGTCTGCCTGACGGCGAGCGGTCGAGTTTCTCGCTAGTGTCCATGCGAACCCGCTCGTCTTTCGGACTTTCGGCTCTCTATCTTGACGGACACCTCATGGCAAGGTTCCACTCGCGTCAACCATGATTTGCGCCTGCTGTCATCGGGACAATCCGCCAGGCCACGCGTTTTGCCATGGTTGTGGCGCGGTTATCGACCCCCGCGCGAGCCGTCCCACGCAGGCCGTTTTTGCAGGCGTCGTGGTTTGCCCCAGCTGTGGGGTGAACAACGCACCCGGTCTCCAATATTGCCGGTCGTGCGGTCTCGCTATCCCTTCGGACGTGGGTGGTCAGATCGCGAACATCGGCCCGCCGGTGCGGGTGTCGTCCATCATGCTTGCGCCTTGCGGTCAGTGCGGTGCGGCCGGCGAGCACAACGCTAAGTTCTGCAAGTTCTGTGGCGGCGAGTACTCAGCCGGTCGCAAGGCCGCCACTCCCGGCGCAGGAACAGTGCCTCCAACCGATACTGGGGGCGCACCTGCGCAGCTCGTGATCCTTCAACGCGACGGCTCGGATGGCGGCGTGTTCCCAATCAGCGGCGATCGGGTCGACATAGGTGGTCGCGAAGGCGACATTGTTCTGCGCGACGACCCCTATCTCTCGCCGCGCCACGCGCGGATCGAGCTCAGAAATGATAGTTTCGTACTGCTGGACCTAGGCAGTACCAACGGGATTTACGTCCGCTTGCGAGAGCCGGAAACGCTCGCGGACGGAGATATGATCCTCATCGGGCAGCAAGTGTTACGATTCGAGATATCGTCGGAGGCTGAGCGCCAGGTGGGTCCCGCGACACAGCATGGAGTGATGGTGTTTGGAACGCCCGACCAACCGCGCCTGGGGCGACTGACGCAGTACACGACCGAAGGCCTCGCGCGCGACGTCTACTACTTGCATCGGCAGGAGACTGTTCTGGGGCGTGAATCTGCAGACCTCACGTTTTCTGACGACCCGTTTCTTTCACGGCGACACGCGGCTGTTGTGCTACATGCCGCTGATCGGCGCTTCGTCTTGCGAGACTTGGGTTCAAGTAACGGTACTGCCTTGCGATGTCGCGCCGAGCGGATGTTGAGCGCCGGAGATCAGTTTCGTCTGGGTCGCCACCTGTTCCGATTCGATCTGGTCGCGAACGGACGAGAAGGTCAGAGCCGGTCATGAGTGACGCGCGAGAGGACGAGTCAGACGTCGCTGGGACAGAACCCCCGGCGTCGTTGTCCGATCCAGAAGCCCGCGCGCTCGCCGCTGCTGCGGCAGCCGAGTTGGCGGGGCCGGGTGTGCACGTACGCTTCGCCGGACGCAGCTCAGTCGGCCTGGTCCGCGAGCACAACGAAGACAACCTGTTAATTGCGAACCTCTCCACGGGCGAAATCGCAGTTCGCGACTTGGTGCAGTCCGACGCGGTCGGCGAGGGCGGTCAGCTCTTCGCCGTGTGCGACGGGATGGGTGGAGCTGCCGCAGGCGAAGTCGCAAGCCAGATGGCGGTCGACATTCTGCACGAGGCTCTGCGTCGCAGCGGTCCCCCTCGGGAACGCGATGAGCTCGCCCGGCGGTTGGTATCGGCAGTGGAAGAAGCGGGCAAGCGCATCTTCGAGTCTGCGCAAAAGGAACGTTCGCGCCGCGGCATGGGTACAACTGCGACAGTCGCAGTCCTGGTCGACAAGGTGCTGTTCGTCGCCGAGGTCGGCGACAGTCGCGCGTACTTGTTGCGCGGCGGTGTGCTGAAGCAGCTCACGAAAGACCAATCGCTCGTCAATCAATTGATCGAGGCGGGGCACCTGACCGAGGCCGAGGCCGAGGCGTTCGAGCACTCGAACATCATTCTGCAAGCGCTCGGTACGTCCGAGACCGTGCAAGTCGACCTGACGTTCGTGGAGCTGCGTCGCGGCGATCGGTTGATGCTGTGCTCCGACGGGTTGTCGGGGTTGGTTCACGTCGATTCGCTGCGCGACACGTTGATGAGTGTCAGTGATCCGGGAGACGCCACTGCGCAGCTGACCAAGTACGCGGAGCAAGGTGGCGGGCATGACAACATCACCGTTCTCGTCGTGGACTTCGGTGGCGATGGGCTGCCCGATCTGCGGGACACCGATACGTTCGGCTATCTGCAGTATCCCCTGCTGCCGGTCTCGGGTTCGAAGAGCGTCTACTCGGATGACGAGGTGACGGAAGCAACTTCGTCGCGAAGCAGCATGCCGCCCGAGCGCATGCGCGGGACGGAAGATCCTTCGATTCCGCCGAGCGGTGGCGCGAGCTCCGTGCTTTGGGTTTCGGCCGGCATCGTCGTGTTGCTCGGTGGTGCGTGGTTGCTCGCTGTGTCGGGTTCGAACGGCAGTGCGGCGGTCGAGCCTGTGCAGGAATCCCCGCAAGAAGTTGCACCGGCAGATCCAAAGCTAGTCAAAGCGACTCCGCCTTCGGAACCGAAGCCGGTCGCCGTGCGCGTCTACAGCGACGTGCAGGACGCAGTGCTGCTCGTGAACGGAGAACCGCACGGTCCGCTGACGGTCGGTGAGGCCGCGGCGATGGAGCTCAAGCCCGGCGCGTATCGCTTCGAAGCGCAGGCGAACGGGAACATCGCAGCAGTCGAAGTGGCGACGGTGCGGCCGGAA
>DASRXR010000930.1:0-10179 GCA_035687405.1 Polyangiales bacterium
CTGAGCGTTTCAGCTTCGGCTTGGAGCGACGACGCAAACGTCAGGAAGTGCGTCGTGATGTGAACCTCGTGCGTGAGCTCGTGCAAGAGCTCGAGCAACATGCGGAAGATTTCTTCGCCTTCCGAAGGATTCGTGCCCGAACACAGCTCGTCGAGCACCACGAGCGATTCGGTGTGCGCACGTTCGAACAAACGCCGGATGCGCACGAGCTCCATGCCGAGCCGGCCTTCTTTTTGATCGGCGTGCGGTGCTTCACCGAGCGACACGAACATGCCGGCGACCGGCCGCAGCCGTGCGCTGCGCGCGGGCACGAACACACCGACCTGTCCGAGCAGCTGACACAACGCGACCGCTTGCAGAAAGCGCGTCTTACCGCCCGAGTTCGGCCCGGTCGTAATGCAGGTCGGCGAAAAGCTCGGCAGCGCCAGGTCGGTCGGCACCGGTGCGCGTTCGCCCGTGAGCAGCAGCGGGTTCCACATCGCCTGAATGATTTTCGGTTGCTCACGCGGCGGTGACGTCACGAGCTCGGGCAAACACACCGGAACCCCGCGCGCTTCGGCGAGACTCTTGAACCGCAGCGCGGCCAAGTAGAACTCGAGGTCGCCTTTGAGCTGCAAGAGCGCGGGAACGTGCTGGAGCACGCCTTCGAACACCGTCTCGAGCCAGCGATCCACGACTTCCATCGGCCCGATGCGATAGCCCTGCACCCAGGCCAGAAGCCGCGCGAACAGCCGCCGGATCGGCCCGACGTGAAACTGCGAGTCGCGCCGCTCTCGCAAGGTGAGGATATCGAGCGAGCGAATCTTGCCGTCTGCACCGAGGCGAATCATCAGGTCCGCGCGAGCGCTGTCGCCTTCGAAGTCGAGCAGCGCCTGCAGCTGCTTGAACCCCGCGCTCTCGCGCACGTGTGATCCGAACGCGTGCAAACGCTTCAGCTCGGAGCTCGCGCTCGCGAAGCAGTCATCCATCGCGACGAACGCATCTCGCAGCGCGCGCAGCACGTCGAGCCGCCACTGCGTGGGATCGAGCCTCGAATCGCTCCCTTCGTCGTCACACAACGCCGGAAGAGTCGCGGTCTTCACGTACAAGCTTCGCAGTGCGTCTACGAGCGCCGGCGTATCGGCGAGCTCGCGCAAAATTGCTTGGCGCTGCAGCACGTTTGCGAGCTCGCTCGGCGGCCGCGTGAACATACGCCGCAACAGGGCTTTATCGATCGGCGCAGCTTTGCCGCCGATCGGAAACTCGAACGCGATCGAGAGCAGCTCGTCGATGAACAGGCCGTCTTCGAGCGTCTCGGGTGTGAAGCTGGAAGCGGCAACCGCAGTCCGCGCGAGCGCAGTCCGAAGCGAACCACCCGCGCTGCCTGCCACGAACGCGAACGACAGCGCGTGCAAGATCGAAGGTTCGTCCACGCTCACGCAGGCTTGCGCGTGTAACAAGTCCGGCAACACCCGTTCGGGCGCGACCGGGACGAGCGAACGCTCTTTGACCGGCGTGCCGGACGGCCGGACCGAAGGCGGCGCCGAACTCGTGCGTGCGAGTAGTCGCAGTTCGGTGCGGCGTCCGCGAGCGCGCGCGTTCGGGCCGGTCCTCATCGGCCGGGCTTACTCGTCACCCTTGGTCTCTTCAGCCTTGATTTCGTCACCCTTGATCTTCAGCTTGCTGGTGTTTTCCAGGATGAAAGCTCGGATGTCGTCGGACATGTCGAGAAGCTTTTCCCACTGCTCCTTGTAGAGCGTCACCGGGAAGCGCCCGAGCCCGTAGATCGACACACCACCCTTCTCAGACACCTTCATCGACACGCCGCGCGAGCCCCGCTGTTTGAGCCGTGAATTCTCCGCGCGCAGGCGCTCCAGCTCGGCTTTGAGATCTTGGTCGGACATCCAGTTACCCTCCGGCAGTGCGGCAAAGCCTACCCATGTTTCAGGGCTAAGGCGAACGGCGAGCCGTACCACAACCCGGCCCGAACGGCTCGCCTGCGTTGGTCTCCGGCAATCGGATCATGGTGCGGCGTGTGCGAGGGTTGCTGACAACGCGAACGGCGCAAGGTTCGCGAGCGAACATCGCGATCGCCGCGATCGCCCGACAGCGCACAGGAGTAGGATTGTCGTCGGGAGTTCGGCTGCGCATGAGCGGGAATCTCGACGGCGGACGGGCGGGACGTGAAGCACACGAGGCGATCGACCGCGCGATGGTCGCGGCGCACTACACGCACGCAGAGGCGCGTGACGCCGAGTGTTGGTTCGACGCGGATCGGCTGGCGAGCGAGCCGGAGACCACCGCTTGGAAGCGCCTCGCGCGCTGGCGCCAGGCGCAATGGCGGGACACGCAGGGCTTTCCGATCGGCAGCGACCCCTACCGCGGCGGCTTGCGCTCGAAGAAGGTCGGTAACCGCATCGATCTCGACTACGCGCGCAAGCACGGCTCGAACTTCCTGACGCCGCCTGCGTTCCAGGCCGTGCGCGCACGGCTATCGCTCCGCGAAGTCGATCAGAACCTCGATGAGGACGCGTTGTGGGCCGACTTATTGTCGCCAGGCGCGCTGTCCTTCAATTTGTTTGGGACACTCGCCGGGAACCCTGCGCTCGCGGCGAAGGCGGTCGAGGCGTGGTGGCCGAAGCTCGCCGCTGGGAGCGTCAGCCTGCGGTTCGCCCATTCGCCGGGCTGGCGTGATCCCGCGTTTCTAGGGACGGGCGCTGGGTTCGACGTCGCGTTCGAGATCGATGGCGCGGCCGGCGCGACCGTCATCGGCCTGCAAGTGAAGTATCACGAGCACGCGGCGGTGGAGCCTGCTCCGGATCCGGAGGCGCGTGCGCGGTTCGTCGCGGTCGGGGAGCGTTCCGGCGTGTTCATCCATGGCTTTCAAGCCGCGGTGATCGGCACGGCCCTGCAGCGGATCTGGCAAGAGCATTCGCTGGTTTTGGCGATGCTGCAGCACGGCTCTCAGCGCTGGCGACAGGGGCGATTTGTGCTCGTGTATCCGGCGCTCAATCCCAGCTTTGCGACTGCAGTCGCGCACTACCGAGAATTGCTGGCAGATCCATCGACGTTCGAGGCTCTGACGATCGAACAGCTGCTGCAAAGCAAGGCGCTCGATCGGCCGACGCGCGACGCGATCCAGGCGCGATACATCTGAAAATCGGGCCTCGCTTTGGCGCGCCGGCTGGGCTTATTGTCCGCGCCGGGGACGGCTCGCGCGGCGAGCCTGCTTGGCTGACTTGAAGTCGGAGAAAGTGACGGCTTGTGATGGACGGGGTCACCCAACGGACTGGAAATTCGCCGGCGCGCGTGCTGTTCGCGAGCTTGGTCGGAACGACGATCGAGTTCTTCGACTTTTACATCTACGCGACCGCTGCCGTTTTGGTGTTCCCGAAGTTGTTTTTCCCTGCGGGAGATCCCACGTCGGCGACGCTTCAATCGCTCGCGACGTTCGCGCTCGCGTTTTTTGCGCGGCCCATCGGTTCGGCGGTGTTCGGCCACTTCGGGGACCGCATCGGCCGCAAAGCGACGCTCGTAGCTGCACTGCTCACGATGGGTTTGTCGACCGTGGCGATCGGCCTGCTGCCGACGTATCACACGATCGGGATCCTCGCGCCGATCCTGCTCGCGCTGTGCCGCTTCGGCCAAGGGCTCGGACTCGGCGGCGAGTGGGGCGGTGCGGTGTTACTCGCGACGGAGAACGCGCCGCCGGGAAAACACGCGTGGTACGGCATGTTTCCGCAGCTCGGAGCGCCGCTCGGTTTCCTGTGTTCGACTGCGACGTTCCTCGGCTTGTCGAAGTGGGTGAACGACGAAAGCTTCTTCGATTGGGGTTGGCGCACGCCGTTTCTCGCGAGTGCGCTGCTCGTGTTCGTCGGATTGTACGTGCGTTTGAAGCTGGAAGAGACGCCGGCGTTTCAGCGCGCGATCGCAAACAACGAGCGCGTGCGCATGCCGGTGGTGACGGTCTTCAAGGAACACCCCGGCACGCTGTTGATCGGTATGCTCGGTGCGATCGCGACGTTCGTGTTGTTCTATTTGATGACGGTGTTCGCGCTCAGCTGGGGCACGACCGCGCTGAAGTTTCCGCGGCAAGAGTTCTTGATTCTGCAGATGATCGGCGTGCTGTTCTTCGCCGCGACGATTCCGATCTCGGCCAAGCTCGCCGATCGCTTCGGAAGCCGTGCGGTGCTGATCGGTGCGACCGTTGCGATCAGCGTGTTCGGTCTCGTGCTCGCGCCGCTGTTCGGATCCGGCAGTGAAGCGGGCGTGCTCGCGTTTCTCGCGCTGGGTCTCGCGCTGATGGGGCTTACGTACGGGCCGCTCGGTACGGCGCTCGCGGGCATGTTTCCCACCGCGGTGCGCTACACCGGTGCTTCACTTGCGTTCAACCTCGCGGGCATCTTCGGCGCATCACTCGCGCCTTACATCGCGACGTGGCTCGCTGGGAATTACGGGCTGGCCGCGGTCGGGTATTACTTGTCCGCTGCGGGTGTGATCACGGGGATCGCGCTGTTCTTTGTCGGTCCGCCGCGCGACGCAGTTTAGTTCCGTTCTTCAGGGAGCTGGTTCGATCGTATCGATCAAAGCTTCGAATGCCGTTCGGGCCTTCTCGAGGCTCGCGCGCGGCCCGGTGAACTTGAAGAAAACCGCGCCGTTCGGGCCTTTTGCGATCGCACCGAGCAACATCGCGTCGTTTGTCCCCGACGGCTGCGCTGCGCCGGGCATCGCCATGCCACCCGAGAAGTTGCCTTTGGCTTCCACGAGCGCGACCGGAATGCCCTTCACGTTGCGCTCGTCGCGTTTGGCTTTGGTCTCCGAGCCGTCCGGCTGCGTGAACTGGCCGATCCAGCGCGTCATGTTGTCTTCGATCGTGCCGCCCTGATCCGCGCCGAAGTAAAAGACTGCGAGCTCGGCGGACGGATCACCTTCGAGACCGTACTCCGCGGCGCGCATCTGGCTCTTCGGAGCGCGGCGCGTGAGCGGGCCGGGTGCGCGCCAGGTCAAGCCACCGGCGGTGGGTGGCGCCTCGTCGTTCGCCATTGCTGCTGACGGCGGCGCGTTTGGTGCGGCTGCGGGCTTGTCCGACGACGGCGGCATGACTGGCGCAGGTGCGTTCGGGGCGGGTGCACCCGGTGCTGGTGCGGTGTCGACGTTTTTGTTGCACGCGAGCGCGAGCAGGGCGGCTGCGGTCAGACAGAGGATTCGCATGGCGGCTCCTTTAGCAGGCCGGATGTCCGATCAACAAGTCGCGTGCAAGAGGCCCGCGACGAGGTCGAGGACCTGCCGGTCGTGCAGCATGAACCGGTGCAGTGGCACTCGGAGCCGGTGTACGCTCTTCGCATTCTTCAGCACGCTGCTCACCGGCGGCACGATCATCAAATCGAGGCTCGTGTAGAGGCAGTGAACTTCGACGTCGCCGAACGGATTTGGGTCCGAGTCGAGGTCGCGAAGGAGTGCGCTGCCGGGCCGCATCTCGCGCACGCCTGCGAACGGAAGTGCGAACGCGGTCCAGGTGCCGGCGTGTGGTCCGGAGATCGAGATGAAGCGGCGCACGTGATCGCGCCCGCCGCAGCGCTGCAGAAAGTAGCGAGCTGCGAGTGCGCCCATGCTGAAACCGACGAGGTCGATCTGACGGGCTCCGTGCTTTGCGAGCAGCGCGTCCGCGCGTTCCTTTACTTGGCGTGCGAGCTCGGCGATCGGAGCGCGACCGCTGTTAGGTTGGAGGTCGAAGCTCGAGACGTGTTCGAGGCCGCGCGCTTTGAGGCCGCGAACGAGTGGATCGATTCGGGCTTCGGTGTCCCATAACCCGTGGACGACCAGAACCGGCAGTTGCGCTGTGATCGAGCTCATAAGATCGGCCGTTACGATAATCTTAGGAAACCCAAGGTTCGCGTTAGCGACCATTTAGCAAGCGCGCGCCGCGAGTTCAGTCATCTTCGCGTTGCGCGGTCCGAAACTCCGGCGCCGACGCCCGCCCCTCTCTGCGATGGGCGCGGCGACCGGGAGCGCTGCGCTCAGAACGGGAGAATTGTCATGTCTAGCGATCGATATGTGCGACTGCCGCTGCTCGGGTGTCTCTTTCTGCTCGCAGCTTGCCCGAGCGGCGGAGACGACGAGGATGAGATGGATGCGGGCGAGATCCTGCCGGTCGACGGCAAGGACGCTGCGGTCGAGGACGGGCCCAGTAAGCCGGCACCACGGGCTGGCAGCGGCGGTTCGGCGGGTGCAGCGGGTAGCGGCACCGCCGGCTCGACTGCAGCGGGTAGCGGCAGCGCGGGCGCTCCGAACACGCCCGCCGCGGGTGCGGCGCAAAAGTTTTTCCTCCCGACGCCTGAGCCCACGAACACGACGGCTCCGCGCGTCGAAGTCGATCGCAAAGGTGGCGTCCATGCCGTGTATCCGGCGTACGGCGGCGGCAGTGCGTATTACGCCTATTGCCCGAACAGCTGCGCCGATCCAAAGGCGATGAAAGTCGTCACGTTGCCGACCGACGGCGTCCCCGGCAGCGCGATGCTCGCGCTCACGCCGGACGGCCGGCCGCGCGTGATCTTGCCGACGTACCTTCGCATCTACTACGCCGAGTGCGATCAGAAGTGCACCGGCGAGGCGAACTGGACTGTGTCGGTGATCGTCGAGCATTCAGGCGATCAGGATGCGACCGGCGAAGCGCTCGCAGTGGATTCGCAAGGTCGGCCGCGGTTCTTGCTCCACACGTATCTCGCGTTTCTCGGAGTCGGTCAGAAGGCCCCGCAGACGTTGTACGCCCAGTGCGACTCAGATTGCACGAGCGCAGCGAGCTGGAGCATGGCGCCGATCGGCGATGCGATTTGGCAAAACTCCACGTTGCGCTTCGACGCGAAGGATCACCCGCACGTCGGCACGGTCGTGGTCGACAAGGCGACGAACGCGAAGCAGCTCGCGTATCTGAGTTGCGCGAGTGGCGACTGTATGACGATGGCTGCTTGGACGGGCATCGGGCTCGGCACTGCATTCGAAGAGCAGACGCAAGAGATCAAGCCGAGCATCGGCTTGGCGTTGACGGCGGCGGGTGGACCGCGCGTGGTCGCGTTGAGTAAGCTCGAGACGGGCGAACGCAGCTTGATGTACTTCGAGTGCGATCAGCAGTGCGGCGAAGACAACTGGCGCGGCACTCTGATGAGCAAGCTGCCGCAGCTCGGCGCGGGCGTGGACATTGCGGTCGACGCGAAGAACCACCCGCGGTTCGTGTTCACGTTGAATGACAACATCGGTCTGTATCACTGCGACGAAGCGGACTGCGTGGCGGAAGAGGCGGAGTGGACGCTCACGAAGGTCGAGTTCGCGGCAGATCTGCCGCCCGACGGAATTATTTTGTGGCCGAACTGCTCGATCGACGCCTGGATGCTGCACAACCCAACGCTCGCGTTAGCAACGGATGGTGCAGTGCGCGTCGGCTATCAAGCGACGGACCTCAGCGGTGGAGTCAAGACGATCGATCCGACGAAGCCAGCCTGCGTCGCCGGCAAGGACATGACGCTCAGTCGGATGGCTCTGCTATAGCGCCGCGCAGCGGAAGCATCAGGGAGCCGCGGGCAGCCAAGTCGAAACGATCTGCGACGTGCACTGCGCGAAGCTCGATCCGAACGACGTCGAGGTTCTTGAGCGCGCCGAAGGGTTTGACCGGTCGAGCTGCAGGGGGCAAAGCAGCCGCTCCGGAGCGCCAGAGCGACGACGAATACCTCGCCTGTACGCTCGCCTCGGTCGAATCCAGTGCCGAATTCTTCGGCGACCTAACGTGCAAAACCGATCTCACTACTGTGAGCGATCTACCGACGCCCACAGTCTGCGTAGGCCCCTACCAACGCTGTCCAGCGTTGAACTCCTCATCCGAGGACGGTGACAGCTGAGTTTCCGCTGCTATCCGAGGTGTTTGAGAGTTCTACCGCGCGCCGGGGACGCCCTTGCTTTGCAGCTGACAGCTGCAAGCGATCACCCCGATGCGTCACAATTGTCGAGTCCAAACACCTGACTACGCGCTAGTCGTCAACTGACAACCTGGGCCAGCTGTGTGAACGGTTGGCCGCACAGGTGATGGCAGAAACGGCTCCAGCCTGGTATTTGCTTGTTTTTCATATGGATCCTTCCGATATTGGTCGGCATCCAGCCTGGGCGATACCCGCTCAACCGCGGAGGACACATGAAACTGAACGCGACTATTTACGCTTCCGTGCTGCTGGCGGCATCTGCTGTGGCTTGCGGCTCCGATCCCGAAGGCGGCACTGACCCTGCCGTCAACCCGATTCCAACGACGCCCACTGCGACCACGCCTGTCGGCAATACGGGCAATAACGGCGCGGCTGGCGCGGCTATTCCAACATCGCCTCCGTCGAACGTGACGCCGACCAACCCGGCGGGCAACACGCCTCCGAACACGAATCCAGGCGTGAATCCCGCGGAGAAGCCGCCGGTCGAGATGCCGGTCACTCCGACCGAAAAGCCGACGATGGGCGGCGGGGAAGCGCGTTTTCCCGATGCGTGTTCAGAGCGCCGTGCTTCGTGGTCGAAGCCGTGCAGCACGAACCTCGATCCGTGCAACCTGAAGAGTGGTTACCCGGGTGACGAGTACTGCCTCTTGCCGCCTCCCGAAGGCAAAGGCATTCAGATCCACTTCGGTCCGAAGAACTACCAGGACATGGCCGAGATCAAGAAGTACCTGATCGAGCCGGGCGAAGAGTTCAACACGTATGCGGTCGTCAACGTTCCGGACACCGGCACGACGGCGCGCTACTTCCAGTACATGAAGGTCAGCATGCGGCCCGGCTCGCATCACTTGATCAACAACCTGATCGCCGGCAAACCGGCTGAAGGTTTCACGATGTGTGATGGCGCCGGCATGGGTAGCTTCCCCGGCACGCAAAACCTCATCACCGAGTCGCCGCCGCAAGGCATTCCTGCGCCGGAGAACGAGGGCCTCGGGCGCGAGCTCCCGCCGAACGTCAGCATTTGCCAGAACTACCACCGCTACAACGTCACCGACAAACCGGCGATCAGCGAGATTTGGTACAACATCTGGTGGATCGACGAAAAAGAGATCACGCAGAAGACGAGCGGCGTGACTGTCAATGCGTTGGTCACGGCGATCCCGCCGGGCACGATGCAGAAGATCACCACGACGGCGACGGCGAGTGGTGATGGCCGCTTCGTCACGTTGTTTGGTCATCGCCACGCGCACACCGAGCGCTTCGCCGCTTGGTTGAACGACAACCTGATCTACGACTCGTGGGATTGGGTCGAGTCGCGCGTCTTCAACTACGACAGCATCACGATGAACCCCGCGCTGAACCCGACCGCGAAGACGGACGGCGCCGTGAGCGGCATGTTGCAGTTCAAGAAGGGCGACAAAGTCCGAATCGAGTGCGACGTGAACAACACGAGCGACGTGACGCTCCGCTTCGCGAACGAGCTGCAAACCGGTGAGATGTGCATCCTGTTCGGCTCGACCGTCGGCGCGGCCATCGGCAGCGGACGCTGAAGAGTCCTGAGTGGCCGGCCTGCGCCGGCACCCATCCAGTCCGAATCGCTTAGAGACAACGCCTGCGCACGCGAACCGTGCGCAGGCGTTTTCGTTTTTGCTAAGGTCCCGGCGTGGTAACAGCGGCGGACCGAGAGTCCCAGCGCAATTCCGAGGAAACTCGCGGCCTGCTCGCACTCATGGGCGCGTTCAGCCTGTGGGGAGTGCTCCCGCTCTACATCCGGCTGCTCCGGTTCGTGCCGTCGGTGCAACTCACGGCGCACCGCCTGGTGTTCTGCTGCGTGTTCGTGTTTGGGTTTCTCCGGCTGCGCGGTGCACAGGCAGAGGCTTGGGAAGCGCTGCGCAGCGCGCCCACGCGCAATCGTTTGATCGCGAGCTCGATCGCGGTCGGGATCAACTGGCTCGGCTTCGTCTGGGCGGTGAACAACGATCACATCGTCGAAGCGAGCTTGGGTTACTTCATCAATCCGCTGTTGAACGTCGTGCTCGGCGTGATCGTACTTCGCGAACGACTGCGGCGACCGCAGTGGCTCGCGATCGGCTTTGCAGCTGCTGGCGTCATCTACTTGACGTGGCTCGCCGGCGCTCCGCCGTGGGTCGCATTGATGCTCGCGACTTCGTTCGCGACCTACGGCTTGTTGCGTAAGACTGTCGCCGTCGATGCGATGGCGGGTCTCGGTGCAGAG
>DASRXR010000931.1:0-4481 GCA_035687405.1 Polyangiales bacterium
TACCCGAGCTTCCGGAATCGCCACCCGCTCCCGAGTTCGAGCCCTTGCCGCCGCTACTCGAATCCGTTCTAGAGTCCGCGCCGCCTTCAGCTGCGGCCGACCCATCGTCGAGTCCACCGCCATCTCCACCATCGAATTCGAATAGCGCCGCTCGCCGCCCCGAGACCGGCGTACACGCGGCCGCGATCAGACAAACCAAACAGCAAAGTTTGAGACTAGGCGTAAGCATCGTGAGTCGGTCCTCTAACACGATGCATGCCACGGCAGCAGCCGTTCGTGATGGGGTTTGCACCACATCCGAGTCACGTGAGACCGATATCTTTCGTGGGTTCCGAAAGATGTATGAACGCTCACTCGCGTCCGTCGACTGCCCGCGGGCGCGGCGGTGACCGGACAGCTCGGACACCGCGTTACCTCTCCACGACCGGGGTTTGGCTGTGCCGGGCGCGCGACGATGAAAGCGACAGGCGATCGTCAGGGCGTCTGGGCTGCGAACGGCGCGTCTTCCACGATCTCGATCCAGATCCCCTTCGCGCTCTTCAGGAAGAAGCTGCGAAAGCCGTATTCCGGCTTGAACGAGATGTCCTCGGCCAGCGTGAGTCCAGCCGCGACGATGCGCGCTTTCTCGGCGTCGAGGTCGATCGTGCTGTAGCCCACGTGATCGATCGGCTTACCCCGCGTCTCCACGACCATCTCGTTGTCGAGGATGTTCTCCTGAAGCGCGGCGTCCGTATGATTCACCAGATCGATGACTTTGTTCTTGAAAGCACCGCCGGTCGCGGTCTCGAAGAACGGGTAGTCGACACCCATGATCAGATGAACGTGTCCGAATCCCATCGTCGCAGGCCCAGGACCCTTCGCGACCTCGACCCGCGCACCGCTCGGCGCCTGCAGGTAAAACCAATAATCGTTGCAAGCCATCTCGCCCGCAAACGCCGTCTCGCATTGGGCGCGGCCCACCGGAAACCGCGGCGCGCCGAGTTGAACGAGCCGTTCGAGCTCGGCATTCGGGTCGGGGTGGATCCAGCCGATGTGCTCGAGATACGTGTTCAGCCGCGGATCGGGCGCAGTCGCGACCTTCGTATACAGAAAGTAGCCGCGCTCGGTCTGGGTTGCGCGGGTCGGCGTCTTGCCATCGGTGCAGAAGTCGACCGGCTTTGCGCCTAGATACTTCTGATAAAACTCGAGGTCGGCGTTCGGATCCGTCGTGTTGAAGTGCACGTGGTGAAAGTGAACGCCGGGCTGGCCCGTCACTGCCCGCTTCATGCAACCGCCGCTCGGAGCTGCAGGCATCGCACCGGACGCATCCGCGGTCATTTGCGGCGAGCCGGCGTCGATCGGTCGCGGAGGCGGCACTTGTCCATCCATCGGAGCAGGCGCCGCATCTCGAGCCGCAGGCCCGGGTGGCGTCATAGCCTCACGCTCGGACGCGTCGCGCGGCATTGGGTCGCCGCCGCTCGGAGCTGCAGGTTGTTCGCCGATCGGCTCTGGTTGCGCGGGATCGACTTTCGAGTCGCTCTCGCAGCCGGCGCCACACAACCAGAGCAACCCTCCGAACCAGCGAGACCAAACGTTACTTCGCATGCCTACTCCCTCCGCCCTGCCGAGGGTTATAGGCGGTCCGGGGCTTGGCGCTAGTTTGTCACTTGGTTATTGGCTTCGAAAATTGCTCGCAGCGCTCTCACAGCGCCCGTGCGCAGGGCGATGTCGACGATCTCCGAAACTTCCGTTGGCTCCGGATTGATCTCCACGCTCAGCTTGCCGCTGCGAGCGGCATCCACGATCGGCTGTGCGATGTACGGGAACACACTCGTCGTTCCAATCGTGAAATACGCATCGAAACCGCGGGCGAGCTCACGACCGAGCTCATCCACTTTGTCGGGCGGCAACAGCTCTTCGAACAGCACGACTTCGGGACGGACGAGGCTGCCGCACTCCTGACACTTCGGCGGAAGCTCGAGGCCCGAGTAGTCGGCGCGAATCTCTCGATGACCGCAGCGGGTGCACACCAGATAGTGGCAGTCACCGTGGATGTCGATCACCCGCGATGAACCGGCAGCGCGATGAAAGCCATCGACGTTTTGCGTGAGCACCACCACTTCGTGCTTGGACTCGAGCTCGGCGATGATCTCGTGGCCGCGATTCGGCTTCGCGTTCCTGACTGCTTTCTCGAGTCGCGCGATGTAGTGCCAGGTAATCTCAGGACGCTGATAGAACACCGTGCCGCTGAGAGCGACCTCGATCGGCATGTCGTGTTCGGTCTCGGCCTTCGCGTAGAGCCCGCCGATGCCGCGGTACGTCGGGAGCCCTGATTCCGCGGAAAGCCCGGCTCCGGTGATGAACAGGATGCGACGCCGCTCACGGAAATGTTCCGCGATGCTCTCGGCACGAAGCCGAAGCTCAGTGTCATCCATGTTAATCTGGTACAGCGTCCAGAGGCCATGTGTCGAGTGGCTTGGCCGTGTGAGGTCACTTAGCCGTCCAACTCGGTCAGGGGCGCCACGCCGCCGGATCGATCCCGCACATCCGCCTCACTTCAGGCTGGATCGCGAGCACGCGCGCGGCGTGGATGCGGTGGACCGATGAGCGCACCGTCAGCGCGGACGTTTCATCGACAAACGTTTGGATCGGCTCGAGCACGAACGAACGTTCGAAGGCTTCGAAGAAGCCACTCGGCAAGAGTACGTGAGTTGGACGTGCGTGCACCACGCTGCAGGTTCGCTCGCTCGAAGTCTTCGCGTGGACAGCAGCCGCGTAGTTGAGGCCAACGACGTCGATCACGTGCATCGTGCGCGGCAAGAAGAAGCGCGTCGCACCGGCCCCTTCGACTGCAAGGCGCGCGTCCGCCGGAAGCTCGCGCGCGAGATACTGTGCAGGCTGAGTGTGCTGCGCCGTGATGTCTTCCTCTTGGGCGCGCTGCAAGGCCCGCGCTTGCGGGAGCATCAGCGCGCTCGCGAGGAAGATCGGAACCGTTCCAAACATCGCGGATCGAAGTCGAGGTCGCAGCTGGCTCGCTGCGAGCACGCACGGGATCGCACCGAAAATCGCGAAGTAGCGTGTGCCGTAAAACAACGAGCCGACCACGATCTCGCGACTGCATGCGATCGCTAAAATCGCGCACAGCCACGCGAGGGCGAGCGCGCGCGCCGGCCCAGGCTTGGCGAACGCGCGGAAGACGAGCCAAAATCCCGTCACGCCGATGGCCCACGACTGCGCCGGTACGACGCGCAGCCCGAAGTAGAGCAGCCCGCGCAACGGCTCCGCATGCCGCTTTGCGTAATACGTGTTCGGCCACACGTGACCGGAGACGACTTGGCAGTAGACCATCCAAAGCGCGAGCGCGAGCAGCGCACCGGCGACCGCGGCGACCGCGACGCGACTGCGCGATCGCGACCAGGTGAGCGCGCAGAACGGAGCGAGGACGAACAACGTCTCGGGTCGCGCCCAGACGCAAGCGAATCCGAGGGCTAGCGCAGTCGGGAGGCTGGAACCGCGCAGGACGACACAAACCGTCCAGAGCACGAGCGCCGCCGTGAGCGACACTTCCATGCCGCTACCAGCTGCAAATGCCAGAAGCGGATCGATCGCGACGAACCCACCGGCGATCCAGGCGTTGCGCTCGGCGGTCTCTGCCGCGGAGAGCAGCAACGTCAAGCGGGCGCCGCCCCAAGCGAGCGCGGCATGACACAACGCGCCAAGGACCTTCACCGCCAGGACTGGATTGAACAGGAACGGCGTCAGCGCGATCGACGCCGCCCACAATGGGCTCGAAAAACCAGTCTCGTGATCGCCCGGGTTGTAGGCAAAGCCGTCTCCGAGTCGCAGGCTCTTCGCGTAGGCGAGGTGGATCCACGCGTCGTCGAGGCAAAAGTTGGCGCTGCCGAGCGACATGTAGAGCCCGACACCGAGTGCGAGCAGCGCTGCGACGGCACCCTGCTTGCCGCCGAGCAGTTCACTCCCCGCAAACCTCAGCGCCAACCCTGGTCGTACGACTTTCGGGAGCGCATCGCCGGTCATCGTCAGACGCGGCGAGCGAGCGCGGCCTGGACTGCGAGGTGAATGTCCTTCGCAACCACGTCCACACTCCGGTCTCCCGCGACGTGAATGATCGGCTCTCCCGGAAAGTGCGCCTCGAGCTGCGCGTAAAAGTCGGTCAAACGTAGCTGGAGCGCGTCGTCGTCGTACAGCTCGCGCCCGCCGCGCGCGCGGCGCCGTTGCTCCGCGACGGCCGCCGGCACGTCGATCACGAACGTCAGATCAGGCCGCCGCGCGTGTTTGTTCAGCTCACGAATCCACGGAATCGCATCGGGCGCCCGACCCGCGACGAGCGACTGATACGCGACCGACGAGTGGTAGTAGCGATCGGAAACCACGGTCACGCCGCCGGCGAGCATCGGCAACACTTCGGCTTCGAGGTGGTCTTGGCGATCGGCTGCAAACAGCAGCGCCTGCGTAACCCACCCCGGCGACACAGGTCCCAG
>DASRXR010000932.1:0-7409 GCA_035687405.1 Polyangiales bacterium
GGCGCGCTCTCGATGAACTCGTCCTTCTCTGTGTCGTACACGAGTAACAACTGATCCTGCGAGCGTTCCGTGGTCTCGGTGCTCTCCCAGAAGATCGATCGAAACAGGCGATTGCCGCGGACGGCTGCCGTGGTGCTGCTCGTCGTGAACCCTTCGCGCACATATTCGGCCGGGGCCGGGATCTCGCCCTCGATCGTCATTTCGGTTGGATTCCAAATGATCGTGGTGCCGTCCTCGTACGCGAGAAAGTAGGCCTTGGTTGGGCTGATGAAGTTGACGCCCCAATCGTCGATCCCACCGTCCATGAGGCCGTAGTTCGCAAAGCTGATCTCGCCCTCTTCAGTGAGCTTTCCGCTTCGGTCGTACGAGAATCGGCGGACGATCGGCGTGGCCGGTTCGCCGACGAAGATCCAGTCGTTGTAGACCTGTAAGAAAGCTCGCCCGCCTCCGAACTCGCGCGCGTTCTTCGTGTCGATCTCCTCGATGTCGAGCGAGTCGAACACGCTCAAATACGAGTCCGAGTCGTCTGCGGTGAACACCTCATACATCACGGCGTAGAGAGAACCGGAGCCGCTCAGCGGTCGCTCGGACATTTTCGCAGTTGTGTCATCGCTGCAGGCAGAGACGCCCGCTAAGAGGACGAAAATGATGAGCCCATGCAATCGCTGAACGATGCGCGATGGAACGATCGAGAAGAACGAAGAGTGCGACATAAGGTGCTCCGGGCGGGGCGCTTGCTGAATCACCCGCCATTCCGGTGCAATCTAGTGAAATTGATATTCGATATCAATAAGAACTGCAATCGTTTTAGGCGCAGCGGCGCTATGGTGAGCCACGCAAGCCATGAAACTCGAGATTCGAGCCTACGGACACGAAGATGAAGATTCAGTCGTCGCGTTGTGGAACGCGGCGGGGCTCACGCGACCGTGGAACGATCCGCGGCGAGACATCGCTCGCAAGCTGCGCGTGCAACCCGAGCTCTTTCAGGTCGGAGAACTAGCGGGTCGTATCGTCGCCAGTGTGATGGCCGGCTACGACGGACATCGAGGTTGGATCTACTATCTTGGAGTCGACCCAGCACACCAGCGACAGGGTTTCGCGCGCGCGATGATGGCGCGGGCTGAAGAGCTGCTTCTCGCGATGGGCTGCCCGAAGGTCGACTTGATGGTGCGAACTGGGAACGAGTCAGCAACCGAGTTCTACGCGCGCATCGGCTACGTCCAGGATCCGGTGACGACTTTGAGCAAGCGATTGATCGCGGACGACCATTGACTCGCGTAGGTCCTTGAGCTTGCCGCCCTCAGCTGCTGCATCCGTTGTTGAAAACGCCCGTGATATCCTGCAATTTGGCGACCTGGCCAAGGAGCGGGCCGTCGAGATGCTGAAGAAACTATTTCTGGGGCTGGCGATCGTGATCGTGCTGATCACCGTCGGCGGCGTTGCGTTTGCACTGTTCCAAGCTTCGGCGTTCGACGCGAGCGTGAACAACGTCTACGCCATCGCTCCGCTGGACGTACACGCCGTCGAGGATCCGGCGGTGATCGCGCGCGGCAAACACCTCGTCGATTCGCTCGGCGGCTGCAGTGAGTGCCATGGCACGGATCTCGGTGGCAAGCCGGGCGAAAATTTGGGACCGATCGGCGTGGTTCCCGGCCCCAACCTCACGACAGGTAAAGGCGGCGTCACCGGCAAGTACACCGACGGGCAGCTCGCACGTGTGATCCGACACGGCATCAAGTCTTCGGGCAAGAGCTTGCTGTTCATGCCGGCGCAGGACATCAGCTGGTGGCCGGACGACGATCTGCAAGCGCTCGTGTCGTACCTGCGCACCCTGCCACCGGTCGATCGAAGACCGGGTGAAGCAAGCATCGGACTGCTCGGCAAGGTGCTCGACCGCATGGAGATGGTGCCGCTCGACATCGCACGGCGCATCGATCACGGCGCGCGGCGCGCCAAGACGATGCCTGCCGAAGTGACCGTCGAGTACGGAGCACTGTTGGCGCGTGCATGCACCGGTTGTCACGGCGCGCATTTCAGTGGAGGTCCGATCCCGGGTGCGCCGTCCGACATGCCTGTGCCTGCAAACATTACGCCGCATGAGACTGGAATCGCCGCAGCGACCGAGGCGGACTGGAATCGTTTATTGGATACGGGCATCAAGCGGGATGGACAGCCGCTGAACGTATTCATGCCGATCCAAATGTTGCGAGCGATGAACGAACCCGAGCGGGCAGCTCTCTGGAAGTTTCTGCGAGCATTGCCCCCGAGACCGTTCGGCGAGCGTTGAGGCTTTTTCGTTCGATTGCCTTCACTCAATTCGGGCTTACGTAGGCCGCTGGGTAGGTGAAATTCATGGCAATCATCAAACAAGGCAGCCGCGGCGACGAAGTTCGCACCGTCCAAGACAAACTGAAGCAACTCGGCTTCGCCATCGACACCGATGGGAACTTTGGACCTAGAACCCACGCCGCCGTCATCACACTTCAAACCGTCTTCGGATACGATATCGACGGCGACGTTGGCCCAGCCACACAGAAGCTGATCGAACAGCAAGTCGGCTACGGTTGGAATCTCGCCGCGGCACGCGAAGCGCGCAACAAACCCGCGTCCTAGGCAGCCGATCGAACTGCGTTCACGCCGTACGTTCGAACGCCGCACACGCGCGCAAACTACGGCGTGACGCAGTTCAGTCGAAACCCCGATCCGGGCGCCGCGAGGCCTCCGCCAACTTCCAGGAACGTCTCGCGTTCGAATCGCTCGTGGTCCGTGGGCCACGTCCAACAACCGTGTTCGCGATAGAGCGCTTGGAGCGACTCCATCAGCGTGGGTTGCGTGGGCAATTCGAACCAGTTGCCGAGTTGCGCGAGGACGGCGCCCGCGAGCGGCATCGTGCGATGCGCGATGTATCCCGAGCAAAAGACGCGAAACCCGAGCTCATTCTTCAGACTCTCGATCACACGCGCAACCTGCACGTGATCCGGATGGCCGTACTCTCCCCAAGGGTTGTGAGTGAACACGGCGGATGCTCCGCGAAGTTGTGCGGCCAGCGCGGTTCGAAGCGTGTGAAACATTTCCTGATAGCGCGTCACACGTTCGGCGGAGACCACTCGCGCATTCAAGCGCAAGCCTGCCGGATCGAGCTCGGGTCGAGACCAATCGACGAGGTGAACCGAGCACGGCTCTGGAAGCCGGAGCGAAGTTACATGCGGCAACGGATACGCGCTGAGGACTGCGCGGCGACCGGGTCCGAGGTGCGGATAGTCGTCGCACTCTTCAAAACAAAGAAGCGCTCGGCCTACCCGTTCGAGAATCGAGCTGAACCACAGAACCTCGTCGTCAGGATGCGCCACCACGATGACAGCACTCGCGAGATCAGTCGGGGGGTCTATCTGAGCCATGACAGAAGCTCTCCATGGTGCAGATAGCCGAGATCGCTGTCGATCAGGTGATGCCGCAACAACACGCCGTCCGCGGCGAACTCACGGCTCGTCAAAATCGCCAGCGGATCGGCTCCGACGTCAGTGAAGCCGCACTCCCGTAACGCACGGGCCTGCGCTGGATCGTTGGTTTGACACACGACTTCAGTCGCATCGCGTTGCGACGCGCCTTGCAGCAGCGCGCAATCGATCACTGCGTCCCAAGCACCATGGACCGTAGCGTCAGCCCAGACATTCACGATCCGAGCTTGTTGCGGCGTCTCGCAGAGCATGAACGTTCCGAGCAGCCGATCCTGGTGAAGGACTTCGACGTAGCGCATTCGCGCGACTGGGCAGGCCATCCAGGCTGCGATCTGGGCAGTGCTCCGCTGAACGACAATCTGTTCGCCCGACGACTGCACTCGGCTGAGCGGATGCTCGCGCGGCGAGAAACTCCCGAGCGTGTGCACCTGCACCGTGCATGCCTGCGCGAGCTCCGATCGCAACTGCGTTCCAGCGCTTCGCGGCGCAGCATATCGCGTGGTCTCTCCCAACGAACGAAATCCGATCGGCTTCAAAATGCGTTGTGTCATCGTGCTTCCCCGCACGCTGACCGCGCCATCGGCGAGCGCGACAATGCGCTTGAGAAGCGTCACCCCGGCGCCGACAGCGGCTGGCTCTGCCGCCCAGTCGATCAGTTGCACGAGCGTATGCGCCTTACCCGCGCGCGAAAACGGCAGTGGAACAATCGCGGCATGCGCGATCGGCCGCTCCCCATCGAGCAACAAGAAACTGCGTGAACCGGGCCACGTCGGCCACGGATCCCAGTACTTCCAGTGCATGTGCTCGCGTGAAAATACGGGGCTGTGCGCCGGCACAGCGAGCACGCGTTCACAGAGCTCTGCGATGGCAGCAGCGTCATCGGGATTCGTCGATCGGAACGCGAATCGCACTAGCGGTAGCGTAATAGATCGCAGGCGCTTCGGGAACAGTGCGCCTCCACCCGCTCCGCCTCGCGAAAAATGGAAGCGCAAAGTCGAGGAAACCGTCGGCCCGCAGGGCTACCGCAGGCGTTGTCACCTGCCCGCGAAACGCGCACGCTTCTCAGCAATGAAGCTGCAGGAAGCCCTGACGACAGTGGCGAATGCGCGGGCACACGCCGTAGACAAACGTGTCGCCCTCGCCTGTGGTATCGAGCCGCTGCATCTGCGGACCTATCTGGAAGCTCACTACGCGACGCGACTCGCCGGTCATCGCCTCGAGCTCGAGTGTGGTCTCTACGGCGACCTCGAAGGCAACATCGATCGCGCCGCGACGAGCGCGTGCGACGCAGTAGCGATCGTGTTCGAGTGGGGAGACCTCGATCCTCGACTCGGCCTACGCAGCGTCGGTGCTTGGAGTGGACCGATCTACGACGAGATCATTGCTGACGTGAATGCGCGCCTTGCACGAATGGCCCAGGCGGTCGAGCGCATCACCGCGCACAAACTCGTAGCGCTATCGCCGCCCACGATTCCTTGGATGATCGCCGGTTCGACGATAGCCGCTCAACACAGCGCGTTCGAGCTCGCACTAGCGCACGCGCTGGCTTCGTTTTTAGTTCGTGTCAGTCATAGTCCGCGCGCCTTGGTCGTGCATCCGGCGCAGCTGGAGCGGCTGAGTCCGCCGAGCCAGCGCCACGATCCGCGTATGGAGCTCGCAGTCGGCTTTCCCTATCGCCTTCCGCATGCGAGTGCGCTTGCCGAGCTCATCGTCACGCTGCTGTTTCCTCCTGCGCCGAAGAAGGCTCTCATCACCGACCTCGATGACACCTTGTGGAAGGGACTGGTCGGCGAGATCGGAGCCGACAAAGTCACGTGGACTCACGCGGATGGTTCCCAGCTTCACGGGATGTATCAGCTCGTGTTGCGCCAACTCGCCGACATGGGTGTATTGCTCGGCGTCGCTTCGAAGAACGATCCAGACGTGGTTCGCATGGCACTCGCTCGTGAAGAGCTGTGGATTGAAGGCTCGCGCTTCTTTCCCGTCCACGCGAGCTGGAGCCCGAAGTCGCAGTCGGTGACGGCGATCCTCGAGTTCTGGAACATCTCCGCCGAAGACGTGGTGTTCATCGACGACAGTCAAATCGAGTTGGATGAAGTGTCTCGAATCCACCCGGGCCTCGAGTGTGTGCTGTTCACGCCGAGCGATCCGGTGCAAGCGTTACGCAGTTTCGAGAAGCTGCGCACTCTGTTCGGCCGGCCGCGGATCTCACACGACGATACACAACGCAGCGCGAGTCTTCGCGCGATTGCGGCGTTCGAAGTGGACAGAGGCGCTGGCTCGAACCACGCGGCCTTCATCCAGAGTCTCGATGGTGTCGTGAGCTTTCGGCGAGACGAACGAGTGGATCAGGAGCGGGTCCTTCAATTGCTCAACAAGACGAACCAGTTCAACCTCAACGGGAGACGCGTTGCGGACCAAGAGCTCGCGCGTTTGGTCGAGCAGCCCGACGGTTTCGTAGTCGAGGTCGCGTACCGCGATCGGTATGGTTCGCTCGGCACGATCGGAGTCGTCGCGGGTCGCCTCGAAGCAGACCGGCTATCGGTGCTGCATTGGGTGCTCAGCTGTCGCGCCTTCTCGCGCAACCTCGAGCATCACATGCTGCAGCGGTTGATCCAGGTCGCCGGTGAACGGCCCCTACATCTCGCGTATGAACACACCGCGAGAAACGGTCCGCTGCAGCAGTTTCTAGCGGCGTTGGCCGTGCCCCTCGACTCACCTCTGATCCTTGCACCGGCCCGCGCCGCCGAGCTACTTCTCGACCAACTCCCGCACGCATTGCGAGCCGCCGATGGATGATATCGACCGACGAATCGTAGATTGCCTGGCAGCAGTCTTCCCCGACCTCGAGCCTCGCGAGCTAACAGTTCTCGATCAGAAGCAAAACGCGATCTGGGATTCGGTCGCGCACGCCACGATCATTGCTGCCTTGGGAGAAGAGTTCGAGCGCGACTTCGACTTCGAAGCGTTCGCCGATGCGACGACGTACGAGCGGTTGGTGGCAGCGGTGAAAGAACAGCTCGCGTCAGGTCGCGACTAGTGCAGCACTAGCCGCTTAAAAACCAACGGCCCCGAGCATGCGAGATGCCCAGGGCCGCGGGTGATGTGGCAGCTGATTTGTTACTCAGCAGCGCCGCACGTCGGGTTGGTGCAGTACGCACCCTTGTTGCCCGTGTCGGCCACGGACTGAGGACGCGCATCGCAAACCCAACCGGCCGGGCAATCCGCCGTGCCCTTGCAACCCTTGACGCACACGTTGAGCTTCGGGTGGCAGAACATCGACAAGTCGTCCGTGTTGTTCTTCAGCTGCACGACGCACTTGTTGTCGTCCGCGAAGGGCACCATGTCGTCGCCGATGGTCGAGCAGATCTGGCCGACTTCCGGCTGCATTGCGCGAACGTCGGTACGCGTGTTCGAGAGCTTCTGCGTCTCGTTCAAGCACTCGAGCTTGACCGTGACGCCAGTCGGCGGCTTCGCGTTGTCGCTGAACGACACGCGCTGCGGCTGACTCTTCGGGCACTCAGCTTTGCTCTCGAGGGTGAAGTCGTCGTAGAACCAGCCATTACCCTCAGGCTTCTGACCGACCGTGCCGACTGCGAGCTGCGTGACCTTGCAGTTCTTGCCGCCACGTTCGTTCGTCGGCGCACGGCCTGGATCGACCGGACCTAGGTACGGTGCGCCACCGCAGTTGACCGGCGTCTGCTCAGGCGCAGTGCCGGGCTTCGGAAGCTCCCAGACGACGTTGCAGCCGACGAAACCGTCGGACTTACGGACGAGCGCGCGCGGCAAGCAAACGGCACCGAGCTGCTTCGCGATGACGTCGATGATGGCGTCCATGGCGGGAGCGAAGCTGTCCTGGCAGATCGACTGAACGACGGCGTTCGCGCCGAAGCCCTTGGCAACCTGGACCATACGAAGCGGTGGATACGCATCGGCCTGCTGGCCTTCAGC
>DASRXR010000933.1:0-24889 GCA_035687405.1 Polyangiales bacterium
CGAAGATGGGCCCGACGTCGGTCGCGTATCTCGGTGGCGCCACCACACTCGCGTGGCTGTTCGTCGAGCCCGAGCTGTATTTTTCGCAAATGGCGCTGAACATTCAGCACGAACACGTCCAGCGCTTCGTCGAAGGCCGCCGATTGTTCCATACCGACTTCGCGACGGGCGCGCACAGCGAGTCGGGCAATCCCGCGCTGATGGAACAAGCCAACAAGGCTGGCCCGATGCTCGTCACCACGAGCTGCGAGAGTTGTCATGCATCTAACGGCGGCGGACAGACGCTCGCGGGTATGCTCGATCAAAAGAGCTCGATCGTGTTCAAACTGTACGGCGCGAACGAGCCCCGCGGCAGCCAGCTGCAACTTCAAGAAGGCACCGCACGGTTGCTCGACAGCGAAGAAAAGAGCGTGACGCTCGCAGACGGCACCGTCGTGAAGCTGTCGCGACCTCGGTTCGAAGTGCGTCCGAACAGCGGGGCGACGCCCGTGTACTCCGCGCGCATCGCTCGTCGCCTCGTCGGTCTCGGCTTACTCGAAGCGATCGACGAACAGTCGATCCTCGCCCAAGCCGATCCGAACGACTGCGATAACGACGGCATCTCCGGCCGACCGCACGTCGTGATGGATCCGAGCGGCGCCGGCATGCGCTTCGGCCGCTTCGGCTGGCGCGCCGAAAAGGTCAGCGTGGAGCACCAAGTCGCCGATGCTCTCGCAGCAGACATCGGCGTGCAGAGTCGGGTGATCCCCGGGCCGAACGGCGAAGTCGAGCTGAATGACGCCGACCTCGATCGCGTGAGCGCGTACATGCGCCTGCTCGGCGTTCCACCGCGACGCGATGCAGAAGACGCGATGGTCGCGAAAGGCGAAACCCTGTTCCACACCGTCGGTTGCGCGAACTGTCACGTGCCTTCGGTGACGACTGGCGAGACGCATCCATACGTGGAGCTGCGCGGCCAACAGATCCATCCGTATACCGATTTGTTGTTGCACAACCTCGGCCCGGATCTCGCAGATGCGGGCGAAGAGGCGCGCGACGGAATGGGCGAAGAGCCTGCAACCGCTTCGGAATGGCGCACCGCCCCGTTGTGGGGTGTAGGCCTCTCGAATCAAGTCCAAGGCTACGTCGCGCTTCTACACGACGGCCGCGCGAAGAGCGTGCTCGAAGCGGCACTCTGGCACGGGGGTGAGGCGACCCAAGTGCGCGAGCGCCTCACTCAACTCCCTCGCGAGGACCGCGAAGCGTTGATTCGCTTCGTAGAATCGTTGTGAATCGAGCCATTTACATGCCGCTGCAAGCGGCACATGGTCTGAGCGCGCAGTCTGAAGTAGGCTCGAGTGCAGTGTCCGCGCGCGCACCGACTCCGATCGAGCCGTTTCATACCGAGGCCGCGGCGCAGGCACCGACCGAAAGCGTCGCGCCTCCGCAGTCGCTCGACACCGCGGGCGCGTACCGGCGCTACGCCCCATATGTGGCGAAGATCGGGATGCGGATCTTGGGCCGGCGCGACGAGATCGACGACTTCGTGCAAGACGTGTTCTTGAGTGTGCATCGCAACCTCGGCTCGCTGCGCGAGCCCGGAGCGATCAAGAGCTGGCTCGCGAAGCTCGCGGTGCACGAAGCGACGCGGCGGCTCAAGCGGCATCGGCTGCGGCGCTGGTTCGGCCTCGATGCGCTGCCCGACTACGTCGACATCGCGGATGCTGCATCCTCGCCAGAACAACGCACGCTCCTCGCCCACGTGTTTCGTATGCTCGATGCGTTACCACCCGATGATCGCGTGGCGTGGGCGCTGCGCTATATCGAAGGCGAGACGATGGTGCGCGTTGCAGCCTTGTGTGACTGCTCCCTCTCCACCGCGAAACGGCGCGTCGCGAACGCCGAGCTCGCGCTCGAGCGACTGGGGGTGGGCTATGTCTGAAAAGCTCGCAGACAGGCTGGCACACGCCAGTCGGCACATCGACGCCGGTTTCGACCCGAACGACGTGGAGCGCGGGCTTGCGTCACTCGAAAAACGCATCGTCGTGCGGCGTCGCGCGAAGCAGGGCGCGATCGCGGCTGCTGCAGTCACGGCAGCGGTGCTGCTGTCGATCCAATGGCGTGCGCGCGAAACGCAGCCGCTTGCGGCTGCGCCTTCGAACGTTCGAACGCCGGCGGCTTCCGTGCAACAACCGCTGACGACTCGCGATGGCTCGGTCGCCACTCCGCTCGATGCGCAGGCACACCTCCAGCTGCTATCCGACGCTCCAAACGATGTCTCGTTCGAGCTTCTGAGCGGTCAGGCCCACTTCGAAGTCACACCAAACTCGAAGCGCCGCTACCGCGTGGCCGCAGGGCCGGTGGAAGTCGAAGTTCTCGGAACCGCGTTCGAAGTCGAGCGGCGTCCTGGCAGCGCGCGCGTGCACGTGGAGCATGGCGTGGTCCGCGTTCGCTTCGGGCGAGATTCGGCGACGCTGCGTGCAGGCGAGTCCGGTGTTTTTCCGCCGGAGACTGCGAGCCAAGCCACTCGCGAAGTCGCTACGGCGGAGCCCGAAGCACAACCCACAAAGCCTCTGCAGCGCGAGCAGTGGCGCGCGCTGGCGCGAGCCGGCAAACACAAAGAGGCATTCGGTTCGCTCGGCAAGCAACCGGTCGAGGATCTCGCCGGTCTCCTGCTCGCAGCGGATGCGGCGCGTCTCTCCGGTCATCCGCGTGAGGCGGCGCGGTACCTCGAGCACCTGGTCCAGCGCTATCCCGAGAGCCCCTCGGCACCACTGGCGGCGTTCACCTTGGGCCGGCTCTCGCTCTATGAGCTGAAGCAACCCGCGCTTGCAGCCGGGAGCTTCGCGCGCGCATACACGCTCGACCCGAAGGGCCCGATGGCTGAAGATGCGCTCGCCCGCGAAGCGGAGGCGTATCATCAGGCTGGAGATGCAGAGCGAAGCAAGAGCGCTGCGGAGCGTTATCTCGAGCGCTTCCGCCACGGCGCGCGACGCAAAGAAATGGCTCGGTACGCCGCGCCGTGATGCGTGGCTTCGATGCTGCGGCGTGGGGTTGGCGATGCTGTGCGCGGGGCTGTGCTTTTCAGAACGTGCACGCGCACAGCCCGTGGCGCTGGACATGAGCGGCTGTGAGGAGCCGGCGCCGAGTGAAGTGCGCGCGCTGCTTGGCGTGGAGCTGCATGAACAGCTGCTCGGCGAGGATGACTTGGTCCCGGGGGATGCCCAGACGGTCGAGGTGCGTTGCACGCAGGCCGAGGCCGAGCTCAGCGTGCGCGAGACGGCATCACATCGGGTCGTCGCACTCGCGAGCGTGCCGGCGGGGCTGCGCGCACGGGTGCTCGCGCTCTCGATCGCCGAGCTCGCGCGACCGCAGCCGATAGCTGCGCCGCCCCCGCCGCCGGCCGAGGTCGTGACCGAGCCCGAAGAGCCTGAGCCGGACGTCGAAGCTGAGGCGGAGGCTCCAGACGACAGGTTCACTCGGCCGGCGAGCTACGCGCTGTGGGCTGCGGCAGAGGGTCAGGCCACGCCGTTGCTCGGTCTGGGCGGCTCGGTGCTGCTGCGCGTGAAAGTGCAGGAGTTGCTCGCATGGTCGAGCGCAGCCAGCATCGGACAAGCGCGCGCCGACATCGACCGAGGCAAGCTGCGCGTGCTGTCCGTGTCGCTGCGCACCGGCCTCGCGCTCTTACTGGAAAGCTCACGCGCTTCATTGCACGTAGGTGCGGGCATGCGTGGTGGCTGGCTGCAGTTGACCGGCGAGCCTTCCGATGCGGCAGACACCGCCGCCGCGCACTTCGATACGTGGTTCGTCGGGCCGGCGCTATTTGGTGGCGTGAGCTGGCGCGTGGCCTCACACGTGTTCATCGCGCTCGAGCTCGAGGTCGACCACACGCTGCGCGAAGTGCGAGCGAACGTAGAAGGCGGTGATGCTCGCACACTCTCACCGTGGCGCAGCAGCGGCGCGCTCGGAGCAGGCGTCGCATGGTGATTCGTGCACTGCTGCTGCTAGCTGCACTGCAAGGCTGCGCCGTAGCCGAAGGCAACGTGTTGATCGCGCGCACCAAACAAGTGCCGCCTCCGGTGGATAGTGGCTCGATCCCGGAGCTAGATGCAGCGGTTCTCGATGCCGCGGTTCTCGATGCCGCGGTTCTCGATGCCGCAGTTCTCGATGCCGCTGATCCAGATGCGGGAAACCCCGATGCTCGAGCTCCGATGCCCGGCGACGACGCGAGCGTTCCCAACACGCTCGGGGTGTGTCGTCTCGGCGGCAGTAAAGACGGCTTCTACGAGAACTTCAACGCTGGGCTCGATCCCACGCGCTGGCTCGTCGCGCACGGTCCAGTCACGTTTGCGCAATCGAACGCGCGCGGAGGCTTCGCACGCGAAAACGTGCAAATCGTCGACGGATCGTTACGGCTGCGAGTCCGCGGCGATCGCTACGAAGGCGATGTTCGTTCGGTCGATGCGTCGGGCAAGCCGCTCGCGAGCGGAAAGCGCAGCGCTGCCGCGATCGTGACGCGCGATCAGTTCGGCTCCGGCACGTATCAGGTGCAAGGTCTCCTGAGCGGCAGACCCTCAGTCGAATTCGCGATCTGGTACGTGCGAGACGACGACAGCGGCGGCGCGATCGATTTGTCGACACCGGGGCGCAACGGCGCCGAACGCAGCTACGGCTATGTCCGCATGCGCACGCGCAATGCGAGCACGGCGAACGATCTGCAGTTCTCCCTCGGCAGCAGCCTCGACGACGGCGGGTCGCACATCCTGCGCTTCGACTGGTACACGACCGCGATGAGCTCGGTCAGCTTTTGGGTCGACGACACGTTGCGCTCGAAGTCGATGCGCGCCTTGCCGCCGATGGCTGCTGGGCGCCTGTGGATCGTAGCTTGGGTGCCGGACGACGCAGTCGCCGACTTCGATACGGCCGAAATCCGCATCGAAAACGCGTTCGTAACCCCGTTCGGGAACAGCGGCGACACCTGCATCGACGGGGAGCTCCAAGGGCCGTCGCTGAGCTTGCCGTAAGCCCGGGCCGGCTCCCCGCCGCCCTGCCGATCGAACGATTCCATGGACCGGTTTGGAACCCATCGGCCTCTCTGGACGACATGGCAAGCGTTGCGCGGAAGTGCGTCGTGGGCTTGGCGCTGGTCGCCGCGTGCAGCGGGCAAATCGCCGAACCGGTTGGGTCGAACGAACCCGACGGTCCGCTCACGAGCGCTGACCCGACGCGCCCCGGCCTCCCAGGCAGCACTAACACGCCCGCAGCCACGGGCGGCACCGGCAGCACCCCGGCAAGTGCTCCTGCCGCCCTGCTCGGCCGGACCGGTCCGCGCCGGCTCACGAACGTCGAATTCGACAACACGATGCACGACTTGCTCGGGACCGAGCAGAAGCTCGCGGCAGGCTTCGTCTCGGAAGAGGCAGAGGGCTTCGACAACATTGCATCCGCGCTCGACGTGACGCCGAGCCAGTACGAGTCGTACTTCAACGCGGCGGATACGCTCGCGACCGAGTTCTTTGCAACTCCAAAGCAGCGCGATGCGAACGTAACCTGCACGCCGAGCGGAACGGATGGCGGCGCGTGTCTCGATACGTTCTTGAAGAGCTTCGGCACGCGCGTGTTCCGGCGTGCGCTGCGCGCAGACGAACAGGATGGCCTCAAGCGCGCGTACGGTCGAGCGCGAGCGCTCGGCGAAACCGAGCAGGCGTCGCTGCAACACGTGCTCGTTGCGATGCTCGCGTCGGCGCCGTTCCTGTATCGCACCGAGCTGCCGGACACGACGCCCGGCGCGACGCTCGCGCGAGCGCTCGACGGCTACGAGCTCGCATCGCGGTTGTCGTACTTTCTGTGGAGCACGCTGCCCGACGCCGAGTTGTTTCGCGTCGCGGCAGATCGCTCGTTGACCCAGACCGAGGTGCTGCGGCAACAGCTGGGCCGCATGCTCGATGATCCACGCGCGCAGGCGTTCGTCGACAACTTTGCTGGGCAGTGGCTCGGCATCCGCTCGCTCACGCAACACGAAGTGCTGAGCGAGGTGTACCCCGACTTCGATGCGCCGCTGCGGGCGGCGATGATTCAAGAGGCGCGTTCGTACTTCGGCGAGTTCTTGTTCGAAGATCGACCGCTGAACGAGTTCCTGCGCGCGGAGTTCCACTTCGTCGACAAACGCTTGGCTGCGCACTACGGCATCGCGGCGCCTACGCAAACCGGCTTTGCGCGCATCGAGAAGCCGATTGGAGATCGCCGCGGGTTTCTCGGACTGGCATCGTTTCTGACAGTGACGTCTTTCGCACAGCGCACGTCTCCAACGCTGCGCGCGAAGTGGATCCTGGAGCAGTTGTTATGCAGCCCGGTGCCGCCGCCGCCAGCCAACGTCATCGCTGCGCTCGAAGGCAAAGACGCGACGAACTCGGACACGACGGTCGACAACGTGCGCGCGCGCCTCGAGCAACATCGACGCGACCCGGCCTGCTCTGGTTGTCACAACTTGATGGATCCCATCGGGCTCGCGCTCGAATCTTTCGATGGCATCGGCAAGAGCCGCACGAAATATGACAACGGAGATGCGGTCGACACCCACGGCGTTCTGCCGGACGGCACCGCTGTCGACGGCCCGGTCGCGCTCTCGAACGTGATCGCAAACGACCCGCGGTTTTTGCGCTGCGTCACGCAAAAGGTGCTGACCTACGCGCTCGGCCGCACGCTCGAAGACGAATCCGAGATGATCGACGCGACGCTCGCGAGCTATCGCGACAAAGGCACGTTGCGGGCGCTGATCGAGTCCGTGGTGTTGAGCGCAGCATTTCGTCAACAGCTCAGCGCCGGAGGCACGCCGTGAACGCTCGCAAGTCGCAACTGTCAGTCTCACGGCGCAATGTGCTGCGCGGAGCCGGCGTGTGTTTGGCCCTGCCTTTTCTGGAAAGCCTGTGCCCGACGTCGCGCGCTTCGGCGCAGACCAAGCCGTCGCTGCGATTCATCGCGAGTTACTTTCCGAACGGCGCTGCGGCGGCACACTGGCCGGCGCGCGGCAAAGGCAGCGGTGACAGTTGGTCGCTCTCGCCGATCTTGGCACCGCTAGCTCCGCTCAAGAGCAAGCTGATCGCGTATGCGAACCTCGAGAACTACAGCTCGATGCAGACGAACAAGGGGCCTCAACCGAGCCATTCGCGGTTGTGCGGCTCGTTTTTGACCTGTGACGACTCGGACCGGATCCGCAAGGAGCTGAAGGTCCAAGTCGCCAATGGCGTGTCGCTCGATCAACTGATCGCACAGAAGATGACGACGCCGTTGCGCTCGCTCGAGTTGGGACTGTCGACGCTCAACAGCTACGAGGATGGTCGCGATCCCTCGCTGTCGCGTAGCATCGCGTGGGCTACGACGACCCAACCGCTGTACAAGGAAGTCAATCCGCAAGCCGTGTTCGATCGGTTGGTCGCGTCGGGTGCACGCGACGGGACTGGGGCTGCGCCGGTGACGGACACAGCCGCGGCCGAACGGCGTAAGCAGCTCAAGGTGTCGGCGCTCGACTTCGTGCTGGAGAGCGCCACGAGCCTGTCGAAACAGCTCGGCCGCGAAGACAAACCGAAGCTCGATCGGTTCCTGAGCTCGGTGCGCGAGCTCGAGCAGCGCGTCGCAGCGGTCTCGACGTCGATGGATGCGCAAGGTGCAAACGCGATGTGCAAGGTCGGCGCGCGGCCGCCTAAGGCCTATGCCGTGAACATCAAAGACGGGTACGACCGCGGCTCGCACTCCGCAGTCATGACGGACTTGATCGTGATGGCGCTGCAATGTGACGTAACTCGAGTGATTAGTTACATGTTGGACGATGCGCGCAGCGACTTCGTCTACAGTCATCTGACTACGCGCAAGTTCTCTGCCGACGGATCGGTCGAGGGCACGGGCAAAGTCGGCGGCTATCACGGCCTGCAACATGCGGGCGAGAGCAACGACGGCTTTGCGACAATCAACTGGTGGTTCAGCACACAGATGGCTCAGCTCGGCATGAAGCTCGACGCGATCCCCGACGGCGATGGAACCCTGCTCGATCACACGCTCGTGCTCTACGGCAGCGGCATGCATGGGGGCGATCATAATGGGCAGCCACTGCCGGTGGTGACGCTCGGCGGCGGGGGCGCGGGCATCCGTACCGATCAGTTGGTGGACTTCAGCTCGATCGCGGCAGGCCGACCCTTGCGCGACCTCTACTTCACGATTTTGAACGGTTACTTCGGTTTGAACGTGACGAGCTTCGGCACGAGCCTGACTTCGCCACAGAACCGATTGATCGAGGAGATTCTGGCATGACCTTGTCGTTTGCTCGGCTGCGTTACGTCGCGTGGCTCGGTTGCGTGGTTTGCATTGCGTGTGGAGACGATTCCGGTGGGCAAACCTCGGATGCTGCCTTGCCGCAAACTCAAGCCGGTGCCGGCGGGTCGAGTGGAGCCAGTGGATCGGCGGCTGGCGCCGCAGCCGGTGAGCGCTCGGTCGCAGGGAGTGCTGCGTCGGCGCCTCGCGATGCTTCTACGGCTGGTAGTGCAGCGACTGATGCTGCGACTGCGACTGACGCTGGGACGCGAGATGCGGCGGTCCCCGATGCTGCAGTGACTGATGCTGGGCCGAGCGATGCGGCGACGCCGGATGCTGGTTCCGTCGATGCGGGGGCTGGCGCCGAGCTCCCGGGTTGGAAGCTCGTGTGGAACGACGAGTTCGATGGCGCGAAGGGGTCGAAGCTCGAAGCGAGCCGTTGGGTCTACGAGACGGGCGGCAGTGGTTTCGGTAACAACCAACTCGAGTTCGACACCGACCGTGCTGAGAACGCGTCGTTGGACGGAAACGGTGAGCTCACGATCACGGCGATCAAAGAGAGCTACATGGGGCGCAACTATACGTCGGTGCGCCTCAAGACTCAGGGCAAGTTCGAGCACCTCTACGGTCGCTACGAGATTCGGATGCGCCTTCCGTTTGGGCAAGGCATTTGGCCTGCGTTCTGGATGATGGGTGCGGATCCGAACAACGTGGGTTGGCCTACGCGTGGCGAGATCGACGTCATGGAGAACATCGGTCGGGAGCCCGATACGATCCACGGCACGTTGCATGGGCCGGGCTATTCGGGAAGCAACGGGATCGGATCGCCGTCCAAGCTGATGTCGGGTCAGCGGTTTGCGGACGAGTATCATGTGTTCGCGATCGAGTGGGAGAAGGACGTGATTCGTTGGTACGTCGACGGCAAGCTGTATCAGACGCGAACGCCGGCGGATCTACCGAATGGCTCGAAGTGGGTCTACGACCATCCGTTCTTCTTGCTGTTGAACCTAGCAGTGGGTGGAGAGTGGCCAGGCAATCCGGATGGGACGACAACGTTCCCGCAGACGATGAAGGTCGACTACGTGCGGGTCTACGATCGCGCGGGTTGAACTGGTCGCAGACGCTTGTGTCGAGAGACAGAGACCCGCGTTCTTCGAGGCGGCGCTTCTCGACACTCAACGATCCGCGTTTGGCCACAACCACTGCAGCCGCACGATAGGTGTGATGAGCTTGCCGCAGCGCGCGGCCGAACGCCGGCGAACGAAAGAACCGCGAAAGCCGGGTTGTGTCATGTACTGGGTGTAGACGCGATGATTGCGACCGGGCTGACCAGCCAAGTGCGACGCGAGAATGCAGGCACCTGCAGAGACACCGATGGCGAAGTCGAACGGCTGAAAACCCCGCTCGAGAAACGTCTCGAGGACGCCGCTCGCGAAGATTCCACGCATGGCACCGCCCTCGACCACGAGCGCAGATTGAACTTTCATGAAGCGCCGCCCGGGCAAGAACATTTGTACGTACGTATGTGCGTACAGCTGTACCAATACAATGCGCCCGTCAAGCGGCGGAAGCGAATCGGCCGCTTTCATGGCGCACCGTAGCCCGCTGAGCGCGATCGCTATTTCGGTCTACGTGCGGGAGGTGCCGGATGAGCGCGTGCTTCCTTTACGCTTCCGGGCTGGCCGCCCCGCTGGCCGCTCTCGCCGCGCCGGCGCCGCTGGCCGCGTTGGCCCTGCTGTCCGCTCGGCGTGCACTCGGCCCGGCGCTCGCGCCACGTACAAGAAGTGCGTCGCGCCTTTACGAATTTCCCCGCGCGCTTTCACGCGGCGAACCTCGCAGTGCATGCCGGTGCTGCGTAACTTCGATTCGAAACTCGGACTCGCGTACGCCGACCACGCGACTAGCACGCCTTTCGGCAGCAACGTGCGGCGCAACCGCTCTACGCTAGTTGCACTGTACAAGCTCGCATTGCTCGCGGTCGTGAACGCGTCAGGCCCGTTGTCGACGTCCATCAGCACGACATCCCAGCGATCTGGAGTCAAAAGCGTGCGCACATCGCCCTCATGAACGCGAACCCGGCGATCCTTCAACGGATGTCGCGCCAAATGCCCGAGCACACCCCGTGAATACGCGACGATACACGGCAGCAGCTCCGCGACCGTGACCTGCGCCCCGGGCCCGAACACATCCAACGCAGCGCGCAACGTGAAACCCATGCCGAGCCCACCGACCAGTACCTTCGGTCGAGTATGCCGGCCCAGCACTTCCGCTGCGACCTGGGCCATCGCTTGCTCCGAGCCAAACGTCGCGCTCGTCATCAACGGCACGCCACCGACGCGAATCACGTAATGCCCAGCTTCGCGCACCAAATGCAGCGCCTGCCCATCTGGAGTGGTCGTCGTGTCCAAGACCTCACGTCGAAGCATCGGCGAACCCTGCACGTGCGCGCGCCGGCAGGCCAGCAAAAACGCGCCTGACCCACGCTGAACGGACCACTCGATCCGCGAGCCGCGAGCGCTGCGGGATGAACATCGATTTGATTCGTTTCGTGCACTTCGGTTGCGTATAAGTGGGATCGAACACTCGACTGGCATTTGTTTGCACGAAGGTAGGGGCAACTCATCGTGCAGCGAGGTTCGGAGCGATGCGTCCGCAGATTCGCTGACGTGCGTGTTCCAGCGCACAAACTTCGTTCAGTAATACGAAAGTATGAAACTCGGCCTACGAGCGCACGGAGTCGGTCGCATCGAAGGCCGAACTGGATGCGTGAGCTTGGATTGCTCACGCAGTTGATCACACAAGCCTCGAAATGAATCGACAGTTTGGTGCATGCTACGGCGAGTGGACGCCTCGAGGACAACCATGACCGACACGAGTTCAATCGTGTTCGTAGTCGACGACGACGCATCGGTTCGCGCAGCGATCGCAAACTTGCTTCGCTCGGTCGGACTATCGGTCGAGTGCTTTGCATCGGCGAACGAGTTCATGAAGGTCGTAGTGAAAGACCGTCCGGCATGCCTCATCCTCGATGTTCGTCTGCCGGGAACGAGTGGTCTCGACTTGCAGCGGGAGCTGGCGGAGCTAGGCAGTTGGCTCCCGATCGTTTTTCTCACCGGTCACGCTGATATTCCGATGACCGTGCGCGCGATGAAAGCTGGCGCACTCGAGTTCCTGACGAAACCGTTTCGCGACCAGGATCTGCTGAAGGCGATCTGGTCTGCGCTCGAACGCGCGCAAACAGCGCGCGAAGCACGTGCGCAAGATGAAGAGTTGCGTCGCCGCGTCGCCCATCTGACACAGCGAGAGCGCGAGGTGTTCGCACTCGTAGTCGAAGGTCGACTAAACAAACAAGTCGCGGGCGTGCTCGGAATCACCGAGGTCACGGTCAAGATTCACCGCGCACGCGTGATGCAAAAGATGCAAGCGGGCTCACTCGCAGACCTGGTCCGGATGGCTAGTCGTTTGGATCTACCGACGTTGCGTCGCACTTGATCCGCGTGCTCCCGCGTTGACGAGCTCATTGTCACGCCACCGTGGAGCTCGCGCGCGTAAACGGTAACCGCAGCGTGAACGCTGCGCCCTTTCCAGGAATGCTCCAGACCGTCACATCTCCCCCGTGTCCGCGCGCGATGTTGCGGACGAGCCACAAACCCAGCCCGAGACCACTGACACCCTGCATCGGAATGCGCTCGAAGCGTTCGAAGATGCGTTCGCTGTCTTCAGGTCGGACCCCGATGCCCTGATCCGACACGCGCACGAACGCGTGTCTCTCTCGCGCTCCGACGCTGATTTCGACTGGTTTTCCCGCTCCGTACTTGATCGCATTGCTCAGAAGGTTGCTGATCGCCATTCGCAGTTGCACCGCGTCCCAATGGCCCGAGACGGCGATTGGCGCCAAAAGGGAGCAGTCACAGCGCGCAGAGCGTAGTGCTTCCGCATCGCTCTGCACCGCTTCGATGACGAGCGCTCGCAAGTCCACGACGTGTTGGCTCGCAACCGGCGGCTGTTGTGCCAACCGCACTTCGAGCAGTCGCTCGACGATCTGTTGGAGCGCGCGCAACGCACGCGCTTGGCACTCCAGGCGATCTTGCAACCAGGTGTGCGAAAGCTCGACCGAGCTCAAGTGCGCCTTGTTGAGAATGACTTCAGTGTTCAGCACGAGCGCGTGCAACCGGCCTCGCAACTCGTGTGCGAGTATGATCAGACGTTGATCTTCCTGCCCGGAGCGTGAGTCCGAAGCGAACCCCGCTCCAACTTCGACGGATTCGACTGGACCGGACTCGATTGGCCTTGTTGCAGCACTCATCGCTTCTTCTCCGAGCGGGTGATTCAGACTGCTGCTGCAAGCCATGCGCCAGGTTTACGAACCTGTGACGAAGTTACCCCAGACCTTGCAGGGTCTCCGATCCATCGTCGCGAATAGCGACAGCGGTGAAGCACCAGCAATCGGTCTGTCCGATCCGTGGACGTTTCGGACGGGCACAGGCGCTGCCGCATCGAGAAGCTGCGGTGCCGCGCGCGCTCGAGCGCATGGCGCGCGCTTTGCTCCCTAGCCGAGCTGGAGGAAGCGCCCTCGTTGCAAACCATTCGAGTGGCGTTCGTTCAGACTCGCACACCACCTCAGGAGAGCATCATGGCAGACCGAGCAGCGATTCAATCTGAAGAGTCGAAAGCTACCGGGAAGAACAAACAACAAAGCTCAAAGCAAGAAACCCTCGCTCCCGCACCGGCACCAAACGTCTTCGGCTGGACCAGCCCATTCGGCTTGATGCGGGTGTTCATGGATGACCTCGATCGCTTGGTCGGAGGCTTCGCCCTTCCGGGCACGGACCCGAACACGTCGTCGTCGCTCAACGCGGCGCCGAGCACGGGCACGCCGTGGGTCCCGCCGATCGAGGTATTCGAGCGCGACGGCAAGTTCGTCATCCGCGCTGACGTGCCTGGAACGGACCGCGAGCAGATCGACGTCGAGGTCGACGATGATCGGGTCGTGCTCTCGGGTGAACGCGTCGACGAGCGCGAGGAGAACACCTCGTCGTTCTATCGGAGAGAGCGCACCTATGGGCGCTTTCAGCGCGCAATCCCCCTACCCGATGGCGTCGATGCCTCGCAAGCCACGGCCACGTTCAACAACGGCGTGCTCGAAATCGGCATGCCGATCACCGACCGCCCGGGAACACGCAAGCTCGAGATCCAGCAGGGCACCGGAGACACGTCTGCGAAGACCGAGGGGTCGCAGTCAGCGAGCTCGTCCAAGCCGGAGGCTCAGACGCATTGAGCTGTGCTCATCGATGCACCTGCGAAGTGACCGAAGTGACGGCCTAACAGGAGAACCGACATGACGACTGCAACCACCGAACCTTCGACCTCGACCGGCGCGAGCTCGGGCCGTCGAGCCAAAGGTATCGAAGCCGTCGCAAACGACATCGTGTCGAACCTGATCACCGCCCGACCGAAACTGGAGCCGACGAACCTCGAGGACGACCTCGAGGATGCGTTGATACGGAGCGTCACGCTGGATGCCAGGCATCACGTCAGTCGACAATCGGTTTCAGATCTCATTCAGCGACTAAAGCGAGTTGGCTGTAGCGCAAGCAGCGACAGCAGCCGAGTTCGCAATCCGCGTCTGCACCACCGGCTGCGGCCTCACGGGCCGGTGGTGCGGGCGCACTTCCAACGTCGTGCCAACCCATCACGAGGAGAACGTTCATGCGAATCGCAGTCGTAGACATGGAGACTTTGGCGTCGAACTGGGGTGCTGTGCTCTTTCGAGGTTTAGTTACAGTTGGATTTGGCATCGTCACACTACTCGCGCCCGGTATTTCCCTTGCCGCACTCGTACTGGCCTTTGGAGTCTTTTCGTTCGCCGACGGTGTGCTTGCTCTGATCAGCGCACTACGCCGCCGCGGCCAGCAAGCACCGTGGTGGATGCTGGTCTTGCAAGGTGTCGCCGGCATTGCGGCAGGTGTCGTTACACTGTTTTGGCCTGGAATAACGGCGATGGTATTGGTGTTCCTGATCGCTGCCTGGGCGCTCGTCACGGGCGCGTTCCAGATTGCGACGGCCATTCGGTTGCGCAAAACCATCCGTGGTGAGTGGCTGCTGATCCTGAGCGGAGCGCTATCGGTCGCTCTCGGTATCGTACTTGCGTTGTTTCCCGGACCGGGCGCGCTCGGTCTGGTGATCTGGATCGGAGCATACGCACTAGTGTCGGGCGTACTTATCGTCGCACTTTCGGTTCGATTGCGATCGTGGGCGAAAACGCATGAGCCACACGCAAGCTCGCCTCCGAGTGTCGCCGTTGCACCGTAGTGCTCCGTGGGGAACGCATTTGTGCGATTAGACCTTCGGATGACATTCTCAGTCTTTGCGGCGCCCGCTTGTAAGAGTATGGTTGCCCGCGAGTGCATGTTTCGCGTTCTGCGAGCGCATGCACTCGGCCCCCGCAGTTTCGGCGAGGTGCCTGCACGCTTCTGTGCAACTCGGAGATGGCTCCAAGGAGTGTCCAAGCGACATGTCCATTCCCGAGGAATCTCTCGAGGGGTTCCACCAACTGCAAGCGTGCGTCGACCATCTCGCGCTCGTCGCTAGTCTGCCCGCACTTTGGACCGGCCGAGAACCTTCTTACGTATTGGAGAAGTTGCTCGAAGCTTTGCTCGGCATTCTGAGCTTGGAGTTCGCTTACGCACGGCTTCGGCCGGTCGCGAATGAACGCGAAATCGATATCGCACGCATCGGGCCATCCGCCGGTGCCAGTGCGGATGTCGATGCACTGCGCCGATCGCTTGCGGCTTGGACTGGCCCCGGTACGTCTCCCGCGCTGCGCTCTTTCCCAAATCCAGTCGGCGACGGGAACGTCCGGGCGGCGACGCTGCCGCTCGGGATCGCGGATGAGATGGGTGTGGTCGTCGCCGCATCGACGCGCACTGATTTCCCCACCCCAACCGAAATGTTGCTGTTGCAGTTGGCGACTGGCCAAGCCACGGCAGGTTTACACGCTGCCTTGCGCATGACAGAGCAGCGAAATGCCGCACATGAGGTCGATAAGCGCGTCGCGGAGCGAACGGCAGGAATGACGTCGGAGATCGACGCGCTGCGCAGGGCGATCGGCAAGCGTGAGCGGTCCGACGAAGAGCATTGGATGCTTGCCTCACTCGTAGAGAACAGCAAGGACTTCATTGGATTTGCATCGCTCGGCGGGCGCGTGTTGTTCGTCAACCCGGCAGGCCAGAAGCTGGTGGGTTTGACGAGCGATGACGACGCTCGTTCGAAGACGCTCTACGACTTCGTCGTCGGTGAAGAGCGCGAGAAGCTCGCGGAAGTGGTCGAGGTCGTCATGCGCGAATCGACCTGGGACGGCGAGACGCAGTTTCGCAACTTTCACACCGGCGAAATCGTGCCGATGCTGCAGCACCTGTTCTTGATCCGAGTGCCGGGAGGTGAGCGTCCGGTCGCACTCGCGACGATCGCGGTAGACATCTCGCAACGCGAACGCTCAGGACGCGAGCTCGTTGCGCTGAAAAATGAGCTCGCTACCGAGCTCGCCGCCATGACCCGATTGCACGAGTTCGGATCACTGCTGCTGACGAGCGACGAGGTCGAGACGGTGTTCGAAGCGGCCCTGGATGCGACCATGTCGCTGCAAGGCGCCGACATGGGGTTGGCTCAGCTCTACACCGAGCGCGACGAATCGTTGGCGATCGTCGCGCATCGCGGCTTGAGCGCGGAGTTCCGAAAGATCGTCACCGGTCCGGTTGACGGCAGAGCCCCTTGCGGTCGGGCGATTCTCGAGCGCCGGCGCATCGTGATCGATGACGTGGACTTGGACCCAAGGCTCGGTGCGCTTCGAGCGGCAGCTCACGATGCCGGTTTTCGTGCGGTTCAATCCACGCCACTATTCAGTCGCGAGGGGAAACCCGTCGGCGCGATCACGACCTATTTCCGCAAGCCCCACCGGCCCTCGGACCGCGACCTTCGTTTGACGGACCTCTACGCGCGACAAGCGGCCGCGATGATCGAGCGGAACCGAACCGAGCAAGCGTTCCAACGCAGCGAGTTCTATCTAGCCGAAGGTGAGAAAATCAGTCACACCGGCAGCTGGAGCTTCGATGTCACGATCTTCGACATCTTTTCGTCGCGCGAAAACCTCCGGCTATTCGGCTTGAACCCCGACCGGGATCGCCCGAGCTACCTCGACTACTACGCCCTGATGCATCCGGAGGATCGCGAGGAAGTCCAGGAGCAGTTCGAGCGCGCTGTCGCAGATCGCACCAACTTCAACCACCAGTACCGGATCATCTGGCCGGACCAGACGATACGCTTCGTCCACGGTCAAGCCCGCCCGCTATTCGACTCGAACGGGAAGCTGATCGAATTCGTGGGCACGAACACCGATGTCACCGCGCGCAAGCAGGCGGAAGAAGCATTGCGTCGGGCTCAGAGCGAGTTGGCGCACCTCAATCGCGCGATGACGATGGGTGAGTTGACCGCGTCGATCGCCCACGAGATCAGTCAGCCTCTGACGGCCGTCGTGGCCAATGCTCAGGCGTGCGTGCGCTGGTTGTCGGCAAATCCGGCAAATATTCGCGAAGCGACGAGCTCGGCCGAATCCATCGCGCGGGATGCGATGCGAGCGACCGACGTGGTGGCCCGCATTCGGGCGCTTCTCGTGCGTGCAGACCCGGTCAAAACCAATTTGCCGCTGGACGACGTCCTACTCGAGGTCGTTAGCCTCGTCCAAAGCCAAGCGCGAACGCACGGTGTCGCGGTGCGGCTCTCACTCGCAAGCGACCTGCCGCTCGTGTGGGGCGATCGCGTTCAAGTGCAGCAAGTGGTCTTGAACCTCGTGATCAACGCGATCGAAGCCATGCGTGCATTCACAGGCCGGCCGCGCGAGCTCGAGATCACGGCACAGCGGTTCGACGCCCGCCAAGTCCATGTCCTCGTGCGCGACTCGGGTCCGGGTTTGGACTCGACGCATCGAGACCGCATCTTCGATTCGTTTTACACGACAAAGACGCAAGGCATGGGGATGGGGCTGGCGATCAGCCGGTCGATCGTGCGCGCGCACGGCGGGCAGCTGTGGGCGACGGGCAATCCAGAAGGTGGCGAGACCTTTCACTGCACGTTTCCGATGGCCGAGTCGCCTGCGACCGTGGTTTAGGCACGCGTCGCACCCATTCGTGGCCAGACCTTGGTGGAAGTTGTGTCAGGTGATTCCTGCGAATTCATCAGACCCAACGGTCATCGTCTCGTCAGGAATGGGACAGGATCGGCGTACACAGGCGACCTAAGGTTTCCTCCACTCTGGAGGGCAAACATCGATGGGAACCTTCGTGACCTTGCGTCGTATGCGACTGGATTTCGTGTTGGCGTGGCTCGTCGTCGGCAGCGCGTTCCCAGGCTGCCGCGAAACCCAAGTCCTCGGACCTGCGCCGACTGGACTTGCCGCGGGTACGGGTGCCGCTGCGAGCGGCGTCGGGATGGCGGGCTCCGCCGCGCCGGTTACGGTCACGAAGATCGATCGCAGCACACTCGTCGACGTGGGGGTGGATAAGCCGCTCGACTACGGCGACCCGCGGATGTGGTTGTGCCGGCCGGGGAACGATCCGGACGAGTGCGACGCAAACCTCGATGCGACCGAGCTCTCACCCGACGGAACGATGAAGGTCGTTCCGCACGAAAAAGCTGCAACCCCCGAGTTCGACTGCTTTTACGTGTATCCGACGGTGAAGCTCACGAGCGCCGGACCGATGACTGATTTTTCGAACATCGCGATCACGCTCGATCCGCTGTTGTCGCACGCGGCGCGCTTCAATCAGCTGTGTCGCGTGTACGCGCCGCTGTATCGGCAAAACGGGGTCGTGCCGGGTGCGGGCGGCGCACCGACGGAAGGCGGTAGCTTCTCGCTCGGCCTCGACGACGTTCGGAACGCCTTCAAATATTATCTCGAGCACCTCAACAACGGTCGCAAGTTCGTGTTGATGGGTCACTCGCAGGGAACCGGCATGCTGACTGCGATGATGGCGCAGGACGTCGACCCGGTCCCGGCGGTCCGTGCCGGCTTGATCTCGGCATTGCTCATCGGTGGCGGGATCGCGGTGCCGACCGGCGCAGCCGTGGGCGGCACGTACAAGAACATTCCGATCTGCACCGCTCCGAGTCAGATCGGCTGCGTCGTGAGCTACGTGAGCTTCTCGCAAGAAGTTCCGCCGAGTGCGACTTCGACATTTGGTAAGGCTCCAGGAGAAGGTCAGATGGCGGCGTGCACCGAGCCTGCGACGCTCGCAGCGAGACCGGGACAGAACTACAAAGGCAGTTACATCCGGATGAACCGCGTGAACAAGACGTTCGACCCGCAGGGGGTCGACCTGCTGCCCGCGGGAATTCAGACGCCATTCGTGCTGTATCGCGACGTTCTGCGCGGCGAGTGCAAAAACGCTGCTGGCTTCAGTTATCTCGAGATCTCGCTCCACATGTTGGCGGGCGACCTGCGGCCACCGCCGCCGTATCGCTTCCCGACGGTCGAAGCTTCGCTCGGATTGCACATCGTCGACTACAATCTGGAGCTCGACGACTTGATCGAGACCGTGCGGTTGCAAGCAGCAGCTGCGCTGCACCGCTGACGGTTACTCGCGCTCGGGCAGCGACAAGTCGACCGACGTGTCGCTCGCCGTGCTCGCCGAGTCGGTCGCCATCTCTCGATAGCGAACGGGAGTTTGACCTGTCCAGCGCTTGAACGCGCGATGAAAGCCCTGCACGTGCGAGAAGCCGAGCAGCGAGGTGATCTCGCTGAGAGACAAGCTGCGCCTCGTGACGAGGCGCAGCCCGAGCTCGCGACGCAGATCATCGAGCTGCAGTGTAAAGCTCGTACCTTCCGCTTCGAGCTGTCGCACGAGTGTCCGCCGGCTCATGCGTAACTTGCGCGCGATGCTCGTCGACTTCGGGCGGCCGTGCTGAAGCTGGGCCGCGATCAGCCGGCGGACGCGCAGCGCGAGCGCTTGAGGCCCAGCCATCGCGTTGAACACCGAATCGAGGTGGCCGCAATGTGCCGTGTGTAGGATCGGATCGGCACTTGCGAGCGGGCGGTCCAACGCGCTGACGTCGAACGAGAAGCCATCGAACGGTGCTCCAAAGTTCAGCTTCGCGCCGTCGAAGATCGTTTGATGCGCTTCGGTGGAATCCGGCTGCGTGTACTTGAACCAACACGCCACTTCCGCCACGCCGCTCAGCTGCGGTTTCAAGTGATTCCGATATGCGGTGCTCAGCGCAAAGTCGGCGAGCGAGCGCGGCCACGCAATCCTGCTCTCGAGGCGCAACAACGCCCGATGACCGTCTGCTGCGGTCGTGAACTCGAGCGTGTAGCGATACAGCTGCGTGTAGCGCTGTGCGAGCAGGATGCTCTCGCGAAGCGTATTTGCCGAATGCAATGCGTAGTCGAGAGGCCCGCCGCTGCCGATGCAGGTCGCCTTGCCCGCGCGCAACCCGAGATCGACATCGCCCGTGACTTGGACCCAGCGCTCGATCAGCTCGCGCGCGCGCTCGAGATCGAGGCTCTGTTCGAACGGCTGCCCAGTCAAATGTTCGACGTCGCTCTCGAGCTCGGGGTAACGCGCCAGCAGATCCAGGAAGGGTCGAACGAAGCGTCCGGAACACAGTATCGATTGCATACTTCAGACTCCTGATTCGGCGATCGCGGCGCGGTCGTGCGCGAACGACCGCGGGATCTCGTCATCCGCATGAGCGCGTGCGTGTGCCGAATATCTTCCGGAGCTTCGGTGAGATCCTTTCGCCGCGTTCGAACGCGGCAGGACAGAATCAAGTCATGGATCGGCCGCGGCAGCTAACAGCTGCGGCCAGCAAATCCTGTCTCATTCACGACGGGTTTCTGACAGGATCTTCACTCGGCGGCGGCGACGCGAGCGGGGTTCGAGGTCGGACGCACCAGCGTGCTCGGCTCAGCGCCCAGCTGCTTGGTTCCGAACCGCGGCGAAAACGTCGCGAGCACGTAGTTCTTCACGAAGTACCAAGAGAGACTTCCCTCGATCAAAGCCGGATCGATCAAAGGCGCGAGCGCGGCGTGCAGCTTCGGAAGCTCGCTCCAGTGCGCGCCCGGATGCTCGTGATGAGCCGCGTGATAGCCGTTGTTGAACAACAGGTAGTTGACCGTGCGACCTTCCCAGCTCCGCGAATGACTGTGCTCGGAGTACGGGGCCGCGTGCACGTGCTGCTCGTAGTTGAACAGCATGATCGTCCAGAGCGCGAAGAACGCAGGCACGACGCTGCCGATCAGCCACACCTTGAAGCCGAGGGCGGGCCCATGAAGTGAGATCGCGAGCGCGAGCAACACGACGGCCGCGCCGCCCCAAAAGAAATACTCGGTGAGGATGCGGCGATGGGTGGCCGGCGAGGACTCTCGCGCCTTACGGATGTAATCTTTGATCGGCCCGCTCTGCCAGTAACTGGAGACGAAGAAGTACGAGACCGCAGTCGGCAGATTGTGGCGATTGCCGTAGCGCCAGGTCACGGTCGCATCGCCCTCCCCGTTCAAGAAACGATGGTGGTTCTGGTTGTGGGTCGGAATCCACGCGAACGTCGGGTAGCCGTAGAACAGCGACAGCCAGAGGCCGAACGCGCGGTTCGAGCGGCGATCCGTGAACGTCGGGCAGTGATTGTGGTTGTGCGCGATCACGCCAGCGCACAGCGCGAAGTAACAGGCGAGCGGCGTGATGTAGCCGAGCAGCGACGGCCAGGTGTATTGCGCCGCGGTAACCAGGGGCATCGCCGCCGTCCAGACGAGCGTTCTTCGATCTCTTGAGTTGCGGAGCGCCATTTGCCGGTGATGGTAGAGCTATCCATCCGAAGAGCCAGTGCCAAAGCGGATACGGGTTACGGCAGGTCCGGGTGTCCGGTTGTACTGCAAAAAGGCTTCCTGGCTTGATGGGGCGACACTGCTCAAACAGCCGGGGCGAGAAGGACGTCCGTGGCAGAAAGGCTCTATTGGGGCGTTTTGGTAAGCTAGCCCTCGTGTAATTTCAACTAGTTAGTGAAGATTCCGGGCCGGCTCGACTCTTGCTGGGCACCGGGTGCCACTGTCGAACAATGCCCCATTGGTGAACCAGCATGACAACCCGCGATCGAATCCTGTGTATCGACGACGACCAAGACCAGTGCGACCTGCTGGAAGCCGCACTCTCGCGGCTTGGTTATGCGCCCGTGATCACGACGTCGCCGATCACCGCGCTCGAACACGTCTCGACCGAGTCATTCGACGCGATCATCACGGACCTCGGCATGGGCGAGATGGGGGGCCTCACGCTGATTCAGCGCGTCCTCGATTCGCGCCCCGACGTGCCGGTCATTGTCCTGACGGGACAGGGCACGATGGACGCGGCGATCGGTGCGCTACGCGCCGGCGCCTACGACTTTCTGACGAAGCCAGTCGACGTGAAGTTGCTCGGGATCAGCGTCGCGCGCGCGGTGCAACACGCGAAGTTGCGCGCCGAGATTCGACGCTTGAAGACCGTGCTCGGAGACAAGACGAAGTCGCGTCAGTTGGTCGGCAGTAGCCCCGCGATGAAGCGGTTGAGCGAGCTGATCAGTCGCGTCGCTGCAAGTGATGCCTCCGTACTAATTCAAGGCGAAACCGGGACCGGTAAAGAGTTGGTCGCGCGCGCGGTGCACGATGCGAGCCCGCGCCACGATGGGCCGTTCGTCGCGCTCAACTGCGCGGCGGTGCCGGCGTCGCTGCTCGAGAGCGAGCTGTTCGGACATGCGCGCGGTGCATTCACGGATGCGAAGAACGCGCGCCAGGGGTTGTTCGTCGAGTCGTCGGGCGGAACGTTGTTCTTGGACGAGATCGGCGAGATGCCGCTCGAGATGCAAGTCAAGCTCTTGCGCGCGCTGCAAGAGCGCAAAGTGCGGCCGGTCGGTGGCAACAGCGAGGTGGAGTTCGATGCGCGCATCGTCACCGCGACTCACCGCGATCTCGAAGCCGAGGTTCAAGCGAAACGCTTTCGCGAAGACTTGTACTACCGCATCAACGTCGTTCGGATCGACGTGCCCGCGCTGCGCGATCGCAGCAGTGACGTGCTCGAGCTCGCCTCACATTTCTTGAAAGGCGCGGGCGAGCGCAGCGCGAAAGGTCAGCTCCAGCTGTCGTCGACGATCGCGGGTCGCTTGCTCAGCTACGATTGGCCGGGCAACGTCCGTGAGCTCGAGAACTGCATCGAGCGCGCAGTCGCGTTGGCGCGGTTCGATCACCTGACGATCGAGGACCTGCCGGAGAAGGTTCGCGGCTATCGCGCGGACGGCTTCGTGATCGCGGCCAACGAGGTCGACGAGATCCTGTCGATGGCCGAGGTCGAGCGGCGCTACATGCTGCGCGTTCTCAAACAGGTCAACGGCAACAAGGCGCGCGCCGCGCAGCTGCTCGAAGTGGACCGCCGAACGCTGTATCGCAAGCTCGAACGCTTCGAGGCCGACACTCGCGCGGCCGAGCCGCAAGAGCCACAAGAGCAACAGCAGCCGCAGGTGGTCGCGCCACCTGCAAGCTGAGAGCGCGCTCAGTCGCCGAGGATCTCGCGGATCGCGCCGAGCAAGTCCGGCCCCTGGATGGGTTTGACGAGCACGCGTTCCGCGCCGGCAGCGAGCAGCTGACCGCGCTGTTCGGCCGCGCCGAGCGTCGTGACCATGATCACGGGGATGCCGCTGGTCTTCTCATTGCTTTTGAGCAGGGTGAGCGCCTTGGCTCCGTCCATCACCGGCATCTGCAGGTCGAGCAAGATCAAATCCGGAGTCTCGCGCACTGCGACTTGCACGGCTTGAGCTCCGTTCTCGGCTTGAAAGAGCGTGTGCCCTTTGCGCTTCAGCAGCTCCTCTTCCACGTGTCGGAAAGTGCGAGAGTCGTCCGCGATCAGGATCTTCTTGGAACCCATCCGTCCTCCGAGCACCAGCGTAAACCCGCAGGCCGGTCGGCTGCGACGTAGGCATACGGCGCGGTACACCCACTCGCTGGCGGCGTCAGGCTGGAAGCTCGCCCGGCTCCAGCTTGTCCACGTAACACCAGGTCCACGTTTCGCCCGGCTGCGCAGACCGGATCAACGGATGCGCCGTAGCTCGAAAGTGCTCACTGGCGTGCTTGTTCGGAGAGGAGTCGCAACAACCGATGTGACCACACGTCAGACACATTCGCAGATGCAACCATTGTTCGCCGATCTCGACGCAGTCTTCACACACGTGGTTCTCCGGGCGAAAGACTTTGATCTGGTCGATGTGAGAACACGATAGTTGCGGCATCGTTACCCTCCCTGCACGCTGGACGCGCTGTTGCCGGCTGCTTGCACGATGCGTGCGAGCTGCGCGCGTGGGTTTAAAGCCCACGACATCTCGCAGCGCAGCGGCCGAGCGTCCGAGCGGTGTTCGAGACTAGGACAGCACGGTCGTTAAATTGTTCGCGCTCGATGCGAGACTCTGCATCGAGCGCGATTTCGAACGTTCGCTATCGGCTTGCGAGCTGCTACGGCGCGTACACGCCGCGCACGCCGATCATCAACCACTCGTGCAGCGCCTTCTCGTCGATGTCGCCACTCGCACTGGGCATCTGGTCGCACAGGCCTGACGAGGACGAACAATCGATCGACAGGCTCGAGAACTGCGCGAACGACAAGGTCAGAACCGGGCCGATGTAGAAGTGCTCCGCGACTGCGATGTCCAAGCCGGCTTGGAAGTTGAAGAACTCGAAACCGTGCAACGTACTGGAGACTTCGAGACCACCGCCTTCGACGCTGAAGCCCATCCACTCGTAACCGAGGCCCAAGCCGATCCAGGGGTCGAGCTTTTGACCTGGTTGGAAGTGATAGTGCGCTTGGATGCCCAACCGGATGTCGTGCGCGGAGCAGCTGATCTGACTCGATGCGTCACACCCATCCGAGGCGTCATCGCCCACAAATCCGAACCCGTACTGCCCGTAGAGGCCGATCGTGAGGTTCGGAATGACGCGGTAGCCGAGATCGATCTGGATTGGGATTTGGCCTGAAATCCCGCCCGACAGCGAGCTGTCAGGGCCGCCGTCAGCGTCGCCCAAGGGAATCCCGTAGCCGACGCGCAGGCCTCCTTCGAAACCAGTGTCACGGTCGTGCGCGTGAGCTGCCGTCGAGAATAAGCAGCCGCACGCGAGCACGGCGGCGAGCAACGACCAGTGACGGTGCTGCCGTTGAGTTTCGTTCGTCGTCATAGGCAAAGCCCCTCGTTGGCAAATGAGGGCAAAGCCTACCTCGGATGCGACTGGAACCTCCACCTTTCGGGGTCAGGGCAGATCGGGCAAACGCTCGATGATGTGATAACCAAATTCGGTCTCAATCACGCCACTTCGCTCGCCGACTTTCAGGCCGAACAAAGTGGTCTCGAACGCGATAGCCAAACGACCGCGACCGACGCTGCCGATGTCGCCGCCGCGATCGCTTGAACTGTCCTCCGAAGACCTCTCGATCGCGCGAGCAAAGTCCTGCGGACTGTGAATCTCGGTGAGTATTTTCTTCGCGAGTTCGAGCGCTTGTTCCCGCGTGCGCGTGACTTCTGGCTTTGCGTTCTTCGCGCCGGCGTAGCG
>DASRXR010000934.1:0-2855 GCA_035687405.1 Polyangiales bacterium
CTGCAGGTCTGCGTGCGAGTAGCCCGGCCCGTCGTAGATGTACGGCCCGTCGCTCAGCACGCCGAAGTCGCCGTTGTCGTGCACTTCGCAGTCGCGGATCTCCACGTTTGCGTAGCCGCTGTCCTTCGTGTCGTCTTCGGGGCGGGCATGGATTCCGATACCGGCGTTTTTGAAGCCGTGGACTTCGAGGTTGCGCAGCTGCAAGCCTTGGCGCCGTGTGCCGCTCACGCTACCGATTGCGCTCACGCCTTCGCCGTCGTTCCCGCTCTGCGCCTCTGCGTTCCAATCGCCGCTGACGATCAGCTGCTCGATGACCAGATGATTCGCGTCCGTGATTAGAATGCCGTCGCCGCCCCCGCCGTGAATCACTGCCCGGCCGTTGCCGAACGAGCTCATGCGCACGGGCTCCGAGGCCTTGCCGCTATCGGCGGCGACGAGTTGTAGTGTGCCCTCGAACGACTCGCCGCCCTCGAACAGGACGGTATCCCCGGGCTCGAGATCCTCTCGGTTCACGCGGGTGAGCGTGCGCCAGCTCTCGTGTTTGTGGAGGCCGGACTGTGTGTCGTCGCCGTTGGGTCGCACGTAAAACGTGTGCGGTTCGGTTTCGGAAGGTGGATCTGTGTCGGGATATTCGTGTGGGTCCGGCGTCGTCTCCGACAAACAACCGGCTATTACTGCAGCTAGCAGCGGCGCAAGCCACCACACGGGCAGGTCGAGTCGTGATCGATCGGTTCGCATAATCCGGCAACTCTCCATACTAACCGAACTAGTTCGGCTTCAGACCGCGATCGAACGAACCTACTGTCGACTCACCCCGCCAGCGCCTGGACCCTGCTCGGACCATCCTGGGCCTGGACCCAGTCCAATCGTGGGCTTGCTTACTGGTGTTCCACGAAGAAGGGCGCCTTGGTCTTCCCGCGCGGCTCCGCGCCGTAGTGCGTGAAGCTGTTGGCGGCCGATAGCGGCTGGGAGAAAGAGCCGGCCAAAGACTATGAGGTGGCATGTTCGTCAAGGATGGATGGGTGCGTAGTGCTGCGACTCCCCGCGAGCGCAATCGATCAATCGTTCAGATCGCTAGAACTCGATTTGCGGGGATGGCCTGGACTCAGTGAAATTGTACGACTGTTCACCGGTGTGCCCGATGAAAAGGCCATGGTTTTCTCGCGCCGCTCCGCGCCGTGGTGAGCGCGGTCGTGCGACCCGCTTCTCTCGTGCACATCTCGCGCATACACTTGGCGACGCAATGCGTGCGCGATGTGCCGCGTATTCGCTTTTGAAGGTTGACGCCGGGTATTCGATTTTGTCGGCTCAGATTCAGGGCAAACCACGCGTGTGGTGGAGCGAGCTTCGTCCGCGCTCGCCTCAGAAAATGAATGCGCGATGTGCCGGCTATTCGGTTTCGACGGCTGGGCTTCAGCGCAAACCGCGTGCGTGGTGGCGCCAGCTTTGTCCGCGGTGGCGTTAGATTCGGCAAGCCGCGACACCCGAGGCTTGTTGGTTTGCGCGAAGAGCTGCTTCTTTCGCTCCGCGATCAAAAGCACGAGTGCACGTTGGACGATGCTGGCTAAGTCACCGGTGGGCAGCTGGTTCTGGAACAAGTCTCGAGCCTCGTTGAACATGTCGACCAAACTCTGACTCGCGGTGAACTCCACCTTGTAGCGTCCTTCGCGAAGCGGAACGATCGTGCTCGCGTCGGGAGTGCGTCGCAGTGACGGGCCGCCCAGTGACGGGCTGCCCAGTGACGGGCTGCCCAGTGATGCGCCGCCGGAGGTTCCGGCATGCGGGCATCGCACAGAGTCAGTCGGCCCACCATCGCCCTCGACCGGTACCGCAACCGACGGCACGGCGGCGGCCGGCGATGCACCGTCATGCGCCGGTCCCGTAGTCGTGGGCATCGAATGCGATTGTTGAGTCGCGGCCTGCGCGCCTAGGAGCATGCCGGGTTCGGAGTCCGAGCCGTTCGCAGCCCGCCAAGGATGTGCTGCGCTGGATCCCAGCTGAGCGCGAGCCTGCACTGATGCTGATGCTGATGCCGGCGCCGGCGCCGATACTGATGATGCTGATGCCGATTTTGGCGTGGGTAGTTTTCGGATCGTGCTCGGCGCATCGGGCTGCGGAAAGTGCGTTGCGATCAACATCTGAATCTCAAGCTTCGACTTGAAGCGCGCCTCGTCGAGGAGCTCGATGTTGGACGGCTTGAGCACTGGTGCGAGCAACTTCAGTGCGGTCATGTTCAACTCGCCTCGAGCGACCATTGCGAGTGCGGTCGGGAACTCACGTCCAAATCGTGCGGCGCGAATCCGGAGCCACGCCTCAGCTTCCGACATGTGGAGTGCTTGAACTGCGTAGTCGAACATCGAGCTGAATCCGAGATCTCGGAACAGCCCGCGATCGTCGACTTCTCCCAGATGAACGAGCAATCGCGCGGTCACGTCTCGGTCTTCCTCCACGCAACGAGTCAGTCGAGCGATGAGCGCCTCGTCGCTCAGTCGCTTTGCGTTCTCCGATTCATGTTCCTGCATCACACACCCCCAGTTGAACTAAAGTTCGTATAGCACGTCGGTTTTAGCGCCTCGCAGCGTGCATCAGGTGCCGTGTTCGCGATGCAACACGCGATGCGAATCAAAAATTCGATTCTGCGAGCGCACGAGCGAACCTCGTTGGAGGAAGCGTGTTCGCCTCGGTGCGCCGCAACGTCGCACCGAAGACGCGCCAAAAACTGTCAAGAACTATTTGGAAAAACTAACAATAAAAAAGGACACAACTACGATCGTGATGGACCGATAACCAAGACAGCGCGGCGAGGATGAACGCTCGTGCCACGAGAGCGACCGAGCGAACATCAAGCGCGCCAT
>DASRXR010000935.1:0-2858 GCA_035687405.1 Polyangiales bacterium
CAGCACCGGAAGAAACTGCGTCGTCCGAGCCTCTCGCGGCGATGTGAGTCGCTGACACCGAAGCCGGGCGTGCTGCGCGGAGTTGGTCGAGCCCGCGTCGGGCAACACTTCTAGAAGATCTGCACGACGTTCAAGCCGATCTCAGCTCGCAGGGCGCTTGGGCCGTCCAGCTGAAGCGACGGGTCGAGTGCTTGGAACTGCACCACGAACTTGGGCCGTTGCAACGCGAGCGCGATGCCTGCCGTGAGCTGTAGCCAAGTGGTGGCGGTCACGGCGAACGCCACTTCGGGCACGGCGCCGAGATACAACGAGAACTCAGTCGGACCGCGGTTGCGCACGGCGAAGCCGCGGCTCGATGCACGGACGATTCCGAACCGCGGACCGAAGCAAAGTCGGAGCGCCCAAGGCTCGAGCTGCAAAGTTGGGCAGCCCTCGAGGGCGAGTTCGTAGGCACTCATGTCGACCGAGCCTTCGGCGATCGAACGCTCCTGCGGCCACAAGACGGTGGCGTGCACTCGCAGCTCGATCCGCGGTATTCGCAGCGCCGCTAGCAGCTGCAAGGCTGCCGCGGTCTGGGGCAGCGCTCCGAAGAAGGCGCCCATGCCGAGCCCGACGGCCCACTCACTTTCTGTGCTCGGATGCGGTGGCGCCGGCGCCGGTTCCGTCAGGTCCGCAGCTATCGGCTGCCGAACAAGTGGAATCGCCGGCGGAGCGTCGGGCGGAGTGTCCGGTTCGGGTGGCGCGCTTCGGGAGAGGAAGTCGAGTACCAAGGCCAGCGTCTCGGGAAGTGCGCTGCAGTCTTGTGCGCGGATCGGAAGCACGCGTGCGCCGAGATAGCGTGCGCCTCGGAAAGCCCGAAGCTCGACCTGAGTGACCTCGGCCCGAGTATCGTCTTGGCTGCGGAGTTCGACGCGAAGCGCGCGAGTGTCTTGCGACTCGGAGGCTTCGGCGTGGCGGTCGCGTGCGCGCGCATAGCTTGCCTGAAGGCTTTCGGCGGAGACGCAGCGTTGAAGCGCTTTCGGAAGCTGCGAGTCGAGAACGATGGGCGTTTGGGCGGAGGCGGGCGTCGCGAATACCCAGGGATGCGCGAGTGTTGCGAGCGCCAGCCAAAAGAAGTGCCATCGTGCTGACATCGAGATCTGCGTCATCGGTGCGGTCGCGCATCCGGGGGACGGCCGTACCACCGTGCCATCGAGTCTGAGAAGACGCGCTTCGTCAATACGTGCCGCTCGCTCGGCCGGCGGTGGCGCACGATGGTTGCGGCGCGTTCGATTCGCCGACTGGCGGCCCAAGTCGGGCAGGACGTGCCGGGTCGCCGACTTATCGCGGCTCTGGCGGGAGCCGGCTACCATAGCGTCGAAATGGCGATCCTCACTGCTCCTTGGTTGCGTCGCGTAGCGCTGCCGCTACGAGCGGCGAACCCAAACCTGTATCGCGAGCTCAATCGCGTTCGCAAGCGCGTCCTTGCGCGTGGACGCGACTTGGATGGCTATCAGAGCGTCGCGTTCGACCGATTTCGCAAGCGTGTTCGGTTGAAAGGTAGGAGCGTGCTCGAGATCGGTTCCGATCCCGAGATGCGGTTACTTCGACAGTTCACGAAAGCCGGTGCCGAGCGCTGCTGCGGGCTCAACAACGATCCCGAGCTGTTTTCGGGTCGCGCCGAGTTGAGTGCGGATGGCCTTCGGTTGTTGTACGGCGAGGCGGCGGCCCTGCCGTTCGAGGACCAGAGCTTCGATGCCATCTTCAGCGTTGCGACCTTCGAGCACATCTTGGGTCTGCCGCAGGCGCTGCGTGAGATGCATCGTGTGTTGCGGCCTGGTGGAATCGTGTATTCGAACTTCGGTCCGATCTGGTCGTCGTGCAAAGGTCATCACGTGCGTGCGCGTGCGGGCCAGGAGCGTGCATGGCATGCTGACCCGAAGCTCAATCCGCTGCCGGACTTTTGTCATCTGTTGATGCAGCCGGACGAGTTACGTGCTGCGTTGCGTGGGCGTGTCAGTGCCGCGCTCGAGGAGCCGATAGTCGACTCGGTCTACTCGAGTGACGGCATCAATCGCTTGTTCTACTCAGACTATGTGCGCGAGTTTGAGAGTTCGCCGTTGCGTGTCGAGTCGCTTTTGCCGGAGCGGGATCCTGTGTCGCTGCAGTTGCTGCGCATTCTGAAGTTCAGGTATCCGCACGAAGAGGCATTCGACATCACGAACGTCGAAGCGGTGCTGGTGAGAGATCCGTGAGGGGCTCAGCCCACGACGGTGGCGAGTCTGTCGAGCGCGAGAACGCGCAGCGTGGAGCGTGAGCTCGTGGGGCATTCCGCGCCGCGCCGGTAAGCGCTCGGCGTAGCGGTTCACCGGCGAGTCTCGGCATTACTATTGCACGGCCTGTGCGCGTCCTGGCTGAGAGGGGGCGCCTGCGCCTGCGCGTGCGGCTGTGGGCTTGGGGTGACGCGACGCGTACTCTTCGAGTCGGGCGTGAGCGCGCGGGTGAGCTGAGAGGGGCGCGCCGGCGCGTGCGGCTGTGGGCTCGGGGTGACGGGTACTGCCGTCGGGCGTGAGCGCGCGGGTGAGCTGATAGGGGCGGGCTTGTGTCTGCGTGCTGTGCCGAGGTTGCGACACCTGGTTGGGAATTGCCGCGGGCTGAACTTTGCGCGCGGCAGCGTCGTTGCACGCCGAATGGTTCTCGGGCGCATGATCGCGCGTAGCCTGCTGCAAGCTCAGCGGCCGCGCTTCGCTCGCAGGACTCCGCCCTGACCCGAGGCTGACACGGATGACGCGGCTGACGTGGGTGACGCGGCTGACGTGGCTGACGTGGGTGACGCGGGTGACACGGAAGACGCGAGGGGTCGTTGTCACGCTTGGGCG
>DASRXR010000936.1:0-7153 GCA_035687405.1 Polyangiales bacterium
GCGACATCTTCGACCTCGACTGGTTCGAATACGTTCCGGCGGTCCTCAGTGATTTAGGGGCGGGCGATGTCGCGAACGACGCGCGCGACTTCAAAGCAGTCGAGGTCGAAGATGTCGCTTACACCGACGTGATCGACGTCAGTGAACCGAACAATCAGAAAGCGATTCACGCGATCACGATCTATCGCAATTTGCGTTGGGGGAAACACGTCGACCTCGTGCTCACCGACAGTCGATCGTATCGCAGCGATCACGCGCTCGCCGAAGACTCGAGCGTGAATGACTTGTTGACGTTTCACCCGCGCGCCGCGTTGTCGAAGGACGCGGTGAACATTCTCGACGCGGGTAAGACTGCCAACAACGGTAGTCCGCCCGACATGGCCGGTCGGTTCCCGAACACGCGCAAAGACTCGGAGCCCGGCACGATGCTTGGTGCTGCGCAAAAGGCTTGGTGGAAGTCGACGATGAAAGCGTCGAATGCGACTTGGCGCGTCTGGGGCAACCCAGTGCCACTGCTGCGCGTTCAGATGGATGGTAGCGCCGTCGCGCTGATCAGCGATCAGCTGCTGCTCTCGCCCGATGCGTGGGATGGTTACAACACCGAACGCAAAGAGTTGATGGCGCACTTGCGCGACAATCAGATCTACAACGTGGTGTCTCTCTCGGGCGACCATCACGCGCACTACGCCGGCGTGGTGTTCGACGACTACGACGCTGCGACGAAGAAGCCGATCATGGTGGATATCGTGGCGGCCGGCATCAGCTCCGCGTCGCAGTTCGAAGAGATCGCAGGTGCGTTCGACACGAGCGTTCCGGAGGCACTCAAGGCGGTTGCTGCCGACGTGCGCAAGGTCATCGTGTACGACTCGACTCCGCTCGGTGGCAAATCCAAGGCCGTCGTGAACCTGAACACGTTGCTTCGCTACGGCAGCAAAGCTGCGAACGAAGCAGCGGCGAGCAACGACCTGGACAAGATCGAGGCCGCGCGCGACATGACCGTGAATCCGCACCTTCGCTACGCGGATTCGGCGTCGACCGGTTATGGGCTCGCGAGTGTGACTGCGAGTCAGATCGGCATCGAGCTCATCACGATCGCTCGCAAGTTCACGGACATCGGAACGACGAGCCCCGGCATCAAGTGCAAGGCGTCGTTCACGATCGAGCACGCCGCTTCGTTCGATGACGTGGGCCTCCCGGAGCCCACGCTGGAGGGCACGAAGCCGTTTCCTCTGAAGTAAACTAGCGGTGAACTGGGTCGCAACTGCGGCAGCTGGGTGTGGTATTCCCCAGCCATGCCGCGCATGAACGCAGAAGAGCTCATCCGCTTCATCGAGGAGAACTTCCCCGGGGGCCGCGCCTACTGTCAGGTCGAAGAGGTCGGGGAAGACTCGCTCCGCGTACGGCTGCCCTACAGTGACGACTACTTGCGGCCGGGTGGAACCATCTCCGGACCCGCGCTGATGTCACTCGCGGATACCGGCGCGTACCTTTTGATCTTGTCGATGATCGGTCCCGTCGCGCTCGCGGTGACGACGAGTTTGAACATCAACTTCATGCGCAGGCCGACGCCGGACGACATGATCGCAAAGGCGAAGATGCTGAAGCTCGGCCGGCAGCTCGCGGTCGTCGACATCCACATCGAAGCGGCGTCGACTGGAGTGCTCGTAGCGCAGGCCACCGTCACGTATTCGATCCCGCCGAAGGGTGAAGCGCAGAAATAGGCGCCTCGTGTGGCTTGTCGCTCAGGATCCGGGTCGGATGATGCTCACACGCGGAGGTCTGTAGTCGATCCGTGTGACCAACGTGTTTTTGTCGTTTTCTTGCGTGCAGCTCTGCGTTTGTTTTATGGCCTTTAGATGGCCCGCTTCGCGGCGCCTCGAGCCCCGCAACTCGGAGCTCACGCAAGGGAGGCAGAACAGTGACGTTGACGGACGAACAACTATGGGCCGCTGTTCACAGCGCAGGCCGCGACGGACAGTCGTTCACATGTGCGACTCTTCGCGAGTGCTTGGGCATGTCGAGCAAGAAGCGTCATGAGCTGGCGCAATTTCGAGATCGGTTTCGCTCGTTTCGATTGGCAGCCGGTGAGGGCATCGAAAAGGTCGGCAAGACCGCGTATCGGCTGAAGGTCGCCGAAGCAACCGCCGCGGAAACACCCGTCGCGGAAGCACCCGTCGCGGAAGCAGCGACCGAGAACCTGATCGAGTTCGAAGTGATCGCGGTCCCGGACGATGCACCGGAGACTGAACCCACAGTCCTAGCAGAAACTCGTCTAATGTTAGAACACCCCGCAGCACTCGAAGAAGCCGACATGGGCTTTGGCGAGCCGATGGTAGCCAGTGCCGCTGACAGCGGCGAGCTCGCGGCCGACCATGTGATCTTCTCGGCCTGGCCCGAGTCCATGCAGCCACCAGCAGCAGAGCCCGCCGCAGTCGAAGCGCCACCGGTCGCAGCTCAGACCGAAGCGCAGATCGAAGCCGAGGTTCGCGAGTTCGTAGGCGGCTCGCACTTCCAAGAGCGCCGGCACGCGTCCGAATCTCTGATCACCCAAGCCGAGCAGGCTGTGGCCCGCACCTGGCGAGACGGAGGCCATTGGCTAGGCCGTCGCTTCGCCGGCCTCTTCAGCCGCAATTAGATTGGTTCGCGAACCACCTGCCTAAACGCTGTCCAAACAGCGCCGCATGGTTCGCGAGACGTCGCGCGAGGCGCCGCCGGGACGCGACGAAAATTAGCCGCGCGGAGTGGGCGCTTTGGTACGTGAGCACGCACCGCAGGCCCGGTGGCGGATCGCGCGACGTCTCGCGCTCCAGGCGGCACTGTTTACCGGTACGGCTCGTCGAACACGACCCAGTCGTGTTCGACGAGCGCGTCTCGCACCCAGGCTTGCATCGCAGGCAGCTGATGGATGCGCTCGACCCACGCCTGCGTCGCTTCCGACACCGGCAGCCCATAGCTGCGGATGCGCGACGCAACCGGCGCAAAGTAGGCATCGGCGATCCCGAACGTTCCGAACAGCATCGGGCCGCCTGAGCGCGCGAGCTCGCCCGAGATGAGCGCGTCGAGCCGCATCAGGTCGGCACGCGTTTGCGGCTTCTCAGCCAGCACACGCGGCCCGATCTCCGGCGCGACGAACTCGATGTTCATCGGAAAGTCGTTCCGCACGCCCATGAACCCACTGTGCATCTCGGCACACAAGCTCCGCGCTCGCGCGCGTGCCGCTCGATCCTCCGGCCACAGCCGTTTCTCCGGAAATCGCTCGGCGACGTACTCCGCGATCGCGAGCGAGTCCCAGACGACCACCTCGCCGTCGACGAGCGTCGGAACTCGTCCAGCCGGAGTCACCTTGAAGATCTCACGTCTGAACTTCGACTCAGGCTCGCCGGTGTCGCTGAAACTGAGCACCACCGTTTCGCACGGGATGCCGGCCTGCGCGAGCAAGAGGCCCGCGCGCAGCGACCACGACGAATAGTTCTTGTTTCCGAGGTACAGGCGCATGTCCGCCCTGTACCTCAAATCGCTCTCAGGCGCCCGGCGAAAGTCGGTTGGCTCAATCCTGCACGCGGGTCACGAGCCCGCACAGCGATGCGCCCGTCCGCGTGCCGAACAAGATACACATCTCACCAGTCTCGACTTCGTTCGCGAACTTCAGCGGTTGGTCGAGCTTGTTCGTGACGTCGCACACGAAGTGCATCGTGTCGCCGGCGTTCAGCTCGAGCAGACCCGTCGAAGCTCCGTCATGTTTCATGTCGACGTTCGGCACTGGGTTCTTCGACAACGAGTCGAACTGATAGGTCGGCATGTCGTTGTAGTCGAACGATTCGTAGACCGACTGCGACGTGCCATCCGCGCGCGCGACCCACACGCCGAAGCGCGACGTCGAAGCATGGCGGTGACCGTTCAGCGTGATGATGCGAACCTGGCCCTTCACCGGACATTGATAGTGAAGCACGCGATGTTCGCCCGCCGGGATGCTGAGATCGCTCGGATTGCCGACGATCGAGATCCCTTGGATCTGTCGCTTGATCTCGGCTTGTGGCTTGTACCAAACGTTCACCCACGCCTCGCGCAGGATCGGTTTCTGCGTGAGGTTGAAGTGGTGCAGGTTGAATCCGAACTGCTGACCCTTCTGGAGCAGCTCGCCCATGTCGGCGTTTTCAGGCGGAACTGCGAGCGTGCCCGCGGGCCGATCCTCATCCGGCCGCTGTGCACCGCCGAAACTTCGGTTCGTCGCGGTATCTGCCCGCAGCGTGCCGAGCAAGTCTTGCTCTGCTGACCAACCGTCCACGTGGTCATCTGACTGCACGCGAATGATCATGTGATGCGAACCCGCGCGCATCCGGAGGTTCGTGCGGTAGTAGTAGTGGTCCTCGGTCGTCCCGGCGTCGACGTAGAAGTATTCGACCTTCTCTTCACCCGGCCCCATCAGGAACTGCGCGGGGACATTCACGTAGTCGTTCGGCCCGACGTGCACTTGCGTGCCTTTGTCGGCCGGCGGAGGCAGGACACAAAACTCGTCGCCCGAAAACCCGCTCGAGTAGCTCGAGTCCGCGTCGACGCAGCGAATCGCGTACGGGTTGTTGCGCGTGTTGTCGAACGGCGCGCACGTATTCGGGAGCGTGTCGCCGCCGGGGCTGAACTTCAGGCCTTTGACTTCGAAGCCTTTGCAGTTCGCCGGTAGCTGATCGAACGGAGTCTCGACGTCCGTCGTCGGGTTGCCGGGGTCGCTCGACCCGCCAGCAGAGCCCACGCCGCCAGTACCCGATGCGCCGCTACCGGCTGCGCCGCCACCCGCTGCGCTCCCCGAACCGGCCCCGGCCTGATCCATTTCCGGATCGCCCGAGCTCGAACACCCGATCACTCCCCCCAACCCGATCACACACAACGCGAAGAACAACTTCCGTTTCATTCGCAGGCAGGTCCTTCCGCAGCTCGGAACATCACGGTCAGCAACTGTTAACCGTGAACCGAGCTGCGGCGGACGCACGCCGACGGGCCTCTTTCGAGAGGTGCGGATGAGTACGCATGCTCTGCGTACGACACACCTCTCACATGTATTTCAGCTGAATTCGCCCGAGATGTACTGCTGCGTGGATTTTTCTTTCGGGTTCTGGAAGATCTCGCGCGTATCGCCGAACTCCACGAGATAGCCCGTTCGCCCGCCATTCGAGGTGTCGACGTACATGAACCCCGTCTTGTCGGCGACGCGGTTCGCCTGCTGCAAGTTGTGCGTCACGATCGCGATTGTATAGCGCTCTTTGAGCTCGAGCATGAGCTCTTCGATCTTGCGCGTCGCGATCGGATCGAGCGCCGAGCAGGGCTCGTCCATCAACAACACCTCGGGCTCGGTCGCGATCGCACGCGCGATGCACAAGCGCTGCTGCTGACCGCCCGACAGCGACAAGCCGCTCTTGTTCAGCTTGTCTTTCACTTCGTCCCACAACGCGGCGCGGCGCAGTGCCTGCTCGACGCGTTCGGGTTTGTTGCCGCTGTAGCCGTTCAGCCGCAAGCCGAACGCCACGTTGTTGTAGATGCTCATCGCAAACGGGTTCGGCTGTTGGAACACCATGCCGATGTAGCGGCGCACTGCGACCGGATCGATCGACCGGTCGTAGATGTCTTTGCCGCGATACTTCACGTAACCGGTGAGGCGGAAGCCGCGCACGAGATCGTTCATGCGATTCAAGCAGCGCAACACCGTGCTCTTGCCGCAACCCGACGGCCCGATGAACGCGGTGATCGTCCGCTTCTCGACCGGGATGTGCGTGTCGCGCACCGCCCGGAAGTTGCCGTAGTGCAGCTCGTCGATCTTGCAGTCGATGACGGTCGAGCGCGGCGCATTGGACGGCGGGATGCTCGGTAGAATGGATTCTTGGGTCATGACGGTCTCCTTCACTCGACGACTCGACGTTGCGCGATGACCTGCCCGAGGATGTTCGTGACCAGCACGATCAGCACCAACACCAGCGCCGCTGCCCAGGCGAGCTGCAACTGGTTCTCGAACGGCACACCGGCGAAGTTGTAGATCAACACGGCAAGAGAAGCTGTTGGCTGCATGACTTCGAGGTGCCCGTTGGACACCAGCCAGTAGTTGCTGAACAGCGCAGTAAACAAGAGCGGTGCAGTTTCACCAGAGGCGCGCGCAATCGCGAGCATGATGCCGGTGGCGATGCCGGGCACCGCCGTCGGAAGTAACACCATCCAAACTGTTTGGGTCCGCGTCGCGCCCATGCCGATCGACGCTTCGCGCATCTTCGCGGGTACCATGCGAATCGCGTCTTCGGAGGTCAGCGTGATCGTGGGCAACATCAAGATCGCCAACGCGACAGCGCCCGCGACCGCTGAATAGCCGCCGGTCAGTAACACGACTGCGCCGTACGCGAACACGCCCGCGAGGATCGAAGGAAAGCCTGTCAGCACCTTCGCTGCGAAGCGCACGCCTTGCGCGAGTTTTGCGTTTTGATCCGATTGCGACAAGTACACAGCAGTCATCACGCCGAACGGGATGGCGATCGCAGCCGCGAGCCCGACGATCAACAACGTGCCGAGCACTGCGTTGCCGAAACCACCGCCAGGTTCGAGCGGCGCGGGCGGAAGTTCCGTGAATATGGTCGAGCCGAGGCGCTCGCCGCCGTGCGACAGGAGCATCCAGACGACAGAGAAGAGCGGCACGAGCGCGGCCAACGTCATCGCGCCGACGAGCCAACTCAAGAGTGCGTTGAACAGGGTGCGAGGCCGTCGGAGCGACCGCTCGAGCTGGCCGAGGTTGACGCCTGCAAATGGGTCGAGCGGGTCGTCTTGCGGCTTGCTCGGTCGAACGTGCGCGCCACTGGCATCGGTCGTCATCGGCTTACCTATGCCCTTCTGAGTTGCGCGACGCGCGCGCGAGCAATAGCGAACCCGCGATGTTCACGACGAGCGTGATCGCGAGCAGGACGAGCGCGGCGTACATCAACACTCCGACTTCTTTGGGCCCTGCTTCCGGGAAACTGTTCGCGAGCAAGGCCGCGAGCGTGTTCGCGGGTGAGAAGAGGGACAAGCTGATGCGGTTCGCGTTCCCGACCAGCATCGCGAGCGCCATCGTTTCACCGAGTGCACGCCCGAATGCGATCACGATCGCGCCGAAGATTCCGCGACCTGCCGTCGGCACGCTCAC
>DASRXR010000937.1:0-11301 GCA_035687405.1 Polyangiales bacterium
CACTCGGGACGACGTCGAAACCGGCACCCGGCAAGAGCACGATGCCGGCCGACTTTGCGTCCTGGTCGCGCGCCGCGATCGCCTCGAACACGTCGACCTCGCCCGTCACGTCCACGTAATGGACGCGATTGCGAAGACACGCATCGACCATCGGTTTGGCCGTGCGAGAAAACGGACCGGCGCAGTTCAACACGAGTCGCACGCCGGCGAGTGCAGCATCGAGCGACTTCGGCTCGTCGAGCTTGAATGCCCGATGCGCGAACCCGAGCTCGTCTGCCAACTGCGACAGAGCTGCCGCGTTACGGCCACCGAGGACCGGCGTTTCTCCGCGCGCCTTTGCTTCGCGCGCGATCAGCTCTCCCGTGTACCCGTTCGCCCCGTAGATTAGGTAACTCGCCGCCATGCGCGACTGTGTAGCACCGGCGTTCCTGCGCTGCCCAACGTTCGCCGCATAGATTTTCTCTGCAGGCCGCTTGCAGGAAGGCTTACGCACGGGAATAGTCGACTCGCGACGACGGCGTTCGGGGAAGAGCACGCACCGTCGAGTTGCCGCCAGACGCGGCACCACAGGACTTTCTTATGACTATGTCCAGCACCGTGTCCGTGCCGAACTCGTCGGCCAATTCTGCGTTCAATCATCCGAACGATCCCGTGCGGCACTCGTATCCGCTGTCCGTGCAGAACGCAGACCTCTCGACTGCAATCGGGCTCGTGATGAAAACCTTGCCGTACGCGTTCGGCCGCTTCGGCGTGTTGTTCGCGACCAGCATCATCACATTGGTTTGGTACGTCGTCACGTTTGGCGGTTGGGCCCTCTTGTCGCGCGCGATCCACCCCGCGGCCGGTCTCGTCTGGTTCGTCGGTTGTTGTTTCATGTACGGCTACCTGTGGAAGACGGTCGTTCGCTACTTCCTGTACATGCTCAAGGCCGGCCACATCGCGGTGCTGACCGAGCTCATCACGCGCGGTCAAATTGGTGAGCCCGGCGAGGGTATGTTCGAGTACGGCAAGCGCGTCGTGACCGAGCGGTTCGGTCAGATGAACGCGATGTTCGCGCTCGATCTGCTCGTGCACGGCGTCGTGCGCGCGTTCAATCGGACGTTGGATTGGATCGCAGGGCTGCTGCCGATCCCCGGCTTGCGCGACATGATGGGCATCGTGAACGCGATCGTGTACTCGGCTGCGACCTTCGTGGACGAAACCATCTTGTCGTACTCGCTCGCACGTGGCGACAGCGACGTGTTTCGTTCGTCGCGCGACGGCCTCATCTACTACGCCCAAAACAGCAAAGAGGTGCTGAAGACCGGCGTCTGGATCGTCGTGCTCGACAAGGTCTCGATGGTCATCGCTTGGATCGTGATGCTCGTGCCGGCATTACTGATCGGCGCGCTCTTGCCCGCATCGTTTCAGGGCATGGGCTTCTTGTTCACGCTCGCGATGTCCGCGTTGTTCACGTGGAACCTGCGCGCGGCGTTTCTCGAGCCGCTGTTCCTCACGATGATCATGATCAAGTTCCACGTCAGCGTGCACGGGCAGGCGATCAACCTGGAGTGGGACGACAACTTGTCACGGCTCAGCGGCAAGTTCGTCGAGCTGAAGAACCACATCGGTTCGCCGATCGGCGCTGCTACGAGGCCTGCGCCCGCCACGACCGTGTGACGCGTGTTATACACTTCGGTTGGCGTGGACTCCGACCCGAAACAGGTGCCTACAGGCCGGTTCGCCCGGCTTTCCGGATTGGCGCGGGCTGGACTTCGTAGCGGTGCCAGCCTGCTGATGTCGAGCGACGGCCAGGCTGCCGCGCAGCACGCGGCCGAAGTGCTCGGTCGAATGCGCGGGCTCGCTGCGAAGCTCGGCCAGATGGCTAGCTACGTCGACGGGTTCGTTCCCGAGGGCCAGCGGGAAGCCTATGAGCTCGCGCTGCGGGGCTTGCGGGCAGCAGCGCCCAGCTCCCCACCGGACACCGTTCGGCAGCTCGTAGAGACCGAGCTAGGCGCGCCGCTGGACCGGCTGTTCGCGAGCTTCGAGCTCGAGCCATTCGCGAGCGCTTCGATCGGCCAAGTCCACCGCGCCGAGCTGGCGACCGGCGTCAAGGTCGCGGTCAAAGTTCAGCATCCGGGGATCGAGCGCGCGATCGAGGCCGACCTCAAGAACGCCTCGGTGCTCGAGATGTTCGTCGGCAAGCTCGGGCCGAAGGCACTCGATAGCCGGCGCATGCTCGGCGAGATCGCGACGCGCTTTCGCGAGGAGCTCGATTACCGGCTCGAAGCCGAGCGCCAACAGCAGTTCGCGCGCATCCACGCTGCCGACCCCACGATTCAGATTCCGGACGTGATCTCCGGGCGCAGCGCGCGACGCGTGCTCACGACACAGCTCGTTTCGGGCGAATCGCTCGAGTGGGCGAGCGCGCAGCCGGAGGAGCTGCGGCGTCGCTACGCGGAAGTGTTGTGGCGGTTCGTGTTTCGCGGCAACTTGGTCGGCGGGCTCTTCAACGCCGATCCGCACCCGGGCAACTACTTGTTCCAGCCGGACGGCAGCATCGCGTTTCTCGACTTCGGCTGCGTGCAGCCGATCGGGCCCGAGCGGCTGCGCCAAGCGCGGCGTTTGCACGCTGCAGCTCGCAGCGGCGACGAAGCGAAGTTCCGCGAGCATTGTGTGCAGATCTTGAAGACGCGCGGCGGCAGCTACGAGCAAGCCGCCTACGCGCACTCGCGGACGAGCTTCGAGCCGCTGTTCGCCTCGCCGTTTCGCCTCACGCGCGAGTTCGTGTCCGGCATGATGCAAAGCATGTTCGCGTTGAAGGAGCAGTTGTTCGCCAAAGATCGCAGCTTCGTGCCGCCGCCGGAGGGCATCTTGTTCATGAACCGGCTGCAGTTCGGGTTCTACTCCGTGCTCGCGCGCCTCGACGTCGTCGCGGATTACCGAGCCGTCGAAGAAGCGCTGTGCCGCGAGGCGAACATCCCCGACCTACTCACAACGCTTTGATCGGCGCGGTCGCGTTGAACTTCCAGGACGGGTTGTCCGACTGCGCGCGACGCAACTCCCAATCGTCGCGCATCAGCGCGACCGGCCGGCCGTCGACATCGGTCACGCCGGCGGCGATCCGCGCCTTCATGATTTCTTGCGGGGACGTGGGCCCATCGACCCAGCGCGCGTAGCTGTAGCCGAGCCGCTCCAGCTCGACCTTCGCGCCGTATTCGTTCTCGAGCCGGAACTTGAGCACGTCGAACTGCAGCTCACCGACGACGCCCAAGATCGGATCTTTCTCGCGCCCGGGCTCCAGAAAGAGTTGAATCGTGCCCTCTTCCGAGAGCTGCTCGATGCCCTTTTGCAGTTGCTTGCGCTTCATCGGATCGCGCAACACGAGCCGCGCGAAGTACTCGGGCGAAAACCGCGGCACCGAGTCGAACGACAGTCCGGCTTCGCTCGAGAGCGTATCGCCGATGCGAAACAAGCCCGGATCGTAGAGACCGATGATGTCGCCGGCCCACGCTTCATCGACCGACTGACGCTCCTGCGCCATCATCTGTTCGGCCCGTGCGAGCCGAATCTCTTTGCCGAGCCGGTAGTGCTGCACGCGCATGCCGCCGACGAACTTGCCCGAACACACGCGCAAAAACGCGATGCGATCGCGGTGCGACGGATCCATGTTCGCTTGCACCTTGAACACGAAGCCGCTGAAGCGCTCGTCCTCCGGCTCGATGATGCCTTCGTTCGTGAGGTGCGGCGCAGGCTTCGGGCACATCTGCGCAAACGCTTCGAGGAACGGTTCGACGCCGAAGTTCGTGAGTGCCGAACCGAAGAAGACCGGAGTGATCTGGCCCCGCAAAAAGCGATCTCGATCGTACCACTCGCCGGCGCCGTCGATCAGCTCGACCTCGGCGCGCAGGTCCTTGACCGCTTCCTCGCCGAGCAGCGTATCGAGCGCGGCGTCTGCAATGCCGCTGACCTTGACCGGCGCCTTCTGCGCGTTCTGCACGGTGCGCTCGAACGTCAACACGCGCTTGTTCATGCGGTCGTAGACGCCCTGGAACCGGTCACCGCTCGCGATCGGCCAGGTGACCGGCGCGGTGCGGAGCTTCAGTACCTCTTCGACCTCGGTCATCAGATCCATTGGATCGCGCGCCGGCCGATCGAGCTTGTTCACGAACGTGACGATCGGCGTGCCGCGCATACGACAGACCTCGAACAGCTTGCGAGTCTGGGTCTCGACGCCTTTGGCCGCGTCGATCAACATGATCGCGCAGTCCGCCGCCGTCAGCGTCCGATAGGTGTCTTCACTGAAGTCTTGGTGGCCCGGCGTATCGAGCAGGTTGTAGCGGAAGCCGCCGAACTCGAACGCCATCGCGCTCGAGGTGACCGAGATCCCGCGCTTGCGTTCGATCTCCATCCAGTCGCTCGTGGCAGCGCGCGCCGCTTTGCGCGACTTCACTGCGCCGGCTTGGTGGATCGCGCCGCCGTACAAGAGCAGCTTCTCGGTCAGCGTGGTCTTGCCCGCGTCCGGGTGGGAGATGATCGCAAAGGTGCGACGCTTGTCGGAAGGGTGCATGACGGGGCCGGGGCCATAGACCGAAATGGTCGTGCGAGCAAGTCTCGCATGGCCGCGCGTTTCGGTCAGCCGCGCGTTTCGGTCAGCCGCCGCTGACGCGGAGTAACAGCGGCCAGCCCCACGCGATGCCGACTGCAAACGAGAGCGCGCCCGTCGTAGCGAGCGCGGCAACTTGAACCGGATTGCGGGCGGTGAACTTCGAGAGCGGAGCGCCGATCAAGCCAGACAGCGCGGCCATTCCCAACACCGATCCGAGCCCAAAAAACGCGATGTAGGCGAGGCCGGAGCCGAGTGACGGCATGTTCGCGAGCGCGAGCGCCGTGAGCGCACCGCTGCCGGCGAGCCCGTGGACGAGCCCGACCACGAGTGGGCGGCGTGCTCGGCGCCGCGCGTCGTGCCGGTGCGGACGGCCGCCGCCATGGGTGTGGAGCCCGCGATGAGGCACCGAGCCGTGTGCGTGAAAGACGTGCTTGCGCTCTGCCGCTCGCAGCTGCAGGGCGGCCTGGATCGACCGGACGCCGAGCACGAGCAGCATTGCCGCGACGATGAGCTCGAAGACGTCAGCGAGCCGATCGGACAGCTGCCAGTGCAAGATCATCAAGCCGCCGCCGACACCGAGTAGGGCGAGCGAGTGGCCGAGGCCCCAGATTGCGCCGAGGGTCGCGGCGCGGCGAGCGGTCGGTGCGTCCGCGACCAGCGTGGAGACCGCGACCAAGTGATCGGGCTCCGAGGCATGGCGAACGCCGAGCGCCAAAGCCAACAGCCAACCGGTGATCAACGAGCTCACGCGTACGTCCTTGGCGACTCGGTAACACGAATTCGCGAAAAGTGTTACCTGACCCGCCCTCGACCCAATCGAGCGATCGGGCAGATTCCGCTGACTTCGGTCGCGGGAACGGCGTGTTCGCATCGCGCCGGAGCACGGGCTAAACTGGACGCTGCTCCCTATGGACGCGTCGCACAGCGTGCCGCCTCACCTGCGCCAGTACGTCGTGACGCAGGACTACGACGCGTACACCGAGCGCGACCAAGCGGTCTGGCGCTTCGTGTTGCTGCAGACGTACGCGCGCCTCGCGCGCACGGGTCACCCTGCCTACGCATCGGGGTTTCTCGCTGCCGGCATCTCGGTCGACCGCATTCCGCGCATCTCGGAGATGAACGAACGGCTGTCCGAACACGGGTTCGGGGTGGTCTGTGTCGATGGTTTCATTCCGCCGCGCGCGTTCCAGTCGTTTCAAGCGAACGGCTGGTTGCCGATCGCAGCCGACATCCGCACCGTCGAACACCTCGCGTATACGCCCGCGCCCGACATCATTCACGAGGCCGCAGGTCACGCTCCATTTCTTCCACATCCGGCGTACTCACGCTATTTGCGACGCATCGGCGCGGTGTCCGAGAAGGCGTTCGCAGATGCGTACGACCGCGAGCTCTACGAAGCGGTCTATCTGCTGTCCGAGGTCAAAGAAGATCCCGCGAGCACAGCAGAGCAGGTGGCTCAGGCGGAGAGCACGCTCGCGAAGCTGACCCGCCGTGCGACGGTTCCGAGCGAAGCTGCGCGCCTCGCGCGGCTCTACTGGTGGACGGTGGAGTACGGGTTGGTCGGAACGCCCGAAGACTATCGCTTGTACGGCGCGGGTTTGTTGTCGTCGCTCGGCGAAGGCCACTTTTGTCACGAGCCGCGGGTCAAGAAGCTGCCGCTGACGGCGGCGTGTATCGACGTCGCGTACGACATCACGCGGCAGCAGCCGCAGCTGTTCGTGACGCGCGACTTCGAGCACCTCGAGCGTGTACTCGAGGACGTGGAAGCGATGCTCGGCCACAAGCGTGGCGGACTCACGGCGTTGCGAGCGGCGCAAGCGAGCGGTGAGCCGGCGACACTCGAGCTCGACAGCGGCGCGGAGCTCTGCGGCAGCGTATCGAACGTGCAGCTCGACAAGGAAGACCAGATCGCTTGGATCGAGCTGAAAGGGTCGTGTGCGGTCGGGCGTGATCGCGCGGTGCATCCGATCTGGCCTCGCAGTGACGGTTACGTCCTGCCGCTCGGAGCGGCAGCGGACGGTAAGCTGCTGTCGGAGCTCAGCGTCGCCGACGTTCGCCGTCGCGCACCGAGTGGGCGCTTCGTGCTCGAGCTGAGCTCGGGATTGCGTGCGAAAGGCCAGCTCGTCGACATCTTCGAGCACGAGGGTCGCGCGCTCGGAGTGCTGCTGGCGGATTACGAGCTCAGCGCCGGTGATCAGCGTCTCGCCGCGTCGCGGGACGCGTTTCCGTTGTTGCTTTCGACCTACGTGCGGACGGCTGCGGCCGACGCGCCGCGGGGCTACTACGCCGAGACCGAGTTCGCAGATCGAAAAGTTCCGAAGCCGCGAACATACTCGGCAGCGCAATCGGAGTTGATCGCGTTGCAGGAGCAGGCGAGGGACCTGATCCACGCTCAGCTCGGCGCGAATGCGCTGGCGCGGATCGACTCGCTCTACGCGGTGTTGGAAGCCCGGTATCCGGACGAGTGGCTGTTACGTTGGAACTTGCTCGCGGCGCTGGTGGAGCAGGGTTCGAGGCAAGTGTCGCTCGCGGCATCCGGGACCGGTGCGCGAGGATCGCGTCCAGCGCCGCGGCAGCGACCGGCGCTGATTGAGACACTCGAAGCCCAGCTGGAGGCGATGGAGCTACGTTTCCAGCACCGGGAACCAATCGCGACCGGGCTTACACACTTGCGCGGCCTCGGCTTGTAGCGTCCCGACCACGAAATGCGGTAGACGCGGGCGCCGCATGTACGCGCTGATCCGCCCGCTGCTCTATTCGCTGCCAGCCGAGACCGCACATCGGCTCGTCATGGCCGGGCTGCGGTTCTTGGCCCACGTTCCGTTCTTGCTTCGCTGGGTTCGCTCGCGCTTCGCGCCGACCGACTCGCTCCTTCGCGTCGACGCGCTCGGTCTCACCTTCTCGACGCCGATCGGCCTCGCGGCGGGCATGGACAAAGACGCCGAAGCCTTCGAAGCCTTCGGCGCACTTGGGTTCGGCTTCGTCGAAGTCGGCACGCTGACCGCGCACCCGCAACCTGGCAATCCCCGACCGCGTCTGTTTCGTTTGGTCGAAGATCGCGCGCTGATCAACCGGATGGGTTTCAACAACCACGGCGCGCGCGCAGCGGCCGAACGCATCGCTGCGACGACCGAACGAAACACGGTGCTCGGGATCAATATCGGCAAGTCCAAGGTCGTGCCGAACGAAGCGGCGCTCGACGATTACGCGCAAAGCGCAGCGTTTCTTGCACCGCACGCGGACTACCTCGTCGTGAACGTCAGCTCGCCCAACACGCCCGGACTGCGCGACTTGCAGGCCGTGTCGGTGTTGCGCCCGCTCCTCGTACGCGTGAGAAATGAGCTCGATACGGTCGAGCGCGCGCGACGTATTCCTCTGCTCTTGAAGATCGCGCCCGATCTCGCAGACGCCGACATCGATGCCGTCGCGGAGCTCGCGCTCGAGTTGAAACTCGATGGCGTCATCGCGACGAACACGACCATCACGCGTGCGGGCCTGCAGGCTTCACCCGCTGTCGTATCGGAGCTCGGGGCAGGTGGACTGTCGGGTGCGCCACTCAAGCAGCGCGCGCTCGCAGTGTTGCGCCGCTTGCGCGCGAAGCTCGGAGACCAAGTCGTGCTCATCGCAGCCGGCGGCATCGAGAACGCCGACGACGCGTGGGCACGCATTCGCGCCGGCGCGACACTGATCCAGCTCTACACCGGCCTAGTCTACGAAGGACCGGATCTTCCCCGACGCATTGCGGACGGACTCGCAGCCAGAGTGCGCGAAGCGGGGCTCACATCGATTACGAACGCAATTGGTTCCGAAGCCAATCTTCGCGGTTCGAGCAGCTAAACGGCCTGCAGATGGCCTACAGCGGTTCTGAGCCCTCGATCCGATCCCGTGCAACATTTGGCCGGCCGGGTTGTTTCCGATGTTTCGGCACTCGGACAACTTGTTGCGCAGCCGAAACCGTCTGGAAATGGACCCCGACGAGATTGCTGCGCTGTGGCTGTGCGCTTATCGGGCTCCGCCGCACATAGACCCCCACCGGGGCAGGAGAGAGGACAGATGAAGAAGCTCTTTAGTTCGCTTGGCTTCGCGGCAGCATTGGCGTCGTTACCCTGTATCGCGTTGGGGCAGACCCCAACGGCAGAGCCGGCACCCGTAGTCGAGCCTCCGCCCGCGGCGCCGGTCGCGCCCATCCCCGAGCCCACGCCCGAACCCGCAATGGTTCCGGTTTCGCCAGAACCCGCAGTCGTCGCACCGCCGACGCCTGCCGAACCCCCGGTTGAAGAAGAAGCTCCGACGCCCGCTCCGACGTTCAGCGGTTACGTGGAAGCTGCCTATCACATCAACTTCAGCAACCCGAAGAACCAAGATCTCGTTCCGCTCATGGGTTACTACACGCCGGGTGGCAACACGTTCGTGTTGCACGCGGCGCACCTCGCGATCAACCACAGCTTCAACGACAACGTGAGCGCGACGATCGAGATCGACGCCGGTTTCGATGCCTCGCTCAATCAGTCGTTTCCGTTCTTGGCCAATGACAACGGCCCGTTCGGCAACTACTTCGATATCCAAGAAGCTTACACGACGTACAAGTCCGGCATCTTCTCGCTGATCGCCGGTAAGTTCGCGACGTACGAGGGCATCGAAGTCATCGAGGGGCCGTTGAACCCCACGATCTCGCGCGGCTACCTCTACGGCTTGGCAGAACCCGTGACGCACACCGGTTTGAAGATGCACTTCACCGGCGACACGGTCGACTTCGGTATCGGCCTCGTGAACGGCTGGGACGCGATCGTCGACAACAACAACTTCAAGACCTTCATCTTCAAGCTGGGTCTGAAGCCGAGTGATGCGTTCATGGTCGCGTTGAGTGGCACGTTCGGCGCCGAGCAGGCTTCAACGGCTCTCGGCCACCGCCTCTCGCTCGATCTCACCGGCGCATGGACCGCGAGCGAGACGTTCGCACTGTGGTTCCAAGCGAACTACGGCATGGACAACATCGGTGCGGACTCGGGCAACCCGGACACGGTCAGCTGGTTCGGCATCGGCCTGCAGCCGACCTATACGTCCGAGATGTTCACGTTCGGCGGTCGTCTCGAGTTGTTCAGCGATCCGGATGGCGCCCGCACTGGGTTCGGTCCAGACGGCACGTTCATCAACGTGACGCTCACGCCGGGCTTCATCCTGGCGCAGGGCTTCAAGGTCCGCGCGGAGCTCCGCGCCGACATCGCGACCGAGAAGTACATCGGCGACATCAACGATCCGGGCAAGGTCCAGTTCACGGGCGCCCTCGGTGCTGAATACGTGTTCTGACAATCGATCGAGCCCCACGGGCGGACCCTCTCGAGGGTGCCGCCCGGGGCTCGTCTGCCTAGCCCCGGGAGTGACTTCGGGCCCTACGGTGGGGCGGGCCCGGGTTGCTTTCGGGGTTTCGTGTCTTCCGGGGTTGTGCAACTCCCGTTCTGGTCATCGGAACGAAACGCCGAATTGCATTCGGCGTTACGCATTCGAATCCGAATTTTAGTTTGACTAACCAGGGTTTGGCCTCTAAACGTTCGGTCAACACCGCACATGCGAAGCAAGCGCGATCCTCGTGGGCTAGACGAGATCGACCGCGGCATCCTCGAGTTGCTGCAGGCCGACTGCAAAGCCACACTTGCCCGCGTCGGGGAACAGGTCGGGCTCTCCGCTCCCGCGATCGTGGAGCGTGTGAAGAAGCTCGAAGCCGAGGGCTTCATCGAGGGCTATCACGCGCGGTTGAATGCGCGGTTACTTGGCTTGGACGTCAGTGCGTTCATCAGCGTGTGGACTACGCACGCGCGTGCGATGGACGAGCTGACCAAGCAGCTTGCGACTTTCGAAGACGTGCTGGAGTGCCATCACGTCACTGGGGACCCGACCTTGGTGCTCAAGGTCAAAACGCGAAACACGCAGTCGCTCGAGCGACTGATCAGCGCCGTGCGGTCACTGCCCGGCGTCGAACGTACGGAAACCAACGTCGTGTTGTCGACGTTGGTGGAGCGCACGGGGCTCGGCTTGACCTCGATCAAGGAGGTCACCAGCCCCGCCAAGGCCGAACCAGCGAGTCTGGTGAAGGCCGAAGATCGTACTCGCGCCGAATCGTAAACGTGACGTGCGATTCGGCGAAACACTAGGTCGACAACCTAGTGCTGCCGATGACCACGCATGGAAACTCGGGCCCGCCGCCCGAACGCCGAACAAGGATGTGGAGCCAGACATGGAACGATTGAGTGAAGAGAAGAAAGCAGCGCTCAGGCAGGCGGCGCAAGAGCACGGCTTGTACAACGCTCGTCACGAGCACGACGCCTGCGGCATGGGCTTCGTGGCACACATCAAGGGTGAGAAATCGCACGCGATCGTTCGCGACGCGCTGACCGTCCTCGCGCACATGAGCCACCGCGGCGCGTGTGGCTGCGATCCGGAGACCGGCGACGGCGCAGGCATCCTGTTGCAGATTCCGCACGAGCTCTACAAGGAGCAGTGCAGCGCGGCCGGGATCACGCTGCCCGAGGCCGGCAAGTACGCCGTCGGCATGTTGTTTCTGCCGACCGCCGAAGAGCCGAAAGCGGCTGCGAAGGCTTTGATCGAGAGGATCGTGAAAGAGGAGGGCGAGGAGATCCTCGGCTTCCGCAAGCTGCGCGTGAACGAAGCGGCAGCAGGTTGGCTCGCGCGCGAGTCGATGCCCGCGTTCGAGCAGG
>DASRXR010000938.1:0-5246 GCA_035687405.1 Polyangiales bacterium
TCGCACGGAGGCAACGTAAACGAGAACGTGCTGCCTTCTTCGGGGGTACTCTCCGCCCACATCCTGCCGCCGTGCGCTTCGACGAGCCCCCGCGCGATGTACAAACCGAGACCCGCGCCATTTGCACCGTGGAGCACGGGGCGGTTCTGGCCTTGGAAGTAGCGATCGAACAGGGCCGGCAGCTCGTGCTGCGCGATGCCGCGCCCGCTGTCCATCACCGACACGAGCGCTTCGGCAGGCATACGCGACAGACGCACCTTGATGCGCCCTTGCGCCTCCGTGTACTTCACCGCGTTGCCGACCAAGTTCGACATCACTTGGAAGATTCGCTCGCGATCGCACAGCACTTCGAGGTCCTTCGAGTCTTCCGTGACCTCGACAACCAAGCGATGACGCGCAGCCATCGGGCGCGCGGACTCGATTGCGTGGCGAATGAGCTGCGCGAGATTTTCGCGCCGCAGCTCGACGCGCAAGCTGCCGGCTTCGAGCTGCGAGAAATCGAGCAGGTCGCGAATCATGCGATCCATGCGCCGCGAGTTGCTCAAGATCACTGCCGCTTCCCGCTGCACCCCGTCGTCGGACGTGGCACGCAGTAGATTGCTGGCAGTCGTGGCGATCGCCGAGAGCGGTGTGCGCAAGTCGTGCGACACGATCGCGAGCAGCTCTTCCCGCGCACGCACGGCGCGCTGTGAAGCCTTCAACAACTGATCGTTGTCCAACGTGAGCCCGACGCGGTGCCCGAGGTCGGTTGCAGTCTCGAGATGACGCACGCCGTAGCGGCGCGGCGCCCGTGAAGCCCAGATCATGCAGCCAAACACGCGGCGCCGTGCGATGACGGGCACGATCAACACGGAGCCCAAGCCGAGCTCGCGCAAGACTGCGCAGTCCCCCGGCTCGACCGCGAGCGAAGGCACTTGGTCGTCGCTGATCTCGTCGTGCAGCTCACCGACACCCTTCTTCATGACTTCTTCGACGCCACGCAGCAGACGGCCGTCGCGACTCAAGAGTGCACGAAGTTTTTGATCGAGCTCGAGATCCGAATGCGAAAACGCGAGCGCCGACGCACGGCCACCATCGATGCGTTCGACCACGCACCAATCGGCGAGACCCGGCACGATCAATCGCAACAGCTCACGCAGCGCTTGTTCGACTTCCGAACCGTGCGCGAGGATCTCGCTCGCACGTATCAGCAAATCCGCAAACCGCCGCGCCTGTTTTCCGAGACCCGCCGCTGCGCGCGTCGCGAGTTCCTCGTCGTCTCCAGGCAAGTCCTTTGGAGCGAGCAGCGTCGGGACCAGATAATCGCGCGCGACTGCGCGTAACAGCTCCGGCGCTTCGAGCGGCTTCGCGAGCAGACCTACGACGCCGAGTTGCTCGAGGTCTCGCTGCTCGTCGATCCACGCGTCGTCACCGGTTACGAGCAACACCGGTGAGTCGAGCCCACCCGGCCAGCGCGCCTTCGCTTCGAGAAACGCATGGCCCGTCATGTCGGGTAACCAGAAGTCGAGCAAGATAAGGTCGGGCCGCGCACCGCCGTGAAGAATCTTCAAGCCATCGCGACCGGTCGCAGCCGAAAGCACCTCGTGCCCAGCCTCGCGCAGTACCTGCGCTACGGCCTCCCGATTGTCTGCATCGTCTTCGATGACCAGCAGGGTCTTGCCAATACTCATCCGAACTCCGTGCCAGCGCCGCGCACGTTCGCGCGACTTTGGTCTCGTCGGTCAAGCCAAGCTGTACGCACACGCAACAGAACACCCGACGCATGCAGGCGCCGTCACCCCCCTCACGCGAGTCACCCCATGACCCGAAGACTTCCCCACGCAATCGATCGATCGGCGTAACGCAACCAGGTTCGCGTTTCTTCCCGTCGCACGCTTCCTCTGCAGGCTCGCTTTTCCCCCAAGCTACGCAGCGCGTACTTCGTACCGCCCCCGCGGCTTACATCTTAAGCTCAGCCACGTTACCCGATTCGGAGGGTGCCACTCAATACGCCGTGACCCTGCTCGCGATGCGTTCAGGCAACGATTTCGCCACGTCATACAAAGCTAGTGGCGAGATGCCTCACGTGGCCAGTTGATCTGACCAACGCAAGTCACGTCGCGTTCTGCAGCCATGGTTCAAAGCACGTCTCCAACGGATTTCGCTGTTGGGTAGATTTTTCAGGGTCACATGCAACCTTGCGCAGCCGTGTGCGCGATCGAGGCGCTGCGACTCGCTCCGCCGCCATCAGCGGCAGCGCTTCGATCGATCTCCACCTCGGTGGGTATCGCAGGTCCGGATACATCGAGCGTTTTGATGTGAACCCGCGAAGGCTTGCAGCTACATGCGGCCGGATAACGCACGAGCTCGCCTTCGCTGCGCGGCATGCCACAGAAGAGCTCGAGTAGCCGTCGATCTTCGAAGTTGCCGCCTTGCAGTCCGCGCGCTCAGCTTCGTTCTTTCGACGCGGAGTCGAGGTCTTCGTGCCACCCGACCGCGGCCCCGATGCGATCCATCTCCACCCGATCGCGCTCGAACTGATCCTCGAGCTCCACCCGACCCGCATGCGCGACCGAGAGACGTGAAGTCTCGTCGCGATAATTCGGCAACATGGCTTCGAGCGTTCGCACGTTGTGCTGCCGGAAGCGGTCCGCTTGCTCGCGAGCCTCGTACGGCGCGATCCCGAGTTTGACCAAAGCACCCCGCGCCGCGTGAAGGGCCGACTCGAACGTCTCGCGTTCGACCACCTCGACACCCCGCGCCCTCAGCTCGAAGTAGTGCGTGACATTGCGGGCCCGCGCCACCATGTGCAGCTTTGGGAAGTGCTCGCGCACGAGATCGGTGAGTTGCACGCTCGCGTCGACGTCATCGATCGCGTTGATCAACAACCGCGCAGTGCCCGCACCCGCCGCTTGCAGCAGATCGAGGCGCGTCGCGTCGCCGTAGAACACGCGAAACCCGAACCGGCGCAAGAACTCGACTTGATCGGGGTCGTGATCGAGCACGGTGACTTTGATCCGTGCGGCGAAGAGCAAGCGACCGACGATCTGTCCGAAGCGCCCAAAGCCCGCGATGATCACCGGTGCATCGTGGTCTGTGATCTCGTCATACGTTTTGGCCCGCTGACTCTCGCGCCGCGCGCTGACGTAGTCATAGCCGAGCAGCATGATCGGCGTCGCAGCCATCGACAGCGCGACCGCAAGCGTAAAGATGCCGTCCCACTCGCCCGGCAGCAGGCGCGCTTCGCGAGCCACACCGAACACGACGAACGCGAACTCACCGCCTTGACCGATCAGCGCGGCGAACAGCCAGCGCTGCGCTGGCGAGACCGACAGTGACTTCGACAATACGGCGAGCGCGACCGCCTTCACGGCGAGGAACGCGCCGATCACGAGCAACACGAGACCCGGCTGGCGCGCGAACAGACCGAAGTCGATCGACATGCCCACCGCGATGAAAAACAGGCCCATCAGCAATCCGCGAAACGGCTCGATGTCGTTCTCGAGCGCGTGCCGGTACTCGGAGCTTGCGAGCAGCACACCGGCGAGGAACGCGCCGAGTGCCATCGACACGCCGGCGAGCGACATCAGCAGCGCGATGCCGACGACGAGCAAGAGTGCAAAGGCGGTGAACAGCTCGCGCAAGTCGGTCTTTGCGACCACGCGCAGCGCTGGACGCGTGAGGAAGCGCCCGATAAACACGACGATCACGATTGCAGAGAGCACCTTCGCGGCGCCGACCCAGCCACTTTCAGTGCTGTGCTCCGCGCCTTGCGACAAGAGCGGGACTAGGCCGATCAGTGGGATCGCAGCGATGTCTTGAAAGAGCAAGATCGCAAATGTCGTATGACCGAGCGGCGTGTTCATCAGGTTCCGCTCTTTCATCGTCTGGACCGCGATCGCAGTCGATGAAAGCGCCAGCGCCAAGCCGCTCACCATTGCGCCGCGCCACGGGATGCCGAGCGCGAGCGCGAGGCCGGTCAAGCCGGCACCACACGCGAACAGCTGCATCGCGCCGCCTTGAAAGACGTCGCGGCGCATCGTCCACAACCGCTTTGGATCGAGCTCGAGACCGATCACGAACAACATCAGCACGACGCCGAGCTCGGCGAAGTGCAAGATCGACTGGACGTCGCGCACGAAATGGAACCCGAACGGTCCGATCACGCAGCCCGCGCACAAGTAGCCGAGGACCGAGCCTAGGCCTAGCTTGCGTGCGATCGGCACGAACACGACGGCTGCGCCGAGATACAGGACGGCGTCGAACAACAAGCCGTGCTCAGCCATGGTAACCCTCGCTCAACTCGCCGCGCGCGAGCGCCTGCAACCGTTCGCGATAGGTCTGCGCGAGCTCGTGCAGCACCGAGTCGCTGATCTTGCGCGCGCCGTGCACGATCAACGGCGGCTGCCAGCGCATCTGGCAAAAGCGCGCGGTCTGCGACATCGGCGGAACGAACGCGTCGAACGCGTGTCCGTGGATGCCGTGCGACGAAAACGCAGCGTGATCACCGCCGGTCGTCGTGACCCATTGGCAAACTTTACCGCGCAACGCGTGCTGGTCTTCGCCGTACGCCCAGCCAAACGCGAGCACTTTATCGAACCACAGCTTCAGCAGCGGCGGCGGGCTGTACCAGTAGAGCGGGTGCTGCCAAACGACGATCTCGGCGCGCGTGAGCGCAGCCTGTTCCGCTTCGATGTCGATCGCGAAGTCCGGATACAGATCATAGAGCGAGCGGACTTCGAGATCCGGCAAGTCGTGAACCGCGTCGAGCAGAACTCGATTGGTGCGCGAGCGCTGCGGATAAGGATGGGCAAAGACGAGTTCGATCATGAGGGCGCCGAAGCTGGCGCGAGTCTAGCGCAGGCAGATTGCTGGCTGGTCACCAGACCCGTGGCACCGGTCAGGTTCGTTCGGTCAGCGCACGTGGTGGCCGAGGGAGCACTAGTCGAGAGGACGGCTCAGTCGCAGACGCGGAGCCGCGCGACACTCAACTGCCGCTTGCTTGGAAAACGTTGGCCGCTCGTCAGCGGATTTTCGTACGAGCGCTGATCGTCCGCGACGAACACCCAACCCAGATCGCCGTTCGGAAAAACCGCGATGTCTTCGCCGGTGTTGGGTGGCGTAGTCAAGCTCGCGTCCGGGCCGAGCGCGTTACCGTCCAAGTCGATCAAGCGCGCGCGTGTGCCACTGTACGGGCCCCAGCAGGTTCGATCGGTACAGCGCGGATTTTCCATGCGCTCCCACGTGACGAGCATTCGATCGCGATC
>DASRXR010000939.1:0-8972 GCA_035687405.1 Polyangiales bacterium
GCGCCGGCTGCGAGGGTGCGCCTTCCGGCAAACGCACGCGCGCGAACAAGCCGTCTTTGAGCACACCATCTGGATTTTTCACCACTGCACGCACCTTCAAAGTGCCCGTCGCGGGGTCGACACGGTTGTCGTAGAAGTCGAGCGTAGCCTCGTGCGGATAGCCGTCTTCGCCCGCGAAACCGATGTTCGCTTGGACACCCGTCAGGTGTGCGAGCTTGAGCGCCCGCGCTTCATCCACTTCGATGTACACGTGAAGTGGATCCACCGAGACGATCGTCGCGAGCGGCGTCGGCGTGCTCGGCCCGACGAGGTTGCCCGGTGTCACGAGCAAGCGGCCGATACGGCCCGTGATCGGCGAACGCACGAACGCGTACTCGAGATCGAGCTCCGCTTGTGCAACCGCAGCTGCAGCCACTTCGGCGCGCGCATCGAGCGTCGAAACCAGCGACTTGTCTCGGTCGTAGTCGCGCTCGGCGATCGTGTGTGCCGCCAGCAACTGATCGGAGCGCTGGGCATTGCGTTGCGCGAGCTCCCGCTCGGCGCGCAAGCTCTCGAGCTCCGCCCGCGCCCGACGCAGCGCGGCGCGATACGGCCGCTCGTCGATCACGAACAGCAACGCGCCTTTTTTGACGATGTCACCTTCGCGAAACGCTGCCTTCGTCAGATAACCCGACGCGCGTGCTCGAATCTCCACCGTCTCCACTGCTTCCGCACGCCCGGTGTGATCGCTCCACTCGGTGACGTCGCTCGAAACAGGCGCGGCGACCGTCACCTTCGCCCGCGGCGGACCTTCGGCCGCGTGAGTCTGGCTCGGTTGCACGCAAGCGCTCGTAACTGCAATCAGAAAGAAACCGAGAGCAGGCGCGATCCAGGCGCCTCGGAAATGACGTTTTACGACCATGGTTTGCATGGCGCGTCTGTTCGGCCGAGCGGTCGGATAGTCAAGTGAGTATTTGACTAGGGTTGGGACGCTTTTTGTCGCCGCGCGCGGATTGCCTGACAGGATCCGGGTTAATGCCGGGCGCGTGGTACACTTGCGGACATGGCATCCGCTCGGCTGAGCGCAGAGCAACGCGCCAAGATTTTCAAGGCTCTCGGCGATCCGCATCGGCTCGAGATCATCGATGCTCTCGCAGCCGGTAGGGGCATGAGTGGCACCGAGCTTGCGGAACAGCTCGATGTCAGCATCGCGCTGCTTTGCCATCACTGGGACGTACTCGTGGACGCGGGGCTCGTCCGTAAGCAACGTGTCGGCCAGGTGCGCGTCTGCACGCTGGACACGGAAAAGCTGCGAGAAGCCACGGGCGCGTGGGTGCAGCCGCCGGTAAAGCGCGCTCGAGCCAAAAAGCGAACGAAACGGAAACTGGCGCGCTCTGCTCAGCCCTGACGGTTCACGCGATCCCTCGCGGTGTGGACGCCGCCTGACGCTCGCCCGAGCCGCGGTCCCAAAATCTTTTCGATCAAATGATCGCCCGCGAGCACAGGCGGATACTTCGCTGGCTGTTCCGCGGTTGCACACGTCGGCAGGCACGCGATGCGCGCATCGCAGTTCGCATCGAGAAACAGCGCGACCGAGCGCCGGCGCGAAGCCCCGCTCGCAGCTGAGGGCGGCACGACTCGATGTAACGTCGACCGCCAGCGGTCGTTCGTCCACAGCGCAGTCATGTCTCCGAGGTTGACGAGCAGCGCACCCGGCCGCGGTACGACGTCGTGAAACCTCGCGTCGGGCCCGAGGATCTGCAAACCCGGCACCGGATCCGCATACAGGACAGTGACGACCCCGTAGTCCGTGTGGGCTCCCATCCGCATCTGGCCCGGCTCCGGAACCGTGTCCCCATCGCGCCCCTCGTAGTGATTGACGCGCATCGTGAGTGTCGAGCGATCGACGTACGGTCGAAACCAGCGCTCCGGCAATCTCAGCGCCAGCGCGAACACGTCGGTGAGCGTCGACGCGAGCCCGACCGCGTGATCGAAGTACGTCGTGAGCGCGGGCCGCAGCGAGGGCAGGGCGGCTGGCCACAGGTTCGGCGCGAAAAACTCGTGCGGTGCATCACGATAGAAAGGCTCATCCGGCACGACGTCGAGTCCGATGTTGAACGCTTCGAACAGATCCGGAAGCGCCTTCTCCGCGCCCTGGCTGTATGCGAGCGATTCGGCAGCACGCGGTGCATATCCCCGATTGACGCCGGGATGCGGCGGCAACAGCGCGAGCTTGTCCGCGAGCGGCAGCGCGAATAGCGCGTCGGTTGCGCGCAGCATCGTGTTCACGACGTCGTCGGGGAGCCCGTGCCCGACGATCTGCATGAAGCCGACCCGCGAACACGCGGCATCGACTTGGGCCGCGATCGCAGTCCGCTCAGAAGAGTCGCCGTGCCAGCTGCTCAGATCGATCGTGGGAACGAGCTCGACCATGGGTCGGCTCTACCATGACCTTCGGCTTCGATCACGCCGGCTTCATGTGCAGGCGCGGAGCCGGTACTTGACCTCGCCGCGAACGCGCGATGTCGAGCCCGTGTCCAATCCGCTGGCACAAATCTTCGAGCTCGAACGGCTTCTTTACGTACTCGTCCGCGCCTGCGTTCATGCCCGCGTGGACATCGGTCGTTTGGTCGCGCCCGGTCAGCAGCACGAGGTACACGTAAGGGGCGCCTTCGCGCGCGCGAACGCTGCGACACAACTCGGGACCACTCGCGCCCGGCATCGTCCAGTCGAGCACTGCGACGAGTGGCGGCGAAGGAGCGCTCAGCGCCTTCCACGCTTCGGCACCTGCGTACACGACCTGCACCTCATAGCCGCGCGAGCGCAGTTGCTTCTCGAGAACGCGGGCGGTGATGCGATCGTCGTCGGCAACGAGCACACTCACGAGTTCGCCTCGATTCGCATTCGCACGAGCGCCTGTTCGAAACCTTCGTATGCGCGTTCGAGTCCGCTCATGATCTCGGGCACAGTCGAGAGATCTTTCGCGCGTGCACACTGCTCGAGCTCTTTAGCGAGTTCGTAGAGTGGCGAGACCCCGAAGTTGGCCACGCTGCCCTTGAGCACGTGCGCGGCTTTCGCGAGCTCATCGGGCTGCATCCGTTTGGCCTCGAGCCGGAGTGCGTGCAGCATCGCCGGCGCGTCGCGAAGGTACAGCTCGATGATCTCCAGCAGCAGCTCACGGTCGCCGCCGAGGGCTGCAATCAATCGACTCGCGTTCAACCTCTCGAAGCCGTCGTTGTTCTGCATGGACCCGCGCCTGGCCCAATTTAGCATCACTCGCTACGGGAGGTCTCATGCTGCAGCGGTCAGCTGCAACGGCCAGTCCTACATGCAAGCCGCCAGCCTACCGGCGACTACGCGTGAGCGTCACTTACTCGCACAGGCCGACAGTTCGGCTTCGCGTTTGATCTGACCGAGCACGCGCATTTGCATGTGGTGGATGATCGCATCCGACCACAGGCTCCAGTAACGCGTGGGGTAGATCTCCGGCGTGTAAGTCGTTCGCGCTTCGATGCGCGTGCGACCCTCCGACAGCTGCTGCATGCGGAGCTCACGCCCGGTGTCGGGCGCGGCGATGCCGGCGATGAACTGAAGTTCGGGCGGCACCGAGAGCTCACTCGCCATCGCTGCAGGCGAGAGATCGTCTGCTGCGCGATCGACATCGATACTGGAGAGCACTTCACGTGGACCCGGTCGCAAGTCGGGAAGCTCTGCAGCTGCCAGCAGCGGCCAGCACATCAGCAGCGCGATGACCGGGCTCATGCTCGGACGGCCACGCGCAGTCGAGTGACCCATCACCGCGCCGAGGACTGCGAGCACCGCGACCGGTGGCACTGCGATGAGCGCGTAGAGGGGACCGCCGGGCGTCCAAGCCACGACGCTCACGGTTACGAAGCAGACCCCGAGCAGGGCTGCGATCACGCTGTCGCCCAAGCGGGCCGGCATGCGCCACTCGTTGCGGACGAAGGCGGCCGCAAAACCGCTCAAGAACGGGGCCGCGAGACAGACTGCGGTGCCGGCGGACTCGGGTGCGATCATGCCGAGGGCGGTCCCGCCCGTCAGCACGACGACGCCAGCAGTCGCGCTCGCGACCGCCGCAAAACTCGATTGATTGCCCGGTCCCGCGGTCACTGCGCGCATCCTAGCCTGAATGATGGCAATGGGCACCTCACGCTGGCTGAAGTGCCCCAGCCCCTAAAATGCAGGCCAATTCCGTAATAGTCATGGTTCGTGCAGTCGCGCGCGATCGAGCTCGCGTTTGGGGTTGGGCAGCCCGCCTCACATCTCAGGCCACCGACGCTAGCTTCAGGCGCCTCCCCCGAATACGTTTCATCGATCGTCTTTGCATGGAGGCCTCGCGCATGCGTGACACGGCATTCCCAACCACGGCTAACAGAGTGATACGCGCAACGTTGGTCGTGATCGCGATGTTTGGCGCGTTCGGATGTGGAGACGACGATGACGGCGGCTCGAACGATGGTGGGCCCGCTGCAGGTCGCAGTGGAAGTGGTGGACGCGGCGGGCGCGGCGGAAGTGCCGGCGCAGCGGGTGCAGCACCGATCGAACCGTTGCCAGATAAGACTGCGGGCAAGACCTGCAAGGCTGACGACGATTGCGGTACCGGGATGTGCCTCGCGTCACTGCCCGGCGCATTCGGCGGCCAGATGATGGAAGCGCCCGGTGGTTACTGTTCGGGCTCATGCATGACGAACGCAGACTGCGGTGAAGGCGGTGCGTGTTCGGGAGCGTTCGCTGGCATCGGTGGCATCGGTGCTACGGTCGGTCGCTGTTTGAAGAGCTGCACGGATAGCACTGAGTGTCGTGATGGATATCGCTGCGTGAATGGTCTCGGGATGCCGGTTGCGGCTGCGGGTGATGCCGGAGCACCGATGAATCCTGGGGCGGGTTTGCTCGGAGGCAACACGTGTGCACCGCTGCCTGCGACCGATAAGCTTGCAGACGGAATCGTCGGTTCGATGTGCGGCGCGGACGGTGACTGTGGCGACGGTCGTTGCATGACGATGGCTACGGCCACCACGTATCCGGGCGGGTATTGCACGGGTAGCTGCTTGGAGGATTCGGATTGCGGAGCGAAGGGCTCGTGCACTCCCGGCCTCGTCGGCGGCGTGGGCACTTGCTACTTGAGTTGCACGACCGACGCCGATTGCGATCGGGACGGCTATCGTTGCCGAACGTCGGGCAATCGGATGCAGTGCGTGCCGGGTGCGGCGCCGCTGCCGGATGGCGTGGTCGGAAACGCGTGCACCGGCGACGCAGAGTGTGGCGGTGCAGCTATGAGCTGCGGGGCTCGGTTGGGTCGTTATGATGCGCCCGGCGGCTACTGCACGCAGCGCTGCGTCAACTCCACCGATTGCGGTACCGGTGGTGTGTGCGTCGGCGGGATGGGCGGCTTTGGTGCCGGTGCCGCGAATGGCACTTGTTACACTGGCTGCACCGATGCATCGGGTTGTCGTGAAGGCTACACCTGCGGCCCCGCGGGTCGCACCGGAACAGCGGCGATGCAGAACATCTGCTCGGTGACTCCGCCTCCGCCCGCCGAAGACGCGGGCATCTGAAACGCGATGTTGCGGGCAGAGCGTGCGGGAGCTCCCGTGCGTCTGCCCGCGAACAGCGAAACCGCTAAACGGCGGGCGCTTCCGCCATGCCCTTGGCCGGGCACAACAGCAGAAGGCGCGCTCGCAGCGATTCGAGCGTCGTGCGGTCGAGCGCACTGACCGCGATCGCTTCGTAGCGCTGCGCCAAGTGCTGCGCCTCTTCGGGCGGCAACCGATCGACCTTGTTCATCACGAGCAGTCGCGGAACGGTTTCGAGCTCGAGCTCCTGCAGCAGCTCGAGCGTGGCTTTCATGTGCTCTTCGTGCGCCGGATCCGACGCATCGACGACCTGCAGCAACAGATCTGCACCGGCAGCCTCTTCGAACGTGGCTTTGAACGCGGAGAACAACTCGCGCGGCAAGTCCCGAATGAAACCGACGGTGTCGGTCAAGACGAGCTCGCGACCGTGCGGTGCTCGCAGGCGTCGCGAGCGCGTATCGAGCGTGGCAAACAGCTTGTTCTCGACCAACACGTCGCTGCCGGTGAGTGCGTTCAACAACGTGCTCTTGCCCGCGTTCGTGTAGCCGACGATTGCGACCATCGGCGTGTCGCCTTCCACCCGGCGCTTGCGCTGTTGGGTGCGGCGCCGCTCTAGATGCGCCAAGCGCTCTTCGAGATACGCCACGCGTTCACGCGCGCGACGTTTTCCAATCTCGAGCTTCGTTTCACCGGGCCCGCGCCCACCGATGCCACCGGTCAAGCGCGACAGCGAGTCGTCTCGCGTGCCGAGCCGCGGCAAGAGATAACGCGTCTGCGCGAGCTCGACTTCGAGCTTGCCGTCCTGGCTCTGCGCGTGCTGCGCGAAGATGTCGAGGATCAGCTGCGTGCGGTCGATGACCTTCAAGTCGGTGAGCTTCGCGATCGCAGCCGCCTGCGCTGCGTTCAAGTTGCGATCGACGATCAGCACATCTGCATCGAGCTGCATCGCCGAGACCACGATGTCTTCGAGCTTTCCGCGCCCGACGACGTACTTCGGATCGAGCCGGTCGCGAACCTGCAGCACCGTGTCGGCGACTTCGACACCGGCCGTGCGCGATAGCTCGGCGAGCTCCCGCAGCGAAGCCTCGGCGGAACCCGCGTCTGCCTTCTCACACACGTGGAGCAAGATCGCGCGGCCGTCTTTGGCCTCGACGCGACGAGTGCGCGCCTGGCGTGCGAACTCTTCTTCGATCGCCATCACGAGCTGGGCAGGGTTCACGTCGAGCTGGTGATACGGCACGGGGCCGAAGCTGCGATACGGCGCTTGTTTGCTGCCGTTCACCGGCACGCAGTGCGCGTAGTGCACGCTGCGCGGATCGCCTTCCGGCGAGACACAAATTGCGGCCACGAGATCGAGCCGCAGTCGGGTCAGGTCGACCAAGTCGTCACGCGTCAGCGGCTCGCTCCGCAGATGCGTGTGGATCAGCCGAAGGCCGCGGAAGCGGCCGCTGCCGGCGCGCTCACGACCGAGGTCCGGTAGGAAAAGCTTGGAGGAATCGCCGACGACCACGTATTCGACCTGGCCGGCGCGATTCACGAGGACCCCGACCTGACGCCGGGTGTCCTTCGAGGCATCACACAGACCGCGCGTCAGCTCGGTCGTGGTCAGCTGCGTGAAGGGGACCCGTCGGCGATACAGGCGCTCGAGAGCTTTGCGGTCTGACGGCGCGAGGCCAGTGGTATTGCCGAAGATCTCCAAAATGCGCTTTTAGTCGTTCTGGCCGATCGGCGCCGAACAGATTCAGCTTACCACGCGTACTCGCGGTCTCAAGGGCGGTGATTTTTGGCTCCGTTCGAGCTTGCACTGGCGACCGAGTCGTCGGTAGTACTTTTCGCCGAACCGTAATACTGACGCGCCCGTATCTGCTGAGTTGTTCGAGTGCCGGAGCGGGGGCGCCGAACCGTTTGGCGGGAGCAACCGTATGTCTGATCTAGAACGCGTGAGCTTGGCTATCGAGAAGGACTTGATCGAGCGCTTCGATGCGTTGATCGCCCGCGACGGGAAGGCGAATCGCTCGGAGGCGATTCGGGATTTGATTCGGGCGCGCCTGATCGAGGAAGAAGTTTCGGCCGGTCGCGGGGAGACGGTCGCGAGTGTGACGATCGTCTACGACCATCAAAGGCGCGATCTCGCCGACCGGTTGTTGACTGCGGGTCACGATCACCACAAGGCGGTGCTCGCGTCGATGCACGTACACCTCGACGAGGTGAACTGCCTCGAGGTCGTCGCGCTGCGCGGCAAGGCGAAAGACGTGCGGCACCTCGCCGAACACATGATCGGGATGAAGGGCGTGAAGCACGGGAAGCTCGTGCTGACGACGACCCAGGTTTAGCGCGGTCGCGTTGGGGGCAAGGAGCTTGGGATGGGACGCGGGCGAAAAAATCGCGCTGCGCGGCAGAGTTGCGTCTGGCTTGCGGCCACGACGTTGCTGCTGACGGCGGCGGGCGTATCTGCGGAGGACGATCGAGTCGTTCCGCCTCGCCTGCGCGACGGGCAGGACTTGAGTGTCGCCTATCCGGTGGGAGCAGCGCCGCTCGATGCGACTGCCCTCGTCGTGCTGCAGTTGCTGATCGATCGCGAGGGTCGCGTCGGTTCGACGAAACCGGTCGAGGTCGAGATCGAGCCGCGTGATGCGGACGCTGCGCCGTTCGTCGCGAACGTCGAGGCGCGAGCGAGGGAGTTGCGTTTCGAGCCGGCGCGTCGAGGTGCGCAGCCGGTCGATGCGTTGATCCGGTTTTCGTTTCGCATCCGTCCGGAGCTCGCAGGTGAACGAAGTTTTCAGCCCGCCGCAGACGCCGATGTTCCGGCGAGCGCAGGCACACAAGGGGTCAGCTCGCCGAATGCCATCCCGGCCTCTCCGGCTGCGCCCGTTTCGCCCGATCCGGCGCCGCAGTTCCCGGAGTCGCAGCGGGCGCCGGCGCTGAGCTCGCAGAAGCCTTCGTCGCCAGTGCAACCAGCCTCGCCGCCAACAGCTGAAGCCGCAGAGGCCGAATTCGGCGCTCACGCCAATGCGACCACCGGCGCCGGCAAGAGCCACCCCAGCGCTGCTTCCGATTTCGATCTCGAAGTGGGTGCGCTTCGCGCCGTACCTCGTCGCACCGCACAAGACTACCTGACACTCGCGCCAGGACTCGTCCTCGCCAATCACGCCGGCATCGGACACGCCGCCGGCGTTTTCATGCGCGGCTTCGATGCGGGCGAAGGACAAGACCTCGAGGTCACCGTCGATGGTGTGCCGATCAACGAACCGAGCAACGCGCACGGCCACGGCTACGCCGACACACAGTTCCTGATCCCCGAAGTCGTCGATCGCGTCCGCGTGCTCGAAGGGCCGTTCGATCCACGCCAAGGCGACTTCGCCGTTGCAGGCAGCGCCGGCTACGAACTCGGTGTCGCCG
>DASRXR010000940.1:0-6283 GCA_035687405.1 Polyangiales bacterium
CAAACCCTCGCCGCGTTGCGCACCGAACTGCGCGAGCTCATTCGCACTCGAGCAACCGCCGGTCATCGTCGCGTCTTGATCGAGCACACCGCCGCTCATGCCGCCGCCCGCGGCAGTCATCAGTCCGTCGTTCACGAGCTCGTCGCGAACGAACACCGCGAGAATGCCACCGGTCAAATCATCCGAGGACCACGGCAACGCGGCGAGCGCTCCGGTCGCTTGGACCGTGACCGACGTGTACTCGGGAATGAACACGACCTGCGACTCGGTCGAGGGCCAACCATCGAGCATCGGTGCAGCGAGGAGGAGGCTCGTGCTCGTCTTCGCGACGACACGCGCGAACTCGAAGCGACCGACGTGTTTGTCTGCCAGCTCGATCGGCGTTTCATCGTTCGAGACGTCGTCGCGCGCGAGGCCTTGGGTGTGCCACACCATCACGAGGTCGCCGACCAAAAAGTCGGCCGGCCCCGTCACGAACAGCTCGTCATCACCGGGCGTGACGTCCGCGATCAACGACGCTGCGTGGTTGACGATCGTGTTGGGAGCGCTGACGTCGAGGTCTCCGTGGTGACCGTTGCCGGCCCCGAACGAGTCGTCCGACGCATGTGCGTCCGCGGCGGCGAGTGCAAAGCTCGCGAGCACGCAGCACACGACTGCCCAACGACGCACTTCAATGATCGGCGAAGCGTTCACAGTTGAAGACCGGCTCGATCACTATACGCCGGTGAGGCGCGCACTTCGTCATCGAAAGAGATCAGTCAATGCGCGAGCACACCCTGCGCAACCACGTGAAGCAGCGCACCCGCTCGCACTCGATTGCATTTGCACACGCGCGCGATGCAGTCGACGGCTCGTTGTAAACTCTCGTGTCATGAACGCCTCTCTCGCCTGTCGTGTGCTGGCTGGTTGCATCACGCTCGTATTGGCCTGTGGCGATGATGACTCGAAGCCTGCGCCTGCCGACGCTGCAGCGGAGGGCGGCAGCCGCGACGCGGCGACGGGGCGCGAAGACGCGAGCTCAGCTACGGATTCTGGCCCGGCCGCTGATGGCGGCGGCTCCGACTCGGATGCGGCGACCGATGCCGGGGCGATGCAATCGGGCGACGGTTCGATCGGCTCGATGATTCCGCCGGATGCAGGCGGTGTTCCGGCCGAGTGGACCTGCGGAAACGCACTCTGGGGCGACACGATCTGCGACTGCGGCTGCGGCATCCGCGACTACGACTGTAAGCAGCAGAGCTGCACCTCGCTCGAATGCGTCGAAGTCGGTTGTGACGCTTGTTACACGGCAACTCACGCGTACAAAGCGTGTCTGCCCGAGCTGGCGTCCGACGCTTGGAAATGCACGCCGGACCAGCAAATCGATGACGTGTGCGATTGCGGCTGTGGTGCAGCAGATCCCGCCTGTCACGGCAGCGGCTGCAGCGAGCCCGGCTGTTCACGAGCCATCTGCGGAGTCAGGCATGACGCAACTGGCGCCGACCTCGAGGATGAGCTCCCTCCGTCGAACGGCTGGCGATGTCCGATCCAGAGCTGGGGCGGTGGAGACGGCTGCGACTGCGGTTGCGGCGCGCCCGATCCCGATTGCGACCCCGGCTACGCGATCTGCCTGACGCCGCTGTGCAACGCAGCCGAGTGCGCAATCTGTCACGACGCGAGCGGCCGCAGCGTGCCGTGCGACGACGCGATCAAGAACTGGACGTGTGATCCGCAGCGCTTCGGAAGCAAAGACGGCTGCGATTGCGGCTGCGGCGTGCCGGATCCGGACTGCGCCGAAGCGGGTTGCAAAGACCTCGGTTGCCGCGAGGCTGCCTGCAAGCGCTGCACGATCACGAGTTACGGGCCGGACCAGCTCGTCGGTTGTACGCCCGCTTCGGGCTGGACCTGCAGCGCCGACCACTACGCGACCGGCGACGGTTGTGACTGCGGTTGCGGCATTCATGACCCCGACTGTGGGGACACGTCTCACGGGTGCACCGCCACCGATTGTCAGCAACTCGACTGTGAGTACTGTCACTCGCCGGGCGCGTTCGACCCGCGCGAGGACGACGACTACATCGTGTGTGCGCCGGGCTGGAAGTGCGGCGACATGACGGCACCAGCCTGGACCGACGGTGCGTGCGACTGCGGTTGCGGCAAGCCTGATCCTGCGTGTCGCAAAGCCGATCGTCTCGGTTGCACCGACTCCGGTTGTAAGACCCAGGCCTGCGAATACTGCAACGCAACCGGCAATCCGCGCGCGCAGTGCACCGGCCTCAGCTGGGATGGCGCCGACACGTGCGAGATCTCGATCTACGGCCTCGACGGTCACTGCGACTGCGGCTGTGGTGCAGTCGATCCGGACTGTGGCCCGAACCTAGGTTGCGCCGCACCGTTCTGCGCCGCTGAAGGCTGCGAGGTGTGTCACGGCAGTGGTGACAACCTGAACGCGTGCCTCAGCTGGACGTGCCCAAAGTCAGCTTACGCCGATGGTGCGCGATGCGATTGCGGCTGCGGCGCGCCAGACCCTGACTGTTCCCTGCTCGGTTGCACGGAACCAGGCTGCAGCGACCCAAGCTGCAGCCCCGATGGTTGTCATGATCCGTTCGGTCGTACTGTCGCCTGCCCCTGATCTCATAGTGACGATTGACACCTGTACGTCATGTACCACTCGTAGAGAGTGGGTGTTGCGTTCCCTAAAACGTTGGAGTGAAGCTTGATTCGGATCCGCGAGAGGACCTTGCCATCTTCGGTCGGCAGCAAGGTGGATCCGATGTCGACCGGCACTGAGTGATAGACGCAGTGGCCGTAGCCGTATGCGGCCGTGTTCTTCTCGCAGTGTGAGCTGATCGTGTAGTCGCCGGCGCCGAACAAGCCGTTCTCACACTTGCTGTCGTCGGTGCACGCGACGTCGAACAATACCTTCGGCTTATCGATGAACTGACACGTGCCGTAGTCGCTGCAGAAGCCGTTGCCCTTACCGGGCACGTTCAGGCACTGAGCGTCTTTGGTGCAGTCACCTTGGGCAGTGACCGTAACTTTCGAGCGCTTCCCACCCGTACTGTCGCTCCACAAGCAGCCGTCGAGCTCGGCTTCGTTGTCGCCGGTGCAGAGCTCGAAGTCGATGCTGGCGCCGCTCGGAATGTCCGCCTTGAAGTACAAATCGCGCCACTGCGGCAGATCGGTCGACCGCGGGTTGAACTCGAACGAGCCGTCGAGTTTACGCTCGAGCTTGCAGCTCGTGGCGTCGATGTCCTGCTTGTACACGCCGTCCGATTGGTACGTGCCCGGAGGCGGCGGCGCCATCTTCGTGGTCGGGATGATGAAGACGGGAATCTCGTCGAGCAGGTACTTTCCGTCACCCTTCAGCTGCAACTTGAACAAGTAGCCGCCGTACGAGTTGTTGGGATTCGGCGGAACCGGTGCGCTCTCCGGATTCGTGAACGTCACCTGGAACTTCGGCGCCGCACCCGGGCGGCAGCTGTACTGCGTGCTGCAGTTATAGACGCCAGGCGCGCCCGAGCACGCACCGCTCGCATCGACCAGCGGGTGCGGGCTCATACAGTTGGGACTGTTCTGCGGTGTGATGCCGATCTTGAAGCGCGAAGCACCGGGGTCCGGTCCGTCGATCGCACTCAGCGATACGTTCATCGCGAGGTGCGTCGCGAGTTCCGCGATCGCGGTCACGAGCGCAGTGCCCGTACCGGTGCCGTTCTGGTTGATCTTCTGCCAGATCGGCGTGCCGTCCGCGCGCACGGAACCCGTCGCCGCCGCTAACAGCTTCGCCTGTGCTTCACCGGTCGAGACGAAGTCGCCGGAATCACCCTGCGTCGCGATCACCGGTAGGACGTGCACGCCGGAAGCGACGAGCGCATCGCGTGTCGTCGCCCACGTCGGCGCGTTGTAGACGGTCTGAGTGCGCGCACTCGTTTGACCGATCTGCAGCTGATAGAAGCCCTGGTCCGTCGCTCTGACACCCTTGATCGCGACATAATACGTGTCAGGTGACAACGTGCGCGTGAAGTCGACGCTGCGCGTGTCCCAGTTCGAGTTCCGCAGCGTAGTCGGCTGCGGATCCGAGACGCACTGCAAGCGCGAGCCCGACGCGCTCGGCGAGCTCACCGAGTCGTACATGTTCAGCGCGTAGGTGCCCTTCGCCGCCGGATCGGTGCCCTTCAGGAGCAGCGTGTAGTCCTTGCCGGCCTTCACGTTGTACTCGATGTGCGCGGGGCCGCCGGTGCCACCACCGCATGCGAGCCGGTGATCCTGCACGGTGTCGACGTCGCGCACGCGCAGGCGGTAACCGCCCTTGTCGAGCACGGTCTTGCCTTTGACCACGACGTAGTGCGTGCCGGCCGCGAGGCTCGCTTCGATCGCGGACGTCCTGTTCGGACCGGTGTTGTCGTCACACGCCAGGCGGTTTCCATCGTTCTGCGAGTCGAGATCCTGCACGTGGAGTGTGTAGGTGCCGTTCGCAGTGTCAGACGTACCCGAGACGAGCGCGTAGTACGTGCCCGCCGGATACGTGCCGTCGATGCTCGAGCCTTCGGCCGCACATGCGACTGCAGTGCTGCCCGCAGCCGCGCTCAAGCTGACCGTGTCCTCCACGGTCATCTCGTACGGGCCCGACTCGGCCGCCGCGTTGCCCTTCACGACCACGTAGTAGTCGTGATTGCCCGCAAAGTTGTTGTAGGTCAGCGAGTTGCCGGCGCCCGTCACGCAGGCGAGCTGAACGCCGTTCTCGAGACCGAAGTGCGACACGTCGCGGAACTTGACCGCGTACGCGCCACCTGCCGCCGACTCACCCGACACGACCACGTGATAGTCGCCGGCGGGCAAGGTCTGCAGGATCTTCTTGGCGCCGATCGACGCGCTCGCACACGAGAGCGGAGAAGTGAGACTCGCGTCGCGAATCGAAAGCCGGAACGGCTGACTCGCGGGGCTCCACGAAAGCGCTTTACGTTTCACGACGACGTAGTAGTCGCCTTGGAGCAACGTCGCGTCGATCCGCGCTTGGGTCGGTGACGCCGAGCTGTTGTCGTCGCAGTTGACCTTCACGCTGAATGCGTCGGTCGCGTAGTTCGTATCGAACGCAGTCGCGCTGGCCGGGTAGAGAGCGAGCACCGTGTCGAACGAGGAGCCTTCGGTATCGATGCTCACCGCACGCGTGCTCGCGAGCGAGAACTTGTACACCGCGTCCGCCGCACCGGGGCTCGCGCCGCAGCCCATGCTCGCGCCGGTTCCCGCCGTCTCGAGCATCAATCCGTACGCGCCACTCTCAGCGCCAGTCTGACCCTTGACGATCAGGTAGTACGGCGTGTTCGCCGTCAGATCGTACAACAGCTCTTTACCGGTCGCGTCGCACGCCACCTGCGTCGCAGCAGTCGCCGCAAAGTTCAGGTTCTTCACCCGCACGTCGTAGGTGCCGCCGCCCGCTGCAATCGTGCTCGTGACGACGATCCGGTAGTCACCCGCCGGCAAGGTTTCCGTCAACGTGCGTCCGTTGCCGTTGTTCGCGCAACTGAGCGCGGCGTTGCCCATGACCAAGCCACTCGCGTCGAACAACCCGACGACGGTCGTATTGGACGATGCCGAAGCGTCGACCTGGATGTCGCTCTTCTGGCTGAGCGTGAACGCGTACACGGCGTCGTGCGCGGTCGCAGCTGCACCACACGAAGTCAGGTTGTGGTCGTGCGTCATCGCACTCGTGTCGCCGAGCTCGATCGTCTGGCGTCCGCTGCTGTCCGCGTCGAGCGCCAAGGCCGAGCTTGCATCTTCGAAGCCGCCCGGGCCGCACGGGATCAGCGACATCGTGCGCGCTTGCGTGCGCGTGCGGCCGAAGCCACCGCCGCCGCCGCCACCGCTTTGCGTCGCCGTACCACCGTTGCCACCACCCGAAGCCGGAGTCGCGCTCGTGGTCGAACCGTTTCCGCCGCCACCGCCACCACCAGCTGCGGAGCCACCATTGCCGCCGTTGACGTGAACTGAGCCGGGGTCGATCGCAAGCGTCGCGCCCTCGAGGAGCACCGCACCACCACTACCGCCGCCGGTTCCGCCCAAGGTCGTGAGCGAAGGCAACGAGCCGTTGCCGCCATTGGCGTTGATCGCGCCACCGCTCACGACGAGGTCGCCGAGGGCGGAGATCTGAACCGCGCCACCGGCGAATCCGACTTTGAACGAGCCGCCGTCCTGGCCGCCGTTGCAACCGCCGAGCAACGGAACGAGCGACGTGTTGCCGCGCGCTGCACCCGCGGTGCCGGCTGCGAGCGTATTGTTCGCGCCCGTGCCACCGAGACCACCCGAG
>DASRXR010000941.1:0-7478 GCA_035687405.1 Polyangiales bacterium
AAAGGAAGACCTGCTCGACGAGTCGATGGAGGCGCTGACGGCTGCGGCCGGCGCGTGTGACCTTCAGACCGCGCGCATTTCGAACGACGCAAAAGTCATCGCAGGCCCGCGCACGATTCACGCCGAGCTTCCTCTGCGCAGTGTCGTCTCACGCGCGACGACCCTGCACGTGAGCGGCGCGATCTACGTAGAGAGCGGCGGCCAGCGCGTGCGCGTATCGGTGATGGCGAGCCTAGCGTGTCCTGCGCCGGACGTCAGCGCGGGCACGCAGCTCACGGTATTCGCGAAGATTGGGACCGTCCGAGCGAGCGCACCTGCCGAAGCACGGCAGCCGGGCCGCATCGGAGAGATTATTCGTGTCACAAATCGCGCGACCGGCGCATCACTTCGCGTGAAGATCCTGAGCCCGCAGATGGCGGAGGTGGTGCCATGACGCGACTTGGATTGCAGCTGACGGCGGCGACACTGACCCTATTCGCGACGAGCTGCGGCGTGCAGCACATCAAGACCTTCAAGCCGCGCACGCGCGACTATCGCCCCGGCGCCTACGAAACCGCACCGAAGAGCGTCAGCGAAGGCTCGCTCTGGCAGGAAGGTTCTCGCAGTCTGGTTGCGGACTTCCGCGCGTCACGCGTCGGCGATCTCGTCACGATCCGAGTCGACGAATCGCCCGATGCTCGCGGCAATGCCGACACTTCGATGGATCGGCACGCGGACTGGTCGATCGGCGCGCCGAAGCTGCTCGGCTTCGCGCAGGCGATCAAAGCCGATCACCCCGACCTCGATATGAGCCAGCTGATCGAGCTGATGAGCGACTCGTCGTTCAAAGGCACGGGCGAGACGACCCGCGGCAGTCGCGTGCAAGCGTCGATGGCCGTGCGCGTTCGCAAGCAGCTGCCGAATGGCGACTTGTTTCTCGAAGGCACGAAAGTGCTGATGATCAACGACGAGGAGCTGCACATCTACGTCTCGGGCGTCATTCGCCCCGAAGACATCGCGCAAACCAACACGGTGAGCTCGAGCGTCATCGCCGATGCACAGATCGAGTTTACCGGCCGCGGTGTACTCACCGACAACCAACGTCAAGGTTGGCTCTCCAGGTTTCTGTCCGCGATCAATCCGTTCTGATGGACAACTCGAAGTACAACCTCGTCTCGTTTAGTCGGCATGTCGCCGCGTGGCTTGCCGTCGTGGGTCTGGTCGTCACCGCGATCCCGCAGCAGGCCCAGGCGAGTCGCATCGCAGAGCTGTGTGACGTGCGCGGCGTGCGCCCGAACCAGTTGATCGGTTACGGCTTGGTCGTTGGTCTCGGTGGCACGGGCGACACCGGCCAGGCGCGGTTCACCGTCCAGAGCACCGCCGCGATGTTGCGCCGACTCGGCGCTACGATCGACCCGCTGCAGATCCAGACTAAAAACGCAGCTGCGGTGATGGTGACTGCGACGTTGCCGCCGTACGCAAACGCCGGCATGCGCATCGACGTGTTGGTTTCGTCGATCGGCAATGCGAAGAGCATCGAAGGCGGCACCCTCCTGCAAACGCCGTTGTTTGGTGCAGACCGCGTCGTCTACGCAGTCGGCCAAGGCGCGCTGTTAGTCGGCGGCTTCGCAGCTGAAGGCGGCGGCGCTTCCGTAAAGCAGAACGCGACCACGGTCGGCCGCGTCCCGATGGGTGCGATCGTGGAGCGCCGCTCACCGACGCCTGGGCTCAGCAACGAAGCGATCTTGCTGCAGCTGCGGACGCCTTCCTTCGTGACTGCGACCCGGATCGTGCAGGCGATCAACCAACAGATCGGACCCGGCGCGGCCCAAGCGCTCGACAGCGGCACGATCAAGCTCACGGTCGGCGACGGCGACAAGAGCGACCCAGTCGCCCTCCTCGCGCGCGTGCAGCTACTCGAAGTCGAAGCCGATTCGCCGGTGAGAATCATCATCGACGAACGCACCGGCACGATCGTGCTCGGCGCGGGCGTACGCATCGCAGAAGTCGCGATCGCACAAGGCGGCCTGACAGTCGCAGTCGAACGCACGCCACTCGTCTCCCAACCGACCGCGTTCTCGCGGGGTGGCGAGACTGCGATCGTCGAGCAAGGCAAAGTCACCGCGACGGTCGAAGGCGGCAGCATCCACCACGTCCCAGCCACGGCCAGCCTGAGCGAAGTGGTCCAAGCGCTAAATCTACTCGGTGCAAAGCCGCGCAACCTGATCGCGATCTTTGAAGCGTTGCGCAGCTCTGGAGCGCTGACGGCCGAGATCGAGGTTCAGTGACATGGCCTTGCCGATGCACGCACCAGTCACGCAGCTGAGCCAGAAGGCGACGCAGATCCACCACGAGTCGGATCGCACCGCCGACACGAACCAGAAGCTGCAGAAGGTCGGGAAGCAGTTCGAGAGCGTGCTGATGAGTCAGCTGCTCGAAGTCATGTTCAAGTCGAGCTCGACTCTCGGCGGTGAAGGTGGGCAGTCGGATCTCTACCGTCAGATGTTTCAGGGCCCGCTCGCCGAACATTTAGTCGACGGTGGTGGGATCGGTCTCGCGAAGATGATCTCGCGCGGTCTCGGCGCAAAAGATGGTCACGAGCCGATCGCGCCGGAGCGAATGCCCACGCCGATTCACCTGAATCCAACGATGGGCGAAGGCGCGCGCACGCTGACGCTCGACCCCGCGCACGCCGCACTGCCTGCGACTGGAGCGCTGTTGGATGTGCAGCGCGCAGCGGCGAACATGCTCGCCGATGGCGGCGCCGATCGTTGGGCCAAGGAAGGCAAGCTCGCAGCGCAGGATCTCGGGAACGACCTGACGATGACCGCCGATGCCGCTGCAGGCGGCGCTGCGCGCTTCAGCGTGCAGGGGGCCAACGGCTTTCAGGGCTACTATAAGTGCAACCTCTTCGCGCTCGAAGTCGCACGGCGTGCAGGCATGCAAGTGCCTACTGTCACGCGCGAAGGGGGATTGGGTTATCCGAGTACGAACCGTCTCACGCAGGATGCGAGTGACGGCAGTCTCGAGACCGGTTGGGCGAAAGTCGTGACCGGGGCTTCACCGACTGCAATGCAGGACGCGTTGCACTCGGGTGAAGCAGCTTTCCTCCTGGTGGGCTCAGGAGCGGGCGAACGCCACGGCCACATGGCTGTCGTCGAACGTCCGAAATCGATCGAATACGACGCTGAGGGTCAAGTTCAGCGTGTGGTGTTCGATGGTTGGGAAGCGCAGCCGAGCGGAGCTCGACACCTGACCGAACGCGCCTGGAATCGTGCGGGGAATCCCGGAAATCCAGGCGACCGTAGCGGTCTGACACGTATTGAAATCATTCAACTAAACCGTCCAGCTCAGAGTCAGCGCGAGGAGCAGACTCTGTCCGACACGGCTAAAACCTCCCGGCTCGATTCGGTCTCAAGTAACGAGGGCGGTCGTCCGACACAGGGAGGGAAGGAGCACTCATGAAAGTCCAGGGACCGGGTAAATCGGTCGGCCAACTTCAGCAAGCGCGCGAAGCCGGTGCCGGCAAAGGCGCGGAGCAGGCCAAGGCGAGAGCGCCCGAAGAGCAGATCAAGATGTCGAGCTTGTCTAAACTCATTTCTGAGTTCCGGACGAACACCGACGAAGTTGTAGACCAGGCGAAGGTCAGTCAGCTGAAGTTGGACATCCGTAACGGCGACTTCCAGGTGAAGCCTGACGAAGTAGCCGCGGCGATGATTCGCGAGGAGACTTGATGCACGAGGCGGCGCAAGCGTTTGCGCGCGCCCTCGCCGAAGAACGCCGTGCAGCAATGCAAGCGGACTTCGACGGTCTGTTGCGCGTGCAAGAGGAGAAGCGAGTCTGCCTCTCCCAGCTGCGTGCTGCCGGCATCGACACCGAAGCGCATCGTGAGCTCAGCGAAGCTGCGCGGCAGAACATCGCGCTGATCCGCCACTTGTTTTCTTGCGTGAAGGGCTATCTCGGCGCGGACGCCGAGCCAGGCTACACGGCGCGCGGGGAAGTTGCGCCAGCGTCTGGGAACCACGTGCGAGGCCGGCTGTGAATCTCACCAGTGTCCTCAACATCGGCGCGAACGGGTTGGCTGCGGCAGCGCACGGCCAGAACGTCACGGGCCAAAACATTTCGAATGCGACGACCGAAGGCTACACGCGCCGGCTGACGAACCTCGAGGCGATCCCGCTGCAAAGCGGCGGCGGCGTGCGCGCGAACGGTAGCACGCGCGTTCAAGACCAGTACCTCGAACGGCGTGGCCTCGGTGCGCGCGCGGGCGACGGTGAAGCGAACGCGAAGGTCGAGACGCTGTCGGTTTTGGATACGACGTTCAGCGATGGGCCCGGGAGCATCGGTTCCGCGCTCGACGCGTTCGACGCTGCGATGTCGGACTTCGCGACGAATCCGAACGCGCGTGCAAATCGCTCAGCGGTGTTGTCGAAGGCGGAAGACTTGAGCCGCGCGTTCAACACGGCGTCGAACGACCTCGGCACGGCGCGGGCGGATGCGAACGGTCGCATCACGGACTCGGTGCAGCAGGTGAACTCGAAGATCGACCAGATCGGTACGATCAGTACGCAGATCATCCTGGCGCGCTCGAACGGCAACGAAGCGGGCGACCTCGAAGACAAGCGCGATCAGCTGATCCGCGATGTCGGTGCGAGCGTTCCCGTGAACGTGATCTACAAAGACAACGGCGCGGTCACGATGCAGATGGCCGGCCAGCGCACGTTGGTCGGCGAAGACGCGAGCGTGCATCATTTGCTCGCGAATACCGAACCGACATCCGGCGACGTCAGGATTTATCGCGAGACCTCGGGGACGTTGGAAGACGTCACCGGCATGATCACGACGGGCAGCATCGGCGGCACGATCGCCGCGCGCGATGGTGCGCTCGCGACCGCGCGCAATCAGCTCGATCAACTCGCGTCCGACATTTCGACTGCGTACAACACGGTTCACACGGCCGGCTTCGGTTCGGATGGAATCGGCGCACGCAACTTGTTTGCAGTGCCGCCGTCCGGCGTGTCAGGTGCAGCTAGCAGCTTCGCGGTGTCGACCGACGTCGCGGGTCAGCCGGACTTTTTGGCGGGCGCAACCGACCCGCTGAACTTGCCGAGCGACAATCGCAACGCGCTGAACCTGTTGCACGTGCGCGATCAAAACTCGGCGCTGGGCGGCACGGCGACTGCGCAGCAGGCATTTCGCGCGATGGTTGCGGATGCAGGCACGGCCGGCCAGAGCGCGAAGACACAAGCGACGCAAGCGGGCGCGGTGTTGTCGCAGATCGATAGTTTGCGTGCGTCGGCGTCCGGTGTGAACACGGACGAAGAGATGATCTCGCTCATGAAGTTCCAGCGAGCCTATCAGGCGTCGCTCCGCGTGATCGAAACCGCGGACTCGATGCTGGACGACTTGCTGAATCTGCGGAGGTAGTTGGACATGCGAGTCGCGGATTCCACGTTTTATTCGAACATGAAGTCGAACCTGGGGGTTCGCCGGGACGATCTCGCCCGCGCGCAAGAACAAGCCCTCACCGGTTTGCGCGTGAACGCCCCGTCAGACGACCCGCTCGCCTTTTCGCAAGCGCGCGCGCACACGGCCGAGCAGGCGCGTGCCGGCGCGTACGAGCGTGCGATCACGAATACCGTTCCTTCGTTGGAGTTGACCGACACCACGCTCGGCGACGTCGAGAACGTAGTGCGCCGAATCCGCGACATCGCGACGATCGGTGCGAACGACACGCTGAACGGCAACGACCGCGCGAACCTCGTGCAAGAGCTCGACGGCCTGAAACAACAGCTCGTGACGCTCGGCAATGCGAAGTCGGGCGACCGCTACATCTTCGGTGGCTACAAAGACGGCGCGCCGCCGTTCGATGCTACAGGTGTGTACGGCGGTGACACGGCGACGCAGCAGGTCGAAGTCGCGCGCAACGTGATGATGCCGAACGGTGTCACCGGCGATCGCGTGTTCGGCAACGCAAATGGTGGCCAAGACGTGTTCGACGCCATTCAACAACTGCAGGACGCGCTGACATCCGGCGTCGCGGACGACATCAGCGGCGTGCTCGATCCGATCGACTCGTCGCTCGAGCAGGTTCGCACGATCCGCAGCGAAGTTGGTTTACAGCTGAACTCCGCCGACATCTCGTTGACGATGGCTCAGCGCAATCAGGACGAAGCCATGAAGGCGCGTTCGAAGTTAGTCGAGATCGACCCGATCGATTCATATTCGGAACTCATGCGCGCATCGACCGCGCTCAACGCAGCGATCGAGATCGCCGCGCAGCTACCACCTCCTGGGTTGGTGGAACGAGCGAGATAGCGACCGATGGAACAGCCCCCCCGTGAAGACCACGACGCACGGTTGCGCACGCTCGAAGCGGCGCTACGCATTTTGCGAGGGGCTGTCGCTGCCAAAGCGACCGACGTGCACGTCAAGGCGGGCGCTCCGCCGCGTGTTCGCATTCGGAACCAAGTAGTCCCGCTCGAACATCCGCCGCTGAGCGCGGAGTTCGTTCGAACGATGATCCACGGCCTCGCCGCGTTTGCGGGCGTGACGCCGGATCGCATGACCGACAAGCAGTACGACTTCTCGTGCGAGGTGCCGGATCTCGGCCGCTATCGCGTGCACGCGTATCTGCAGCTCGGCAACTTGGCTGCGACGATGCGGTTCATCAAGAAGAACGTGCCGGACTTCGGCTCGTTGCGCTTACCGGCAGTCGTGAAGCGCATCGCACAGCTCGAACGCGGGTTGGTGTTGGTGACGGGCGCGACCGGAAACGGTAAGTCGACGACGATCGCGTCGTTCCTCGACTACATCAACTCGAAGCTGCCGAAGCACATCGTGACGCTCGAGGATCCGATCGAATACGTGTTCGCGGACAACATCGGAAGTTTTTCGCAGCGTGAGATCGGTCGCGACGTGGACTCGATGCGTTCAGGCCTCGAAGGTGCGCTGCGCGAAGATCCCGACGTGCTGATGGTCGGTGAGACGCGCTCGCTCGAGGAGTTCGAGGTCGTGCTGAACGCGGCCGAGTCGGGCCGGCTCGTGATCACGACGTTTCACTCGTCGGATGTCGAGCGGACGATCTCGCGGATGGTCAACATGTACCCGCCGCACCACCAGGATTCCGCGCGCAACCGCATCGCGGATGTGCTGAGTGCGGTGATCGCGCAGAAGCTCGTTCCACCGAAGGGCGGCGGCGAGTTGATCCTGGTGACAGAAGTGCTGACGCGCTCGCCGACGGTCGTCGACTGCATTCGTGATCCGACGCGCCTGCGTGCGCTCACGGCCGCGCTCGAAAAGGGCACAAACGAGTACGGATCGCACACGTTCGACCAGGTCTTGATGGGGCTCGTGCGCGATGGGTTGGTGTCGATGGACACGGCCAAGGCGCACGTGCACTCGGCGAACGACTTCGTTCGCGCAGTGAACTTGGCGGGCGGCGGCGGCGGACGTTAGCTCGGTTTCAGCGGTAGTTGGCGTCACGTCCGCGCGGCTCA
>DASRXR010000942.1:0-4446 GCA_035687405.1 Polyangiales bacterium
GCCTGCTGGTCCCCGGCGATACCCCGCACCAGAACGCCCAGTTCCTGGTGTTCTGCGCCGCGGTCATCCGCGCGGTGCACAAGTACGGCGGCCTGCTGCGTGCGTCGGTGGCCTCGGCGACCAACGACCACCGGTTGGGCGCCAACGAGGCCCCGCCCGCCATCATCTCGATCTTCCTCGGCGACCAGCTCGCCGACGTCTTCGAGCAGATCGCCAAGGGCGCGGCGACGTCGTCAAAGGGCAAGGGCTCCATGATCATCGGCGTCGACACGCTGCCGGTCCTGCCCACCGATCCCGGCGACCGCAACCGCACCAGCCCGTTCGCCTTCACCGGCAACCGCTTCGAGTTCCGCGCCGTCGGCTCCGGCCAGTCGGTCGCCGGCCCGCTGCTCGCGGTCAACACCGCGCTCGTCGACTCGCTCGACTTCATCGCGAGCAAGCTCGAGGCGGCAGTCGCTGCCAAGACGCCGCTCAACGCCGCCATTCAAGACGTGATCGCCGCCATCATGAAGGAGCACGGCACGATCGTGTTCAACGGCGACGGCTACTCGAAGGAGTGGCACGAGGAAGCTGCCAAGCGCGGCCTTCCGAACAACAAGACCACGCCCGAGGCGCTGTCCGCGCTGCAGGCGCCGGCGATCGTAGCGATGTTCGACAAGTACAAGGTCTTGTCGCCGCGCGAGCTGACGAGCCGCTACGAGATCGCCCTCGAGCAATACGTCAAGGCGGTCAACGTCGAGGCCAAGCTCGCGGTCAAGATCGCCAAGACGCAGATCTTGCCGGCGGCAATTCGCTACCAGACCGAACTCGCGACCAACGCCGCGGCGCTCAAGGCTGCGGGCGTCTCGGGCGACACCAGCCTGCTCACCACGGTGACCAAGCTGATCGGCGAGGTCGTCAGCGGCATCGCCGGCGTCGAGTCGGCGCACGGTCACCACGCCGCGGGCGGCTTGCTCGAAGAGGCCAAGCAGTACTGCAACACCCTCCTGCCGTCGATGCTCAAGCTGCGCGAGAGCGTCGACACGCTGGAAGGCGTGGTCGACGACTCGGTGTGGCCGCTGCCGACCTACCAAGAGATGCTCTTCATCAAGTGATGAGCAACGCGTGAGCCGAGCTCGCGCGGCTAACTTTGCAAACGGCTCTGCGTCGCAAGATGCAGGGCCGTTTGCTTTGCCGCGCCTTACCCGACGAGGGGTGCGATCGAGACTTGATTGCGGCCGCCGTCTTTTGCGGCGTACAGCGAGCGGTCGGCGGCTTCGAACAGCTGTTGCGGCTCCATGTCGCTGCCGGGCTCGCAGTGCGCGATGCCGATGCTCACGGTGAAGGTGATCTCGCCGCCGTCGAACGGCAGGCGTTGGGCTTCGATCGTCGTTCGCATGCGCTCGGCGAGCGCGACGGTGTTCTTGCGATCGATGCCGCGCGCGATCAGCGCGAACTCTTCGCCCCCGTAGCGGGCGAGCACGTCTTCTTGGCGCGTGAGCGCGGTCAGCGAGCCGGCGAGTTGGATTAGCGCCGCGTCGCCGATGGCGTGGCCGTACTCATCGTTGATGCGCTTGAAGTGATCGATGTCGAGCAGGATCAGCGACAGCGCGGTGTGATGGCGGCGCGCGAACGCAGCCTCGGACCACAGCCGCTCTTGCATGTGGCGGCGGTTGAACACGCCGGTCAGCGGATCGCGCACGGCCAGCGCGTAGGTCTGGCGGGCCGCCTCGAGCTCCACGGCGTCGTGCAAACGAAAGTGCAGCACGGTGCGCGAACCGAGGTGTATGCGCGAACCGTCCTCGAGCGTGCGCGGCGCTTCCAAGCGCTCGCCATCGACGAACGTGCCGTTGGTGCTGCCGAGATCTTCGATGGTGTACTTCGTGCCGTCGCGCAGGAGGCGCGCGTGTTGGCGCGAGAGACTGTCGTCGGGCAGCGTGATCCCGACCTCGGTGCTGCGGCCGATCACCATTTCGTCGGCGTTGATCGGGTAGAGCGCACCCACGTTCTCGCCGCGCAGGACGGTCAGCGCCGCTTCAGAGCGCGGTCCGCGGGCTACGGACTCGGACAGGTCTTCGACCTCGTCGCGGAAGGTGTCGCTTTCGATCGATGAGCTCACGGCCAACTGCCTGGCTTGCCAGTCTCTTGCCCGGCCCGGCGCCGTGCAACCTCGTTGTGCAATTTCCGCTGCGAATAATTTAGGCGTCGCAGCCGCACGCACCTCTGCCGCTCAGGTGATCGAGCGCTCGCACGGTCGCCGGCCCCGCCGCAATTCAGCGAGATTGCCAGCACTTGCGCTATTTGCCACGCGGCCGCGGCTCGCGTTGGCGCGGGCGCTGGCCCCGCTTCACGTCATGGCGAGCCTCGTGGGCTGGCTCCGAGCTCGCAGCGGTCGCGAGCGCACGTTTCCCAAGGTCATTTGCGTACAGCTCGAAGCCGAGAATCAAAGCGAAACAGACGAAGAGATAGATGTTCGCCAAAGTATAAAAAACGATCGGTGACGGGCCGCAGGCGTCGGTCACGAGGATCCCGATATTAAGGGCCAGCAGCACGCAGAGCGGAACAAACGCGGCGAGCGTGTTGGGCCGCTTGAAGAAGAGCAGGACGAACAGACATAGAAACGCGTAGTAGTAATGAGCCGGATAGCTCGCGGCATAGACCAGCACCAATGGCCACAGAATGCTTTCGGTTTCGCTCTCTCTCTTCCAAATAATAGTCGTCAAGCACGCGAGAACGAGCAGCGAGGCGAGCAGGATGGCCGGCTGCTTCCGCTCGAGCTCCGCTTCTTTCACGTCTTGCCAGTGGCGTACGATGTCGTCGGTCTGAGTGCTTTTGTAGGCTTCGACGAAGCCTTCCAAAGAGAGGTGACTCGGCTCGAAGAGCGCGATTCCTCTCAGGCCAAGGTGGTTGACGTACACGCCGCGATCATGGAACTCGATCTTCTCGGCGAACTCCTTCCACGGCTGCAGGACGGATCCCAAGGAAACAGAAGGCAGCAAAAACAACACTGCCGCTGTGACTCCGGCAGTGAGGATGAATCGCTTGAACTTCCGATCGACGACACGCGTAGCGAGGACGTCTTTGAAAATAATGACGGCCATTCCGTAGAACAGTGCCGCGGGGAATATCCTGATCATTGCCGACAGCGTGAGGAAGAACGCCGACGATGCGTAGCGGCCTCTTTCGAGCAGACACACGGCAACGACGATATAAAACAGCCAGTCGTAACGTAAAAAGCACCCCGAAATGAAGTCGTAGGGGTTCAAAACGTTTACGCAAAAGTAGGCCGAGAAGAGCGCTCCCATCTCGAAGCCAAACGTGCGGAACACGAGCGCACCCATCGCCAGCACGAGAAACACATCGAGAAACGCGAGCGTCTGCAGCTGCGTGACGGGGAAGATGTTGGCGAGCGTGCCGAGTATAAGCGTCGAAACCGGGCTCCCGTTGTAGCCATGGTCCATGAGAAAAAACATGAGACCTGGTGTCTGAGGCATGCCCGTCGCCCGCTTGAAGAAGGTGACGTCGTCCTTGAAGGCGCTCCATCTCTCGTCTGAGAAAAGGCCTCGGACTCGGCCGCCATCCTCGAGCGCTTTCTCACGCGGAGTGTTTTGATACGTTCTCAGGTCAGTATAAAACGGTAGACGCGCGAGCTCGTTGCCCTGCTCGGTGTCGGCGACGATCACCGCGTTGTACAGATCCGAATAGCCGACCTCTTTGAAATATTTGGTGCTGAGATAGTAATGAAACATGTCGGCGTAATGGACGAATCCGCCGCCTCGGAACGTGCCGAGATTATGAAAGACACCAAACGAGAAGAGGATCGCTAGACCCAAGATTACTTTGGCTCGGAGCGAATAGGTCTTCGACGAGGTCTTTCCTCTTCGGTAGCGGACATAGAGCAATACGAGCGTCGCTACGCTGAGGATGACTTTCAGCCACAGGATCGTATTGTTGACAGCCAGCAGTGGGGATTGGCTCACGGGCGCAACGATAGTTCGCGCAGCAGCCCGCGAGTGAGCTGATGGCTCGCGCGTGATCGAGCTCGGCGATCCTCAACTCGGGACGCACCTGCGCAGCTCGTTGCCCAACCGGAATCGTCCCAAGGCGTGAGTTATTGGTCACGTATTGGCTTGAAGTTGGCGACTCTAGGGCTTTCAAATGCGCTGTCCGAATTCTGCACTAGACATGATGCAGCGCTCAAAAAGCGCTGGTAACAGCGTACATGGGTGTGGGTAGGCGCGGGTTTCGCGTGTCGGAGGTCGGAATGAAGCGGACAAGTGGTCTGGCGTTCGCGGTGTGTTTTGCGGCCGTAATCTACGGTTGCGGCGAAGGCAGTGAGCCGGAGCAAATGACCGGCACGCTGCAACCCATGGGCGGCACCGGTGGCATCGGCGGCGGGGGCAGCGGCGGTAACGCCGCGACAGGATCAACCTGGGCACCTGTCGTAGGCGGTAGCGGCGGTACCGG
>DASRXR010000943.1:0-3986 GCA_035687405.1 Polyangiales bacterium
AGCCCAAGCAGAAGACCGGCATAATTGCGTGGTGGCACCGGACGCCGCTGTATTTGCGGATCGTCGGCGCGATGGTGCTCGGTGCGGTCGTCGGGCTCATCTTTGGTGCCCAGACGGCGCCGCTCGCGATTCCGAGCAAGCTCGTCTTGCGCTTACTCGGCGCGCTCGCACCGGGGCTGATCCTATTCGCGATCGTGCAAGCGTTGATGCAGGCGCACTTCGAGAAGGGCACGGCCGGTGGTTTGTTGCGCCTGTTGGTGCTGAACACGCTCGTCGCGATCTTTGTCGGGCTGCTCGTCGCAAACGTGCTCAAGCCGGGCCGATGGTCGGCGGGCATGCACCCGCCGGCTTCGCACGAGACCGCAGCTAAGGGCGGCAAGCCCGATGTGCTGCAGCAGTTTCTCGACAACGTACCGCAGAGCTTGCTCGGGCCGCTGACCGATCAAGGCAAAGTGTTGTCGGTGATCCTGCTCGCACTGGCGCTCGGAATCGCGCTGCGCAAGCTGGGGCCGCGGCCGATTCGCGGCGTGAAAGATCTCGTCGACGTCGGTCTCGACGTGCTCGTGGTGATATTGCACTTCGTGATCGATCTCGTACCGTTTGCAGTGTTCGGGCTGGTCGCGAGTATCGTCGGCACGCAAGGCTTCGCGCCATTTCGCGCCCTCGGTGCGTTCATCGTCGCGGTGTTGCTCGCGCTGCTCTTGCAAGCGAGTTACTACCTGACGCGCGTCTGGCTCGGTAGTTGGGTGAAGCCGTGGGATCTCGTGCGCAAGTGCAGCGACGCGCTGCTGATGGCGTTTTCGACCGGTAGCTCGACGGTGACGATGCCGGTCACGTTCGAGTGCTTGAAGTCTCGCGTCGGCTTGCGCGAGCGTTCGGCGAGCCTCGGGTCGCTCGTCGGTGCGAACTTCAACAACGACGGAACAGCCTTGTACGAGGCGATGGCCGCGCTGTTCGTATCGCAGATGTTGGCGGCGCAAGGTCTGGGAGCAGAGCTCGGGATCGGCGCGCAGGTGCTGATCGTCGTCACCTCGGTGATCGCGTCAGTCGGCGCGGCCGGCATTCCGGAAGCAGGGCTCGTGACGATGACGCTCGTCTTTCAAGCCGTGCACTTGCCGACGGAGTACATCGCGCTGCTCTTGCCGGTCGATTGGTTCTTGGATCGTTGTCGCACCGCGATCAACGTCATGGGCGACATGAACGTGAGCTGCATGCTCGACGGACGAACGCGCGAGGAGCCTGCGCCGGCGCAAGTCGGTGAAGCTGTCAGCGCGCAGTGATCGCCAAAGAAACGAGCAAGGAAACGAGCAAGTGAGTAACACAGCGGCTCGTGTCTCGCGAAACTAGCCCAAGCTGGGACGCTCCAGATTTTTGCTCGGCGAACGTTCGTGAGAACCAATTCTCGCCAGAATTTTTACGCGTTTGCGCTGTCGAGACTCCGTAATCGCTACACGATCTGTCATCAAACCTTACAAGTGAGAACGCGACGTCGTTCGAGCATGTGGGTCTCTTGACCGCTCTGACTGTCGCGCGCTAACCGACTCGGATCGCACGAGGAGAGTCGCATGCATCGTTGCGTTCGAGAATCAGTGTTGTGTGTCTTGCTGCTTGCAACTGCATGTAGCGACAACGCGAGCACGAACGGTGATGCAGCCAGCACCGGCACCGCGGGAACGTCTGGCGGCTCCGCCCCGACGACTGCGGGACAAGGAGTTGCGGGCCAAGGCCCTGCATCGGGTACCGCCGGTGTAGCCGCCTCGGGCGCGGCAGGTCGCGCTGCAGCTGGCAGCGGCGGAACGACGGCTGCGAGTGGCAGCGGCGCGAGCGGCACTGGCGCTGGCGGAGCCGCAGCTGGGAGCGGCGGTGTTACCGCTGCAGCGGCCGGGATGGGAGCGCCTGCAGCAGGGCAGGGCGCTACGGCAGGTGGGCCGGCCGCGGGCACCGGTGCGCCGGCGACCGGAGAATGCGACCGGATGTGCCTTCTCGCGGTGATGCAGTCGTACCTCGACGCGCTGGTCGCGAAGGACCCGACGAAGGTCAAGACCGCGGCGATGTTCAAGTACACGGAGAACGGCGTCGTCTCGATGTTGGGCGACACGATCTGGAAGACGGTGACGGGCCTCGTCGCCGGCGCGCGGTTGGACTTCGCAGATCCGCTGATGGGCCAGGTCGCGAGCCAGCTGGTCGTCAGCGAGGGCTCGGCTCCGGTGATCTACCAGGTGCGACTGAAGGTGGTGAATCACGAGATCACCGAGATCGAGTCGATGGCAGTCCGGCGTCAGGGTGCAGCCAATGGCTTCTTCAACGCCGAGAAGATGAAGCCCGAGCCCGTGTTCCTGCAAGCGATCGATCCCGCGAAACGGATGACCCGCGATGCGATGCTGGCGCTCACCGAAAAGTATCTCGACTATCTCGAGGGCAAGAAGTCGGGCGGCGAAGTTGGGTTCGACATGGCCTGTAAGCGCTACGAAAACGGTCAGTCGACGGCGTCCGGCCTATCTTCGTTCGAGCTGCAATCGTGGAGCTTCGACGTCACCCGGCGGACGCTGGTCGTGGACGAGGAAGCTGGAATCACCTGGGGCATGTACCCCTTCACGCAGTCCGCGACGGCGCTCGTGGTCGGCGAAGCGTTCAAGCTGATCGACGGCAAGATCATGATGATTCAAGCCGTGATGGCGAATCAGCCTGCCAAGGTGTGGGAGTGAGCGCTGCGGCGGCAGTTCGCGAGCACGCGAACGCCGCCGCGCCCTCTGCTAACGCAAGAACCGCAGCAACGCATCGCTGAACTGGTCGAACGCTTCGACCTGGGGCACGTGACCGAGCCCCGGCAGCTCCACCAACTGCGCGCCGGGAATCGAGTCACGCGCGTGCTTTCCGAGCTGCGCATAGTTGCCCATCGCCGCGCCGGACTGCGGCAACGCGTACTTGCGCCCGAGCGCAGTTCGATCGCGCGTTCCGATGATCAACTTCGTCGGAACTCGCAAGCGTGGAAAGTCGTTCACGACCGGTTGCGTGAAAATCATGTCGTACGTCAGCGCGTTCACCCAGGCGACGCGCGAGTAGTCCGGATGCAACGTGAACCCAGCGACCTGCTGAATCTGCTGCTCGTATTCCGGCCGCCACTCACCAGCGTAATACGAAGTGCGCTGATACTCCCGAATGCTGTCGGGCGTCGCCTTCAACTCGTCGGCGAACCACTCGTCCACGGTCCGGTAGGGAACCGACATCGAGTAGTCCTCGAGCCCGATCGGATTCACGAGAATCAAACGTTCGGTCGAGGCCGGATACTGCAGCGCGAACCGCACCGCCAGCATTCCGCCCATCGAGTGCCCGACGATGCTGCAGCGATTCACGCCGGCGGCTTCCATCAACGCGCGCGTGTTGTTCGCCAGCTGAGCAAACGTGTACTGATAGGTCCCGGGCTTGCTCGACTTACCGAACCCGATCTGATCGGGTGCGATCACGCGAAAGCCCTGCTTCGACAGGAACTCGATCGTGGGCGCCCAGTTTGCAGCCGTGAAGTTTTTCCCGTGCAGCAACACGACGCAGCGATTGGTCTGCGGCGGCGGAACGGTCGCGGCAGGCGCAGGCGGTTGCTGCGGTTCGGGCTTGCTCGCCGGTGGATCGAGGTCGTCGAAGTTCGAGTACGCACTCGCGCTCGCCTTGGACTGCGCGGGCTGCGCGGCCCCAGGCTTCGCCGCGCTGGCAGACATCGTGGCGGACCCGTCTGCAGCTGTCGGCTGCGGCGCCGGCGCACTTGGCGTGGCCGCAGTGCCCGTGGCGGGAGAGCCCTCTGGAGCCGCACCGGGTGTGGGAGTCGCAGGCGCGGCAGGTTGCACGCCGGGAACAGCAGTCAGTGGAGCCGCGCGGCGCCCGTTCGCCGGCACGTCCAGATAGGCCATCTTCAGCGTCTGCGCCTGACTCCGCACCTCGTAGAACTGGACCGGATACGGATACGGATAGTTCTGTGCTTCGGGATCGACCGG
>DASRXR010000944.1:0-23042 GCA_035687405.1 Polyangiales bacterium
AGCCGGTCGAGCCCGCAGAGTTGCTAGTCGCGCTTGCTGATCTGCTCGGCCACGTCGTGCGTAATCCGAAAGCTGATCCGGCCGAGCAGCCGTAATCGAACTGTCACGCCACCTAAGTCCTCATTCCCGAGCTTGGGTGGCGCAATCTGCCCATCGCGTCACCATCGATGAACATTTTTGGGCCGTGAGTGGGGACTCACTAGCGCGATCGGTCAGTCAGCGCGACGCGCCACGATTGCGATGCGCAGCTGATGGCTGTAGTACTCGCGTCACGGGGGCTGAGCACATCTGGGGGTCTGCGCCGCGCGCGTTGTAGCGATGTGTGTTGTTGATTGATTTTGCGCTCGCGCTTCCTTGACCGTGCCTCGTTCCACGAACCAAAGGACTGCCCATGCGTACGCGTATCCACTTCACGTTGACACTCATTTTGGGCTTGGCGTTCCTCGCCTGCTCGAAGCCGGGAGCGGGCTCTGAACCCTCCAAAGAAGCGACTCCAGAGGCGACAGCCAAGAAGGGCAACTACGGCCCGGGCGTCACCGACACCGAAATCAAGATCGGCCAGACGATGCCGTACAGCGGTCCCGCGTCGGCATACGGCACGATCGGTCGCGTCGAAGCGGCATATTTCAAGCGCCTCAACGAGCAGGGCGGCATCAACGGCCGCAAGATCAATCTCCTCAGTGTCGACGACTCCTACAGTCCTCCGAAGGCAGTCGAACAGGCGCGCAAGCTCGTCGAGGAAGACAACGTGCTCGCGTTGTTCCAACCGCTCGGCACGCCTTCGAACACCGCGATTCAAAAGTATTTGAATCAGAAGGGTGTTCCGCAGTTGTTCGTTTCGTCGGGTGCCACGAAGTGGGGCGATCCGAAGAACTTCCCGTGGACGATCGGTTTCAATCCTAGCTATCAGGTCGAGGCTAAGACCTACGGCGAGTACATTCGCGCGAACCTGCCCAAGGCGAAGATCGCCGTCCTCTATCAGAACGACGACTTCGGCAAAGACTATTTGATCGGTCTGCGTGCGGGTCTCGGCGACAAGGCGAGCGCGATCCTCAAGGAAGTCTCGTACGAGACGACCGACGCCACGGTCGACTCGCAGATGGCCACCTTGCAAGCGACCAAGGCCGACACGTTCATCAACGTCGCGACGCCGAAGTTCGCTGCGATGGCGATTCGTAAGGCATTCGACTCGGGCTGGAAGCCGAAGCAGTTCTTGACGAACGTTTCGGTCTCCGTCGGTTCGGTGCTGACCCCGGCCGGCCTCGACAAGTCGATCGGCATCACGTCGATCCTGTATTTGAAGGATGTGACGGACAAGCAGTACGAGAACGATCCGGCGGTCCAAGAGTTCGCCGAGTTCATGAAGAAGTGGTATCCGGACGGCAAGTTCATCGATGGTTCGAACACGTACGGCTACGTGGCGGCGCAAACGCTCGAGCAGGTTCTGCGTCAGTGCGGCGACGACCTCACGCGCGAAAACATCATGAAGCAGGCTGCGAGCCTCAAAGACTTCACCTCCGGCATGATGCTGCCGGGCGTCACGGCGAGCACGTCGGCGACCGACTTCTTCTTGTTCGAGAAGGTGCAGCTCGCGAAGTTCAACGGTACGAACTGGGTTGCGATTCCGAGCGATTCGCCCGCGGCGAACGCTAAGTTGTAGGCGCTTGCACGGTCGGGCCGCATCGCGCAGATTCGGTCCGGCCGTTCGTTTTTATGCCGCAGACTTGTTATATCCGCTGGGTTCCATCGCCGGACAACATCAAGCGTATCGGCAAAGTTCACACGCAGTTGTACCGATGGACGTTCGGCATCGTAGGCTCGCGCATGGACGGGCTGGATGTCTTGCTGCTGACGACCGTAGGGAAGCAGTCAGGGCTCTCACGCTGCGTTCCACTGCCGTACTTTCGCGATGGCGAGCGATACTTGTTGGTCGGCTCGTACGGCGGCAACGCTCGCAGTCCGGCTTGGGTCGCGAACGTCGCGGCCAACCCGACCGTGCAGGTACAGCGGGGCGCGAAACGCTGGACCACGCGCGCGTACGTCGCGGCGGGTGCTGAGCGCGAACGTTTGTGGGCCGACATCACGCGCGAGTTTCCGCGCTATGCGGTCTATCAAACGAAGACGCCGCGTCAGATTCCCGTGATCGTCCTCGAGTAGAGCACCCGGATCAGAAGCCGCGACCGCTCGCGCCGGCTTGGCCGCCGCTGCCAGCTGCGCTTCCGACCCCAGCTGCGGACCCACTCGCGCCCGCGATAGCCGCAACTCCCGTACCCGCAACTGGAGAGGTCCCCGGTGGGGTGACAGGCGGCGGAACGACCGGCGGCGGTGTGACCGGCGGCGTATTTACAGGCGGTGTGATCGGTTGGCTCGCCTTCGAGCAGTCACACATCACGAACAAGTGGGTCATCGGATCGCAGACTTTCGTGCCCGCACCACTGGGGACGCACATGCAGTTCGTTCCCGGCTCGCACTCTTCTTCCTCGACCGCGTCGTCACTCGTCTTCGGATCGCTCTCGCATCCGGGAGCAAATGCAGTGACGACAACGAGCGTGAGACTAGCGACGGCAGCCGAGGAATTGCGCATGCGCGTTAGTGGCCACTCGAGCGCAGATCTGTCTACGAGTCTTCGAGCACGAGCCCGAGATGCCCCGAAGCTCGTACTTCGGGATCGCTGTCGTCCTCGGCGATGAACGCGAGATCCGGTCGCGCGCCGTCGCGCCATGCCGATGGCGCAACACCGACCAGGCGCTTGAAGGCGCGACTGAACGCGGCTTCCGAACCGTAACCGATGCGTTCCGCGATTTCCGCCATCGTCACATTCGTTCCTGAGAGGAGTGACGCTGCCAGCTGCATCCGCCAGCGCGCGAGGTACTGCATCGGCGGCGTACCGACGTAACTGTGGAAGCGCTCGGCCAACATCGAACGCGACAACCCGACTTCCTTCGCGAGATCTTCCAACGACCACGGATGCGCCGGCCGATCGTGCAACACGCTCAACGTGCGGCCGATCACTTCGTCCCGCAGACCTGCGAGCCAACCCTTCGTCTCATCCGGCAAGGTCAAGCAATACCTGCGCACGACCTCGACGAACAACAACTCGCTCAACCGCGCGAGCATCGTTTCACTGCCGGCGCGTCGGGCCGTCGACTCGACGACCGCAACGCGAATCAGCTGTTCGAGCAGCGCGCCATCCTCAGCGCTTTTCTGCTTCACGTGAAGCACGCGCGGCAACGTAGCTAACAGTGGATTGAATGGGCGCGCATCACAGCCGATGAAACCGCAGACGAGGTGCGTGTTAGGCGGGACCTCTGGGTTCATCGACATCGCGATCGGCAGTTGCCCGTTTTCCGGCTTCTTGAACCGTTCGAGCTCTTGCGGACCGCGCATCCCAGGCGCGCTCGACATCACATGCGAATCGCCTTGCGGGAAGACGATCACGTCGCCGGCTTCGAGGTGCACCGGCGGCTCGCCGACGAGACCACCCCAGCACGAACCCTTCGTCACGACGTGATACTCGACGACGTGTTCGGCGCCCGGCATGACGAACGGTGCGACGAGATTTGCTGCCGGAGCTTCGGCGACCCAGGGCGCCGCACCATCCACCTTGAAGAACACCGCGCCCCTCAGGCGAACGGCGTGCAGCACTTCGGAAAGGACGTCGGTGCTCATGACAAACGCCGTTTCGGACGGGCGGTCATGCCGTTTGGACGCTCGGTAATGCGCCGAAGTGAACTGGGACGGAGGGTCATGACGAACAGACTCGTAGTCATTCTGCAATCGTCCTCGCGTCCCTACAAGTGACCGTGCGGCAATACCGTCGCGTGAATTGTGGAGAATGACGATGACGCAGATTCTCGAATGTCCAGCGATCAATCAATCACCGACTGCGACGCCCGAGCTGCTCGCGCTGAAGGCGCGCCAGCAAGTGATGTGGGCTTCCGGCGACTTCGCGGTGATTGGAACCACGCTGCAAATCGTAGGGGAAGCGTTGTGCGAAGCCGCCGATCTCCAATCGGGTTCCGCCGTGCTGGACGTCGCTTGTGGCAACGGAAACGCGTCGCTCGCGGCTGCGCGTAGGTTCTGCAGGGTGACCGGCATCGACTACGTGCCCGCGCTGCTCGCGCGTGCGGCAGAGCGCGCTGCCGCCGAGCGACTCGACATCACGTTCGCCGAAGCAGACGCGGAGCTTCTGCCGTTTGCCGGCGCGACGTTCAACTACGTGCTGTCGACGTTCGGCGTAATGTTTGCGCCGGATCAGATCCAAACCGCGAAAGAGCTCGTCCGCGTCTGTCGGCCGGGCGGCAAAATCGCCGTTTCGAACTGGACACCCGAAGGCTTTCTCGGCGATTTGTTGCGCACCGTCGGGCGTTACGTTCCACCGCCTCCCGGAGTCTCGAGCCCGTTGCGTTGGGGCACGACGTCCGGCATCGCCGAATTGTTCCCGCGCGGCGTGAAACTGCTTCAAGCCGAGCGCAGGTACTTCGTGTTTCGCTACGAGTCGGCGGCGCATTTCATCGACATCTTCCAGCGTTACTACGGCCCGACGCATAAGGCGTTCGCGGCGCTCGACGACGCCGGGAAAGCAGCGCTCTCGAAGGACATCGCGCAGTTGATCGAGACGTACGACCGCGGAACGGGCGGCGCAATCGTCGTTCCGGGCGAGTACCTCGAGGTCGTGCTCGAGCGCACTGCGGACTGACGACTGAGGAAAGGACTGTTCGATTTTGGTTAGGACAAACAGGTGAAGTCATGAGTGACGAGACATATCGAGGAACGTGTTTTTGCGGCGCAGTGGAGCTCGAGCTCGAAGGCGCACCCGCGGGCATGGGTTACTGCCACTGCGAGTCTTGCCGGACGTGGTCGGCGGGACCGCTGAACGGTTTTACGCTGTGGAGGCTCGGCAGTGTTCGCGTCACGAAGGGCGCTGACATGATCGAGAGCTACAGCAAGACGAAGTTGAGCGAGCGCAAATGGTGTAAGACCTGCGGGGGTCACTTGTTTACCGACCACCCGCTGTGGGAGCTGACAGACGTCTACGCTGCCACGATCCCGGACTACCCGTTCAAGCCGGGCCTTCACGTGAACTATCAGGAGACCGTGCTGCACATCCGCGACGGCCTTCCGAAGTTCAAAGACATGCCGAAGGACATGGGAGGTTCGGGCGAGACGCTGCCGGAGTGACTGACGCGGCACGCGTGCGAGCTGGACATGGCTCGCACGCGTGTGGACCGTCACGCGCTCACGCAGCTGAAAACCCACCGTCCACCGCGATCGGCGCGCCCGTCACGTAGCTCGACGCCGGCGAGCACAGCCACACGGCGGCGCTTGCGACTTCTTCCGCGCGCGCCATGCGTCCGATTGGGTGTTGTGCCACGAGTGCGCCGACGATCTCGGGAACCGCAGCTTCGGCCTGAAGCATGCCCGCTGTAGCGGTGGCGCCTGCGAGAAGGGCGTTCACGCGAATGCCGCGCGTCGCGTATTCCAGGGCGACCGAACGCGTCATGCCCAAGACTGCGTGCTTCGAAGCGACGTACGCGTGGTGCGCGGCCTTACCGGCCGCGCCGTAGATCGAGCTGACGTTCACGATTGCGCCGCCGCCGGCTGCAAGCATCGCAGCGATCTCGTAGCGCATCGCAAGCCAGACTCCGCGGGCGTTTGTCGCCATCACGTCGTCCCAGACCGCTTGATTCGTGCGCTCGAGCGTCGCCATGTCGCCTCCGATTCCGGCTGCGTTGACTGCGAAGTCGATCTGCCCGAAACGTTCGACCGCGAGGCTCACCGCGCGCTGGACGGATGTTTCCTCGCGGACGTCAACACGTACGAAGAATGCATCAGCGCCGTCGCGCTCGAGCGCCGCGCAAGCCTCTCGACCCGCAGCATCGCCTCGCGACGCGATGACGACTTTCGCGCCTCGCTCCGAGAACGCGCGCGCCACCGCGAGTCCGATGCCCGAAGCGCCTCCCGTGACGAACGCGACCTTGCTTTTGAAATCCTCAGCGATCATGGAACTCCTTCGGTCACAGAACTAACGTTTGCGGGGTGACTCCGAACCACCATGTTCCAGGCCACCGCGAATCAGCAACACCGCTTGATGGGCGAGCCGGCGGCGTCGAGCGGGCCCGAGCTTCTTGCGCAGGGTGTCCGACGCGAGCACTTCGTGAAGCTCCGCGCCCAGCTCGCGTAGCACTACGTCGGTGAGCCCGGGTCCGACGATTGCAGCTACCAGCCGCGTCGCAACCTCGAGATTCAGGTCCGGGTTTTGAATGGCCCCGCTCTCGATGCCTTGCGCGAGACGTGCGCGAAGCGCGTCGATCCCTGCTTCGCAAATGGCTTGATGCAGTCCGCGAACCTCGGCGATCGCCGATGGGTCTGCAGCGGCAGCCGTCAGCCGCGCGAGCCGCGGGTGTTCGACGAGAAACGCCATGCCGCGCTCGATCAGCGTCTCGAAGCCTTCCCAGAAGTCGCCACTGTCGCTCGACTCGCCGATGAACGCGCGTTTGTGCCGGGGCGCCTCCTCCGTGATCAGCCAGCGGTACAAGTCCAGCTTGTCTTCGAAGTACTGATAGAAACTGCCTTTCGGAATCCGCGATCGCTGCGCGATCTTGGAGAGCGAAGCCTCGGCAAACGACCGCTCGGAGAACTCCGCGATCGCTTCGCGTACGAGGCGGTCGCGGCGCTCGGCGGGCAGCGCGAAGAACGTATTGGTCGGCATGTGACCGATCAGTCATATGACCGATCGGTCGCACGCGCAAGCCTCTTCTTTGTTGCCGGTCGACTCCTGTAATACCGAGCTTCGCCTTCAGCGCTTCGCATGCCCGAACCCGAGCTCCAGCGACCGATGGTCAGGCTGATTCGCAACTCGGCGATTCGGCGTGAAGCGCTCCGCGTCGCACCAGGCCGCCCGAACTACCTAGCCGGGCTACGGGCGGGAATCGCGACGACTGTGCCGCTGCTACTCGGCGGCGTGATCACGAGTCCCTCCCTCGCATTCACCAGTCTCGCGGGGTTCAGCGTCGTGCTCGCGGACAAAGGCGGTGCGTATCGCACACGCGCGCTCAGCATGCTCGCCGTGACGTTCGGAGGTGGGCTCGCGACCGTGCTCGGAATGCTCGGCTCGGTGCACCCGGTGCTCTCAGTCGCGCTCGTGGTCGTGGTCGTCGGGCTGACGGGTTTTCTGCGACTGTTCGGGGCAGAAGCGACCGCAGTTGGAACCACCATCGCGATGTCGCTCGTGATCGGATTGACGCGGCCCGCGGAAACGTCGCTCGCAGCGCTCGGGGCGGGTGCGTACTTCGTCGCAGGTGGTCTGTGGGCGACCGTGATGTCGCTCGTGTTGTGGCCGCTTCGCATGTACGTTCCGGCGCGACGCTCGATCGCCAATGCGCTGCGCGAGCTCGCACGCGTGGCGCGCAGTCTGATCGATGCGAGCCGAGAACCCGCGGCACAAGTGGCTCGGCGCGAGCAGCTCGGCCGCGCGCGCAATGCGATCGAAGTCGCCCGCGCACAGCTCGGCACGATCCGGAAAGGGCGCCTCGGCCCCAGTCGCCGCGGCGAGCTGCTGCTGGCGTTGGTCGAAGCCTCCGATCTGGTCTTGGGCGCGATGGTCGCGATCGAAGACGGCTTGGCGTTCGAGCCGCCGCGCAACCTGCCGCAACTCTCGCGCTGGATCAGACAGCTGGCGGAACACACGAGCGTGTCGCTCGACCGCGTCGCGACCGCGCTGGTGGAAGAACACCCCCTGCCGCCCTCAGCCGCCGAGGAGAGCCCGATCGGGCAATCACTTCGCCCGGCGGCCGAGTCGCCGGAAGATCACGAGCCGCGGATCTTGGTGCGTTTGCTCGAGCGTGTCGAGCGCGTCATCGCGCTCGCGCGCGCGATCGACGATCCGTCAATGCCGGCAACGGCAAGCCGGACGGAGCCGAGCGACTTGTCGACCAAGGCCTCGCGACTATCACTCGTGTCGGACCACCTGACACTCGACTCGGCGATGTTTCGTCACGCGCTTCGCAGCACGATCGCAGTCGCGGCGACGGTGCTCGTCGTCAAAGTGCTAGCGCTCGATCACGGGTACTGGGCGACGTTGACGTGTCTCGTGATCATGCAACCGCACGGCACGCAGACCTGGGCGAAAGCGTGGCAACGTGTCGGTGGCACGATCATCGGTGCGGGTCTCGCGCTCCTCGTCGCGACGTGGGTCATGGATCCGCGCGTGATCGTCGCGTGCGTGTTCGGCTTCGTGACGATCGCGGTGTCGGTCTTGCCGCTCAACTACGGTGCGTTCGCAGTCTTTCTGACGCCCGGGTTCGTGTTGTTGGCCGAGACGCATGCCGGCAACACCGACCTGACTTGGGTTCGCATCTCGAACACGCTGCTCGGCGCGGGTATCGCGCTGCTCGCGTCCAGACTGTTGTTTCCGCTTTCGGAGCGCGACCAAATTCGTCCGCTGATGTCGAACGCGCTCGCTAAGCTGGTCGCACTCCTCGATGCGGCTGCTGAAGATCCGCCCTCGCTCGAGCGCGTGCGTGCGGCGCGTCGCGAGATCGGACTTGCACTGCTCAACGCCGAGGCGTCGTATCAGCGCTTGTTGACGGAGACCGGCATCGCGCCCGAACAGAGTGAAGCAATGTTGACGTTGCTCCTCTACTCGCATCGACTCGCATCGGGATTGATCGCGGTCGCGTTCGCACGCGGAACCACTTTGCACGCGCGGCTCGTCGAACGCGCGGGGGAGCTGCGCAGCGCGATCGAAGACATGCGTCGAGCGATCGCTGAGCGCGGCATGCCTGAGCTAGCGCTGCAAGCCGCGCCCGCGACGGATTCGACCGAGCGCGTCGAGGTGATGTTCGAGCAACTCGCCGTGATGCGGACGGCGAGCTTACGGTTTCGCGTGTAGCGCTTCGCGGCTCACGAAAATTCTATCAACTCGTGCCAGTCCGATAGTCGAATCAGACACCGATCACCCACGATTGGGGACGCGTTCACTGCAGCCGACAGCGGCGCGTGACATCCGAGTTCGATCGATGCAGACTCTGCCGCCGTGGGCTGCAGGATGTCGCAACGAGCAGGCTGTCTGTGTTTGCTTCTCGCACTCGCAGCTTGTGCTGAAGGTTACGCGAGCACTTCTCCGGAAGGCATGCCCGCCGGTGATCCTCCGGTCGCGATGGGCGCGCCGGACTTCGTCGGCGAAGCATGCGAGCGCGGGCAACGCACCACGTGCCCGTGTCCGGATGGAAGTGAAGGCATGAAGTTGTGCACGCCGGATCCGAAGTCTCCGACGCTCGCTTCGTTTTCGTCGTGCCTGAGTTGCCCGGAGCCGCCGCCGATGAATCCTCCGCAACCGGCAGGCATGTCTGGTGGCATGTCGAGCGTCGGGCCGGATTCGGACGGTGACTCGGATGCAGCTGGCCGCGGCGGATCGGGTGGCCGCAGCTCGACCGGCCGAGGTGGTGCAGGGGCGGGCGGGGCGGCAGGTCGCATGAGCGGTTCCGGCCGCGCGGGAAGCACCGGCGGTGGATCGGGCAGATGCAACTGCACGAACGTCTGCATTCCGGTCGGCATCGCAGCGTGTTGCCGCGCGGATGGATCGTGCGGGTGCACGTGGGCTCCCGGCGCCTACTGCTTGTAGTGCGACTAAAAGGTCGCTTGTTCGCGGGTCATTACTCCAGAGATCCGGGTGTGTGATAAGGACACTGACTGCATTTGCGCAGTCTGATCGCAGCCTTATCGCGAACCGGCTTTTTGGAGCGCCGCTGGTCCTGTTGTTGCATCAACGACACGGCGGAGACCAACTATGGCAACGATTTCCCGTGACACTGCGTTCAATAGCGCCACCATCCGCATCGTCCGGGCGGGCTACGCGGATGCTGAGCCCAAGGAGCGCACGAGCGTGTTGCTAGGCTTAATGAACGAAGCGAATCGCGAACGGCTGATGCACGAGGCTGCGCTCTCGTGGAAACGAGCAATTCGGCGCTGGGAGCAATCCGGCGAGGTCGTCCTGCTTGAGGAAGTCGCGTGTGTTCTCACGGACGCGGTGTGTACCTGGGCTGGTTTGCCGCTGAAGCAAGCGAAGGTTCGAAGGCTCGCCCGGAACCTCGTGCGGATGGTGGATGGGTCCGCCGGGCTCGGACCGCGCAGATGGCACGCTGAGTTGGCGCGTGCCCGCACGGAAATCTGGGTCGCGTACATTCTCGGCAAGATTCGCCGTCGTACGCTGCAAGTCCACCGCGACTCAGCGCTGTACGTATTGGCAAATCATCGGGAGCTGGACCTACAAACGGCTGCAGCCGAGCTGGTCGATTTCCTACAGCCGATTGTGGCAGTCGCTTGGGATGTGACCTTGGCTGCGCGCGTTCTGCAGGAAAGTCCGCACCTGCGCGAGGAGATCATCCGCGACCAGCTTTGCGAGAGCGCGGAAGTCTACGCCGATGCGTTGACCGCTCGCGTGAGCCACTTTGGCTTCATCCCGCAGCAGAAGCGCGGCCATTGGATCACGCGGCTCAACGTGGCGTCGGCCCTTCATTTCTTGACGAGCTGCTGCACGTACGAGGTCGTGACGGGCGAGGACCCTGCGCAGCAGGTCACGACCAACCTCGTCGTCCGCAATGTTCGGGCTTCTGAAGCGCTCGATCGCTCAGCTCCGCGCTTGTCGAGTGAAAGCCCAGCGCGGGATGTAGGCCAGTGGGCGGCCCAAGCCGTGCCGGGGAGCCTCACGCATCATTGACACAGGTTGTCGAATTTGTGTCCGGCGTGTGGGCGGGGATCCCGGGCATGGCCCTTGCGAAGTGAACTAACGCGAGAGGGCAATATGACCACAAAAGTCGAAGAGCTGGCCTCCAAGGTCGTGGGCACGGCGAAGGCTGCGAAAGCCACGCTGGAAGGCCTCACTGGGGTGTTCCGGCACCTCGCAAAAGAGCACGGCGAAGTCTCGGCGTTGCTCATGCGCCTCCGGACGACCTGGGACCCTGACGTACGCCGCGAGCTGTGGCCGACGGTTCGGCGCGAGCTGCTCGCGCACGAGCGGGGCGAGATCAAGGAGCTGTATCCGACTCTGCGGTCGAACCCACAGACGGAAGAGATGGCGAACGAGCACGATCGCGATGCCGGAGAGCTCGACCGTGCGATCGAAGCCGTGACTGCCGTCGCGGTCGATTCGCCGAACTGGAGCTCCGCACTCGACGTGTTGGTCGAGCGCGTGCAACAGCACGTCCATCAGGAAGAGGACGAGTACTTTCCGACGGCCGAGCGCGTGTTCAAGGATCGTGCGAATGAACTGCTGGAGCGGTACGAACACGCAAAGTCGGAAGCCATGCGTGAGCTGAACTCGACGCCTTGAGCGCGCGATTCCAAGCGATTCCGGTACCACTGCGCCAATGATGCAGAAAGCAACTGTCCGACCCCCTGACGGGGCGTCGCTACGGGGATGCCATTTTGCGGGTAGAGTAGGCGAGTGGGAACGGCTGTTCGGTGGGCTTTGTGGGTTGGCGTCGCTGCTTATTTCGTGGGCTGCCGCGATTCGCACGCGTTGCCCGACCCGGCGCCGACGTGCACGGGCGATGCGGCGACAGCGTTGTACACGCGGAAGATCGAGCCGATCTTGAAAGACGATCGTCCGACTAGCTGCAATCAGTGTCACTTGTCCGGAATCGACCTGTCGCTGTTTGTGAAAGACACGCCCTGCCAGACGATGGCGTGCATGAGTCAGCTCGGTTTAGTCGACCTCGGCGCGCCCGAGCAGAGCAAGGTGCTCAGTTGGATCGAGCGTGCAAAGCCGCAGAGCGCGTTGATCACCGAGTCTGTGATCGAAGCCGAGTACGACGGTATGCTCGAGTGGATTCAGTACGCCTCGAGTTGCGGCGGGAAGGTTTGTCCGACGTTCGATGATCCGTGCAATCAAGCGGTCCCGAGCGCGTCGACCCGTTGCGACATCGCGCTCGCGGTCGGTACCGATTACGTGGATTCCGGGGACTGTCAGGAACTGACCCTCGAGCAACTGTTCTCGGCGGACGTGTACCAGTGGCGCGAACGCTGCTACCCGTGCCATTTCTCGAGCGACACGTCGGTGCAGCAAGCGCCCAAGTGGATCACCGATGTGAACGTCGCGATGACCGAGCCTGGCCTCGCGTGCGCGTCGAGCTCCCTCGCGACGATGCGGACCGTGTTGAGGCAAGGTTTAGTAAATCTCGAAGACCCGAGTCAGTCGTTTCTTCTGCTGAAGCCGCTGTCGGACGAAGGAGGCGGGGTCACGCACGGGGGCGGTCCGAAGTTCGATGGGCCTGCCGATCCGTCGTATCAATCGTTTCTCGCGTGGATTAGGCGGTACGCAGCGTGTGCTGCCGAAGACTCGAGTTTGCCGAAGGCAGGCCCCCCGCCTGCGATCGTTCCACCGGCTCCGCCGGACATGACTCCAGGCAGTACGGTCGAAGGCGCGACGAGCTCGATCTACGACTATTGCAACTGTATGTTGTTCAACTGTCACGACGTGTCTCACTTGAAGTGGGGCGAGAGCGACGAGCAGCTGCTCGCGGGTTGCCGCGCCGAGGCGATCAATCTGCCGGTGCACGGCGCGGCGACGACGAGCGGAAACTACCTCGAGTGCCGCGCCGGGTTTTGTGCGCAGGGTCGCGACAACCCTGACGCGTGCAGCGCTGCGTTTGGCGACACGATCTGTCAGTAGTCAGCCGAGCGGATTCGGAGCGCTCGCGCGCGCGAAGTCTAGATTTGCCGTGAGACGCGTTCCGTCGGCGGCAAAGGCGTCGAGGTAGGCTCGAATGCGGCGCTTCGCCTCTTCGAGATCGAGGTTGCCCAGGTTGAGGTTCAACAAGTCGATGTACCACGGCGCTTTAGTCTCTCGCCGGATGTACGCGTCTACGATCGCGCGCGTGATCGGCAGCGTCGTTTCTTTCGAGTCTGCGTGGACGTCCTTGTCGCGCGCCGCGAGCAGCTTTTGGTACTCCTCCTCGAGCAAACGCTCGAAGAGCTCGAACGTGAAGCGGTCTCCGGCATGGATGCTCGTCGCGTCGCCTCCGGCCGCTGCCGTGAACTGCGCCGATTTGTGCAGCCACTCCCATAAAATGCTGAGTCTGATCTCGCCGGTGGCCGCGTCTTCCATCAGGTAGAGCACGTCGTCGTCGCCGAAAAAGTCAGCCGCCTTGAGCGCGACCGCCTGCAGACCTTGGCCGAACGCGTTGCCGTACTGCAGCGCCACGCTCAGTAAGTCGCGCGCACCGCGCAGCGTTCGCGGTGCGTCCTCCAGCATCGACAAGGCTGCGACGTCGCGGTCGGTGTAAGTCAAAGGCGGAAACGAGCGTCCGAGTTGATTGTCTGCTCCGGCGCGCTCCCATACCGGCCGAATGATCTGAACCATCTTCCAATGCGCGACCCATTTGCCGCTCGCGCCTTCGGATTGTTCACGTTCGGCGCCGGCGACCGCGCGTTTCATCCCCGCCGCCACACCCGCTTCGGAGCCGACGGGAATGTTCGGCTCCATCCCGCCTTGCCACAAGGCGAAGCGGCCGTTCGAATCCGGTGTGTTCACGGCGCGGCGCACGCGGTCTTCGTAGTTGCGCATGTAGCCGTACGTCATCGTGATGGCGTCGATGTTCGGATTCACGAAGTCGCCGCGCCATGCGAGCGCGTCGGACACACTATTGATGTAGTCCCAACGACCGGTGTTGAATCCAACGAAGTGACCGCCGAGTGCAGCCCGAATTTCCATCAGCTGGAAACTCGCCTCGAGTTGTTCGACTAGGACGTATGTTTTGATTGTGTCCGGTGCGAGGCCGAGCCTGCGTTCGAGCGCGCTCAAGATCTCACTCCAGAGCGCGGCTTCTTCGGCGGTCTGAATCTTCGGCAGATACAGCGCGAGTGATGAGCCTGCGGCCGCCAGCGACCGGTGGTTGTTCGCGACGTACAACGCGGTATCGACGATGGATGCCGAGAAGCCTGCGCCGCCGGACCAGGCGATTTGTCGATCGTCGAGGTGGAGCCCGCGGGGCCGAAAGATCTTCGTGGTGAAGCCGAGCTGCGCTTGCCAGTCGGCGATGATCTCGCGACCGAGAAAATCTCTCGCCCACGCGTTCATCTCAGCGGCGACCCGTTCGGCGACCTTCATGAACAGTGGGTCGCGCGCGATCGCGAGCTTGAGGTTGCGCTGATTGTCGAGAGACATCGTCGACAACTGACCGAGCGCGTCTTCGCCGTCGAACATCCAGCCATCGGCGCCCGACAACAAGGCGTACGCGACAGACCGGAGGCTCTGCTCCGGAGCGCTGTTCGGCCGAGCTGCCGGGCCGGTCCCTTGAACCCATTGCCGCTGCAGGTCGCGCGGGATCTCGCTCCCGATGAACTTGCCTGCGCGAGCGTCCGCGACCGAAATGTTAGTTCCGCCAATCGTCGACGCCGGATCGACGAACGTGATCGGTTGGCGGTCGCGAGCGCGCTTGCCCCGGCGTTCAATTCGGGCCTGCATCAGATCGCGGCGGCGCTCGTCGAGCGGTGCGAGCGCGGTGATCGCGGCGAGCGCGTCGGAAGTCAGCACGTCCGGATAGTCGCGAGCTACGCCGTCGCGGGTTACGAGGTTGCGAGTCGCGGATTTGGCCATAATCTGCCTCGAATCAGTGACGCTTTCGCGCGCGATCACTGCGAAGGTGCACCGATCGATCGACCCGTGCAAGCGACACAGCGCACCGCTGCGATGGTGGTTTCGGTTGGGTTGCAAGAAGTCCGGGTGCGCGGTGTAGACTCGCAGCAGCCGCGCGGACGCGAGCGGTCACGAAAACGGATGCGGTGGGAACGACGCGGCGCGCTTCGGAGACGTGCATGCAGCAAGCTTTGGGCTTTGCGACTGCAAGCGTTGCTTTGCGTCGTCATGCTGGCGAGCACACGCGATGTCGCGTGTGCGTTGGACGATTCGCCGAATGCACTCGCCGAGAACGCGAGCCCGAGCGCGGAGCTCGCCTGGCAGACGCCGACGGAGTCGAGCTGCTCTACGCGCGAGCAGATCGAAAGTCGCGTCGCGGGTCTCACTTCGCAAAGGCTCGCGCCGGCTGAAGCCAGACAGCGATTGCCGCGCATTCAAGTCGATCTGCAGCGCGAGGCGTCGACTTGGCGAGCGCAGGTGCGCGCTTGCGACGCGGGCGGTCGTGCTCTCGGTGCGCGGGAGTTGCTTGGAAAATCGCCGGACTGCCGCAGTCTCGACGTCGCGCTCGCGCTCGTGATCGCGACCCTGGTCGATGCGTTTCCAGCGGCACTCGCAGCTACGAGCAGCGGTGTGCCTGCAGCTGAAAGCGGCAAGGCGCTCGCCGCTCGCGGCGGCAGGCCCGAGGAGGCCGTCGGAGTGGGTTTCGGAGCACGTCTTGGAATCGGGTTGATCCCGAACGCCGTCTTCGGGCTCAACCTCGGCGTCGAGATTCCGGTGTTGGGCGCTTCCGTCGTGGTCGATGGCACTGCCTACCTTCCTTACGATGATGTCGATGCGCGCGGGCGCGGCGCTCGGCTCTGGCCTTGGCACGCTGGAGTGGGATTCTGTCCGCGCTTGGTTCGCGGCACTGTCGGGTTGCAGGTTTGCGGACAGGTGCAACTCGGCGCGATTCACGCGCGCGGGCTGGGACTCGACAGTTCGTCGACGAGCCAACGGCTGCTCGTGATCTTGGGACTCGAGCCGAAGCTGGGCCTCCGCCTGGCCGACAGCTTCGGGCTGGAGCTGTCCGCACTTGGGGGGTGGGCGCCGGTTCGGCCGGAATTTACGCTCGGTTTGGGGGGCTCAGACCTCGACACGCTGCGGGGCGCACCGTTCGTCTTGCTGTTACGGATTGGCATCATAGGTTTCTTCCGTTGAGGCCATTGCTGCACGTGCCCTCCTTGCGGATTATCGCCGCGCTTCCGGCTCGAGCACTCGCAGTGGAAGCTGCCGAGCCGAGTGTCGCCGAGCTGTTCAAGGCGCACGCGGGGTTCGTGTGGCGGGTGCTGCAGCACCTCGGTGTTTCGAGCGCCGATGTCGATGATGCGACGCAAGAGGTGTTCGTCGTCGTCCACCGGCGTCTCGCTGACTATTGTGAGCGCGAGAAGGTGCGCTCGTGGCTGTATGCGATCAGTGCCCGGGTCGCGAAGGATCACCGGCGGCGCATCCGACGGCGGCGAGAAGAGGTGACCGCTGCGCCGCCCGAGCAGTGGTGTCCGCCGCCGCAAGCTGCAGCGCTCGCAAACCAGCAGTCGCTCGCGCTCGGGGAGCGTTTGTTGCAGGCGTTGCCGGAGAAGCAGCGAACCGTGTTCATGTTGTACGAGCTCGAGCAGATGTCGATGCCGGAGGTTGCGCTCGCAGTGGGTTGTCCGGTGCAAACGGCGTACGCGCGATTGCACAAGGCGCGAGAGCGAATCTTTGCCGAGGTCGCGCGTGCAGAGCGCCGGGGAGATGTGCCGTGAGAGAACCCCGACGATTGTTGCAGAGTGATCAGGCGTCGCCGGTGTTGCGCGACGCGTTGCGTGCGCTCGAGAGGCGCGGCCCAGGTCCGGAAGCGCTAGCGCGGCTGCGTGCAGCATTGCCAACGGGAGCGCCCGTGGCCGGTGGAGGCGGCAGCGTCGCAGCCGAGGGCGGCGGTGGTGGTGGTGCTGGTGCTGGTGCAGCTGGTGGCGGCGGGGCCGGCCTCGGTGCGACGGGTGTGACAGGCGCCGCTGGTATTGGTGCGGCGAGTGCGGCGGGCGCCGGCCTCGGATTGAGTCACGCGGTGCTGCTCGGTGTTGCGACGACGGCGGCGCTCGCGGTGTACGGGATGAATGTTTGGCCGAGTGCGACGAAGTCGGAACGCGAAGCGACGCCTGCTGCAGGTGAGACGCGAGTGAGCCGCGCGGGCAAGAACGACTCGTCGCACGCCCTGGACTCCACGAAGCCGGCGAATGCGCTCGCCGCGAGCGATGATCCGCGGTTGCTCGATGCGCGACTTGGTACGCGAGCGCGCCGCGAAACGAGTGGCGACGCGGTGGTCGAGCCGAATGGATCTCGGGCTCTGGACACGCGCAGTGCACGAGCCGCATTGGACGGACCCGCGCGCTCGCGCAGCGTTGCCCACAGCGCGCGAGCTGGCCGCGAGACGAGCGGCGGCGGGGTGGTTGAGCCGAGTGACTCTCGCGCGCTGGACTCGCGCAGTGCGGAGGCTAGCAATTCCGACGCGAGACCAGTCACTGGAACCGCGGCCGCCGCCGCGTCGCAGCCAACCGCGGTCTCCGAAGTCGCAACGAGTTCGCAGCGCGCAGAGACACCTCGGGCAGCGGCCGAGCGCGCAGCGGCGCCAGATTCGCAGCCCTCGGCTGCAGCGCCACAGCCTGCTGCAAAAGCCGAACTCGCACCGCAAGACGAAGCCGGTCTGCTGTATCGCGCAAAACGTTTCGCGGCTCACGACCCTCGAGCCGCCTTGCGCCTACTCGGGTCCCACGCCAAGTACTTCCCGCGGGGTACGTTGGCCGAGGAGCGCGATGTATTGACGATTCAACTACATCGCAAGCTTGGCGACCTGACCGAAGCGCAGCGATTGGCAACGCTGTTCCGCGCGCACTACCCGACCTCGATTTATCTGCCCAGCATCGCTCCATGAAGGCACGGCGTTGCCGCGTTTCGCACGGGCCGTGGATTTGCCTCGCGCTCGCGCTCTCGCTCGTGGCTTGCACCGGCGAGGCCTACCTCGGCGCGATCGCCCCCGACGGCGGGCGGCCGATCTCACAACCGATCGGGGCTTCAGACGCGAGCGGCGGCCGCGGAGGTTCGCCGCCGTCCGCTGCAGGCGCTGGCGACGGCGCTTCCAACGCTGCGAGCGGCGGTGGTGCGCAGCCACCACCCAGTCCAGATGCCGCAACCTCGAACGACGCCAAAGCGCCCGACGCCGACGCCGCCGTGCAATCGACCGGCGATCAAACGCTGTGTCTCGCCCAGCCGTCGTTCGAGATTGCGATACCCGCAGCCGTACTCGCGGGTGTTGCGTACACCCAAGCTCCCTGGAGTGCGTGCTTCACGCTGCAAGACGTCACCTACTCTGCACCGCTGTTCGTCAACGAGGAGACCTTGGTCGATACGACCGGCGCAGGCACGAACATGGCCAACGTCTTGAGCCCTGCAAACGACGGCTCGACGTACTTGTATCTCGACACGAACTTCGGCGGAAACGGTCAAACTACCAGCCAGACGCTCTGCGACTCGCTACTCGCCGGACGAACGTACGCGTTTGCAGTCGATCTGCTGACCCGCGCCGAAGACAGAGGCATGCCGCTGCCGCCAGGAAAGCTCGAGGTTTACGCGTCTCCTGATGGGTGCAGCTTGAACGAAGGCCTGCTGTGGTCCTCGCCGTCGCTCACGCCGACGTGGACGCGCCATTGCGTGCGCTTCACTCCGAGCCGTGACTCGAAGAACTTGCTCCTGCGACTCCCGAAAGACCCGGCCGGCCGTAGCACGATCGGCGTCGACAACATTCGATTCGAACCGGGCTGTGGTCTGCCACCGAGCTAAATTTTCATACGCGCACTCGAACGCGGCCATGACTACCCCGGAGGTCGCGGATGAGAATGCGTTGGGGAACGCTGGGGCTGGGGTTTATCCTCTGGTTGGGGTGTGCGAGCGACGAAACGCGAGCGTCGAGCTCGCCGTCGGCCCGCCCCGAAGACGCGAGTCCGTCCACGCCGTCCACGCCGTCCAGGCCTGCCGCTGACAGCGGCAGGCCAACTGCGACGCCGCCGCAAACTCAGCCTCCCACTCCGCCCATTAAGCCGACTACATCGGCGATGTCGGATGCCGGCGGGTTCACGGGAATCGCAGTCCAAGACGAGACCAAGCCACTCGACGCGCGCATTCAAGTCAATGGAGCAAAGACTCCGTGCGGCTCGTGCGCGGTGCTGATCGCGCAAGCCTTCGGCGGCAAACAACCATACACGTATCAGTGGTCCGATCCGACACTCAGCGGGCCCGGCCCCCATCAAGTGTGTCCCGACGAACCGACCGAGTACTCCGTCACTGTCACGGATGCGAGCAAAGTGGACGGCCCGGAGTTCGACCAACCGGCCATGATTGTGAAGGCAACTGGCAAAGTCGAGTGCACGCCGCCCACACTCGATGCAGGCGGGCCCACGGATTTCGTCGGTTGTCAGGACATGGTGGTCGCGGACGGCGGTACGGGAGGGCAGGCGGTCACGTGTGAAACGGGCGATGGCGGTTACTACTCCGGCACCGGCATGCTTCCGATGCCGGTCCTCGGCGGCCATACTTACACGCTCAACTACGACCAACTGATTCCGATCGTGGTCGGCGAGCCGGTGATCGTCGATGTCTACGGATCGAACACGCCGTGTGAGCTCGAAGAGAAACTCACGTCGTGGACGCTCGACGGCTCATGGCACCACCCCGGTTGCTTCACACCGACGAAGAACTACGACTACGTGTTGATCCGAGTCCATGTCGGCGTCGTGCTCTTCTACTTCGACTTGTTGCAGAGCGCGACCTTCTGCTCGGGCTGCAGCGAAGAAGGAGAGTTTTGAAGACTCGTTCAGGTGGGTCCGGGCGCCGCGAGGTTGATCATGGTCCAGTACAAGCCCAACTCGCGCGACGCGCGAACGAACTGATCGTAGTCGACGGGCTTACGCACGTAGCTGTTGGCGTGGTTGGCGTACGCACCGAGCCGATCTTGATGTTCGTCCGACGAGCTCAACACGACGACGGGCAAACAAGCGGTGCGCGGATTGCCGCGAATCTCCTTCAAGACTTGCAAGCCGCCCACCCGAGGCAGCTTCAGATCGAGTAACACCACGACGGGTAGCTCCTGACCGTCGAGCTGAGCATACGCTCCACGGCGCATCAGATAATCGAGTGCCTCGACGCCATCGCGGACGCGGATCACTGGGTTCGCGATGTTGGCTTCACCAAACGCCATGCTCGTGAGCTCGGCGTCGTCGTCGTTGTCTTCTACGAGAAGAATCGGTGGTTCCATCATCGGGCCCGCTCCAAGGTGAAATAGAATGTTGCGCCCGCGCCGACGATTCCCTCGGCCCACACCTTGCCACCGTGTCGATCCACGATGCGCTGCACGGTTGCGAGTCCGATGCCGGTTCCCTCGTACTCCGCCTGGGCGTGCAGGCGTTGGAAGGGGCGAAATAAATTCTCCGCGTACGTCATGTCGAAGCCAGCGCCGTTGTCGCGGACGAAGAACACCGAGCTCGTGCCTTCGGCGCGCCCAATCGTTACGCGGGGACCAGGCGCCTTGCTCGTGAACTTCCACGCGTTGCCAACCAAGTTCGTGAGCACGACTCGCAGCAAGCGGCTGTCGCCCTGCGTCGTGAGGCCCTCTTCGACCTCGAACGTGACCGCCGGCTCGGGATGGTGTCGCGCCAACTCTTCGCCGACACTTCGGACGAGTCGCGTGACGTCGATCGTCTCGCGCCGCAGCTCACCGCGCGTGATGCGCGACAGGTTGAGCAAGTCGTCGATCAACAGCGACATGCGCTGCGTCGCCGCGCGCACGCGATCGAGATAGCCCTTCGCTTGCGCGTCGAGCTTGTCTCCGCAAGACGAGAGCAATGCTTTGCTGAATCCGTCGATCGCACGTAACGGTGCGCGCAAGTCGTGGGAGACGGAGTAACTGAACGCCTCGAGCTCGCGATTCGAGCGCTCGAGCTGCTCGGACCAATCGCGTCGCATGCGCGAGAGCTCCAAGTGAGTGTTCACGCGCGCGAGTAGCTCGCGTGCCGAAAACGGCTTCGCGAGATAGTCGTCCGCACCGGTCGAGAGCCCTTCGACCGCGGCTTCTTCACCCGCGCGCGCCGAGAGCAGAATGATCGGGATGGTTCCTGTCCGCGAGTCCGCACGCAGCTCGCGCAATAATCCGAAGCCATCGAGACCCGGCATCATCACGTCGCTCAGGACGAGGTCCGGCGGTGCAGCTCTCGCGGCTGCGAGCGCGGAGACGCCGTCGCCGACCGCGATGACAGTGTAGTGCGGCGACAACAAGCGACGGACGTAGTCGCGCATGTCTGCATTGTCGTCCGCCCACAGAATGGTCGCACGCCGCTCAGCTGCGGGTAGCGGATGTCCGAGCGCGAGCGCCGCGGCCGCGGACGGCTGCGGGATCGGTGGCGGTGGGAGAGATCGTCCGGGCACGTCCGCAAGCCAATGTGCTGCCTCTTCGACGTACGCTGCTGCGCTGGTCGCTGTCGAGGCGAGGCTCGACTTCGAGGCCGTGCGCTCGCGTGGCAGGTGATCGCGCCCAGTCTTCAACGACACTTTGAACGTGCTGCCGATCCCGACTTCGCTCGTCACCTCGACCGTACCTTGATGCAGACTGACCAGCTCTTTTACGAGCGCGAGACCGATGCCCGTACCTTCGTGGGTTCGCGACTGTGCACCGCGAACACGGTGAAACCGATCGAACACCAGCGGCAACTCTGCGGGCGGAATGCCTACGCCGCTGTCGCCGACCGTGAGCTCGACGTGATCGTTGCACCAGCGCAAGGCCACGCGGATCGCGCCTTCGAACGTGTGTTTGAACGCGTTCGAGACTAGGTTCAGCACGACTTTCTCCCACATGTCACGGTCGACGAAGATCGGTTGCGGAAGCTCGGGGCACTCGACGGCCAACTCCAATCCCGCTCGCTCGACTGCCGAGCGAAACACGCTCGCGAGCTCGGCGGTGTGAAGCGCGAGATCGGTCTCTTCGTAGTGAGCTTCGATCCGACCGGATTCGATCCGCGAGAAATCGAGCAACGTGTTCACGAGCTTGAGCAGGCGCAACGTGTTGCGATGCGCGGTATCGAGCAACTCGCGGTGAGGTGGCGACAGCGGGTTTGCGCCGTCGGCGAGCAGATCCCCGAGAGGCCCGAGGATCAGCGTCAGCGGCGTTCGAAATTCATGGCTGACATTCGAAAAGAAAGCGGTCTTGGCGCGGTCGATCTCGGCGAGCGCCTGTGCGCGGCGGCGTTCGTCTTCGCGCGCACTCGCACTCGTTACCGCGGCTGCGATCGAAGCGGCGACGAACTCCAAGAAAGCCCGGTAGTCGTCGCTCTGCGGCAGCCGCGAGCTCGCTCCGAGGACGAGCACGCACTTGGCGCGCTCCGCACCAGGCAGCGTGATCGGCAACACCAGCGCACTCTGCGGACCTTCGGGGTAGGGCCCGCACTGCAATGAGCCGAGGCGAGCTTCCAACCCTTCGACGCGTTGCGACGCGTTCGAGTGGGCGACTTCGGCGATCGGCCACGGCGCCAGCGGCTCTTGAGCGCTCAAGTCTACCGACGTCGGACTGGCCTGCGTCCCGACCTCAATCCCGGTCGCAGCGACTAACGCTGCAGTGTTAGATGTGTTGTCGATCTCGTAAAGCAGCATGAGCGGCAGATCGAGACTGAAGTCCTGCAGGGTCTGCGCCGCGAGCGTGTACACCTCGCCGGCCGTTTGCGCCCGGCTGCAGCGCGCGTTCAAGTCGCGCAAGGTCCGCGTTCTTCGCTCCGACAACATGCGGCTCGTGGTTTCAGTCACGGGGTGGAACAACCCACCGACGCCTCCGCTCTCGTCGCGAATCGGACTGAACGAAAACGTGAAGAACGTCTCCTCGAGATAGCCGTGGCGATCGAGGAACATTCGCTGGTTCTCGAGGAACGACGTCTGACCTTCGAGTGCGCGCTCGAACGCTTCGCCGATCGCCGGCCACGCCGAGGCCCAGCACTCGCTGAAGTCTTGCCCCATCGACCCGGGGTGTTTGCCGCCGCAGATCGGCCAATAGCCGTCGTTGTAAATCTGGATATGCTGCGGGCCCCAAGCGATCGAGATCGGAAAGTTCGACGCGAGACACAAGCTCACGGTCGTGCGCAAGCTCTGCGGCCACGACTCGATCGGACCGAGCGCAGTTTGGCTCCAATCCATGCCGCGGATGACTTCGCCCATCGCACCACCCGAGGCCAACCAATCGGGTGTGCTCGCGCTGCGTCGAGACTCGGTATCGATTGCGGTGTTTCGCACCTGACTCCTCGCTGTCTCGGTCGCTCGATGTGTTCGTTAGTATGCCCTTCGGGATGTGCTTGGGGTA
>DASRXR010000945.1:0-4163 GCA_035687405.1 Polyangiales bacterium
CCCCCAACGCGCAACTCGAGCGCCGCCTGCCAGCGTTCGCAGAGGCGCGCACCGCTTCCGCGACACCAGACACCGGCGCATTGCCTCGTTCGTGCGAAGAAGCGAGGAACGCGGGGCGGGGAGTGGACGAAGTTACGAAGATCGATCCGGATGGCACCGGACCAGTGCGCGCATTCGAAGTGTTTTGTGCGGGTATGGCGGGTGGGAGGGCCAAAACTGCGCGCGAGTACCTGCCGTTGGTGCACACCAAGAACGACCGCAACTTCACGCGCTTCGTCTACGGCGATGGCGCTTGCCCGTGTCCGGATCTAGTCGTTCGCTTCACGCGTGTACGTTTGGATCCGCGCACACTGACCGTCGATCCGACTGACGTCAGCTTCGCGAACTACGATCGCCCTCTCAGCTGCGAGGCGCAACACGCGAGTCAGTGCGGAGAATCGCCGCAACTGATCTGGGGTGGCGCCGGAAGCTGTCGCTCTCCGGGTGACAAGAGCGGATCAGCGTCGATCGATCTGCGCGGCACCTCGTTTGCGCTCTCACCCTCGCTGAGGTTCGTGCCGGCGGGTTTCGGAGCGGCCGGTGAGGCGACCATCTCGCGCGATCGTAAAACGGCAACGCTCGTTGCAGGCGGTCGCTGCGGTACGCTTGTCGCGGAGCAAGCCCGCGTGGCGCTGGTCGCAGATCGGTGAGCTCGGTGGTGCGAATCGTTGCGATGCTCGCTTGGCTGTCGGGTGCGCTGCTTGCGCCGGGATGCGAGCAAGGCGCGATCGCGCCGGAATACTCAGTACCTCCGCCGGCGCAGCTCGTAGCGGCCCCGGCCCTGCAGCGCGAGCCGTTGCAGCCGTTGCCTGCGGCGCCAGTGGTCGATCCGAAGCGTGCAGCCATCGGCCGCAGGCTGTTCGCCGCGCAGAATCTCTCCGGCGATGGCACGGTCTCGTGCATGACGTGCCATCCGCTCGACCGCGCAGGCGCCGATGGTCTGATGCACTCGCGCGGCGCGAACGGCAGAGAGACGGCAGTCAACACGCCCACGGTTTACAACGTCAGCTTCAACTTCAGATTCAACTGGAACGGCGCGTACGCCACGCTCGAGGATGAGTTCAACGCGCCCGTCACCAAGACCATGGACACGACCTGGGACGCGATCTGCGAAAAGCTCCGCACCGACCGCGCTTTGAATGGCGCTTTTCTAGGCGCTTATCCGGATGGTGTCACGACCGCGAACGTGAAGGACGCGCTGGCTCGGTACATCGACACGCTGGTCACGCCCGACTGCCGTTTCGATCAGTACTTGCGCGGTGACCCCGATGCACTCTCGTTTCAAGAGCTGCGCGGATACGAGATGTTCAAGACGCTCGGTTGCGCGAGCTGCCACCAGGGCGCGAACGTGGGCGGTAACCTGTTTCAGCGTCTGGGCGTGATGCACGACTATTTCAAGGACCGCGTGCAACGCGGCGGACCGGCGCAGACTTCCGCTGACCTGGGACGTTTCGAAACGACGAACCACCCCGAGGATCGGCACGTCTTCCGCGTGCCCAGCCTTCGCAACGTGGCCTTGACCCCGCCGTATTTTCACGATGGTTCGGTCGCGACACTCGAGCAAGCGGTCACGAAAATGGGCTATCTGCAGCTCGGTCGCCAGCTGACAGCCGAACAGGTCTCGCTCGTCGTCGCGTTTCTGAAGACGTTGACCGGGTTGCCGAGCACTGCGCTGTCGCTGAGTGTGGCACCGTGAACGCTCGCGTCTTAGTGGCGCTCGCTGTCTTGCTCTCGGCGCTGGCTGCGGGGCTCGCGTGGCTCGAGCTGCACTCGGCTCGTGCGCTTTCGTCTTCCATGGATGATGTCGCACGGCTCGACGCGCTGCTCGCGGGTCGAGCCGCGCTGCAAACCAGTGTGCTGTCCGCGCGCGCGGGACTCGAGCTGAGCTTCGACGAGATCAACCATGCGCTGTCGTTCATGCGCAGAACATACAGCGAAGAACCCGTGGTACGCGCACGCGGGGCGGCGTACTCGAAAGCGGCCGACGAATTGGCACGCACCGGCGCGGCGCTGCGCGTCGAAGAGACCGCGCTCGAGACGTTCAAGACCGATCTCGCGCTGCTGCGCTTGTCGTCGCGATACTTTCCGCTGGCTGCCGATGCGCTGATGAGTCGTTGGACACCGCGCGCGCGCAGATCGAAACCGGAGTCGGACAACGTGAGGGAAGCGACCGCGCTGGCAGCGATCGACTCGCTGCGGACGGAAGTGGAACGCTACCAGGAAGCGCCGACTGGCCAGATCGCGCAGCGCCTTGAAAGTATGATCCCTAGGCTCGAAGCGCTGCGCAGTCCGGAGAGTGGCGATGCCGAGAGTGCGGATCTTTCGGCACTACTGGGCCATACACGCATGATCCTGGACAGGCGCGAGCGCGTCGATCGCTTCACGCGCAACCTGGTTCAATCGCCCGTGCGAGTACACCTTGAGGCTGCGCGCGCGGCCTATGATCAAGCGACCCGGGCGCAGCTCAAAACGGTCGTGGTGCTGCGGATCGTGGCGAGTGAGCTTGCCGCGCTCGGTATAATCGCGCTGGCAGTGGTGGTTTGGCAGGCAGTTCGTCAACGCAGGTCGAGCGCGGCGACGAAGTGAGCCGGTGGGGGCCACTGCGGGCCGCTGGTCACTTGCCGGTGCACTGACTCATTCACGCACTGCTGTGCGTCACGAAACTGGTCGCGCCTCTCTACCCGGTACCGTTCGGTATCGAACGCATGCGGAGAGATGCCATGTTCAAATCAGTCCTTATCGGTTTCGCAGTGATCTCGAGCTTGAGCGCGTGCACCAGTAGTGCGCACTTGCGGATGAGCGACGCTAGGAGCGGAAATGTCAGACTTTCCGGACCGTACATGCCGGCCATGGCGAAAGCGCGCTTGCTGATGGCCGAGCAGTGCCGCACGCGCTTCGTCGTCGTCGAGGAGGCTGGCCGAGCACTGAACTTTCGTTGCAACAGCGCTGCGGATGCAGGCATTGCGCGCGTCCAAGACGCGAGCAGCGGCTGGGCCACGGTGGGCTCGTCAGCGATTCGCCAGGAGTGACGCCTGACCTGTCAGACGACTGACTTCAGCCTGTAGACGCGCTCGACTTTAACGTTTCAATACGCTCGCGCCACCCCGAAAAAGCCCGTTGCGACTTGCAGATCGAGCAGTCGCAGACGGGCTTTTTGTTTGTGGCAAGCGCTCGAACTGCGTCGTGTCACAGCCTGCCTGCGGCGACTCCTTCACGCGACGATGCGAGGAGACCGAAGATGAGACTGGTTCATACGACTCTGCTGGTCACGATGTTTCTGGGTGCACTGTCCGGCTGCGGCGCGCAGCCAGCGGCGGAAGAGGGCCAGTTGCCCGCGTTCTCGTCGATCTCGAACGGTCTGGTGAATCGCCCAGCCAATCCGCGTTGCATCGCACCGACCAGTACGCAGGTGCCGCAGATGCTGTCGCGACTCAATTGCTTTGATTCAATAGACCCGGCGCTGCCGGGACCGAGCATGGTGCCATACGATGTGGTTGCGTCGCTCTGGGCCGACGATGCCGACAAAGCGCGTTGGTTCGCAGTGCCTGACGGTGCGACGATCAGCGTCGATCAGACCGGCCGGCTGCTCCTTCCGCGCGGGTCCATGTTGTTCAAGACGTTCGCGCTCGCCGGCCAGCGTCTCGAAACACGCGTCTGGATGAATCATTCGGATACAGGTTGGAGTGGCTACAGTTACCGCTGGGATCCAGGCGCGGTCGACGCCGTGCTCGCAGGCCAGGAAGACGAGCACGTCGCGGTCGCCGGAAGCAGCGAGACCTGGACGATCCCCGGACGCGGCCAGTGCGCGCGCTGTCACGTCAACCACGAAAACCCGAACCTCGGTTTCCAGCTCGCTCAGCTCGACCGCGATTTTACGTACCCGACCACGGGCCGCAGCGCGAACCAACTCGGCACGCTGCGTGCGATCGGTTTACTCGAGCTGCCGATCGAGCCGACTGCCGGCGCGCAGCTGGTGGACTACCGCGACGAAGCGCAGCCATTGGCGGCGCGCGCGCGTTCCTACCTGCACGCCAACTGCAGCAGCTGCCACTATGATGCGACCGGCTATTGCACTGGTGATCTGAGAATCACGGCTCCGGATAAGGCGATGGGCCTGTGCAACG
>DASRXR010000946.1:0-3282 GCA_035687405.1 Polyangiales bacterium
CTCGATGCGGTCGGGCTGACGGAGCAAGCGAAACGCGTGCTCGGCTGGACGCGTGCGATGCGCACTGAAGACGGCGCGTATTGGACGGGTGCCACACATCCCGAGAAGATCATCTTCCCGGAGGGCGAACGCACGACCTGGACCGCGTCGGCGGTGATCCTCGCGCATGACGCCGTCAGCGGCGACTCGCCGACGAGCTCGTTCTTTCGCGACTTGGACGGTGCCGTGCTCGAGCCGCACTCGCGCGAGCGGGCGCATCGCACGCCGTACGAAGAAGCGCCGACGCAGCCCGCAGAGTAACAGCAGCAACCGAAGCGACGCTGCAATGGGCGCCAAAAGCAGCGCGCGCGAATATCCCGCGAACAGCGCCGCCAAACCGCCCGACCACACGCAACCCTTCAGCGCGACTCGGGCTTCACGCGCAACAACACACCGAGCGTCTTCGTCGTTTCGAGCGCGGCAAACAGCCCGCTCGCGAGCCCCTTGCGATAGATCTCGATCGGCGCCTGCCCGCCCTCGGCTGGGTTCGGAAACAGGTCGTGGATCGCGAGCACGCCGCCGACTGCGATCTTGTCGTGCCAGCCTTCGTAGTCGTGTAGCGCGGCTTCCAAGCTGTGGCCGCCGTCGATGAACACCATTCCGAGCGGCGTGCTCCACAACTTTGCGGCGGTGGTGCTGCGCGTCACCATTGGAACACAGACGTCCTCGAGCTTCGCGAGGTGAAGCGTACGGCGGAGCGCGCGCAGCGTATCCATGCGGCCAGCATCGGCATCGTACAAATCCGGGTCGTGGTACTCCTCGCCCGGTTGATGCTCTTCGGAGCCGCGGTGGTGATCGACGCAAACCACGAAGCTATCGGCGGCTTGCGCGCCGGCGCCCAAATACACGCTCGACTTACCGCAGTAGCTTCCGACTTCGACGATCGGCCCGAGCCGGCCGAAGCGCTCGGCAAGTGAGCAGAGCCTCAGGCCTTCGGCCTCGTCGAGATACCCTTTGCAGTTGCGAGCGATCTCCAGCAGTCGCGGTTCCATCCGCCGCTTCGTAGCACAAGCCCCTACCCTTCGCTGTGCCAGCCTGTGCCGGCGCGACCGGGCTGAAGCCTCCCCCATGCTCCAGAAACGGCCCCCCGCGCTGGCCTGTGGCTTGCTTCTGTCTAGGCTCGGACGCCGCCGTGAGCGGCAGAGAGACGGGGAACGATCGATGTGGAAACGCGCGACCGCGGGAGTTGGGTTGTTCGGCGTGTTGCTGCTCTCGGCCTGCGCCTCGAGCACGGCGCCCGATCCGGGGCCGACTGCGGGGAGTCCTGCCGAACCGCCCCCAGGTCCAGGGCCTAGTCCTGCGCCGGGAATACCGACCGAACCTGGGAAGGCCGTCATCCTCACGCTCGCCGCCGCCGATCAGGCAGCGCTGTCCGAGCTGCAATCCGAGCTCGCCCCGCTTCAAGGCCTAACCGCCGCGGCACTCTCGGCGCGCCACCCGATCACGTTCGAATCGAACCTCGGTTACGACCCGCGCACGGCGAAGAACTTGGACTTGATTCAGGCGAGCGCGGCCGCTTTGAACGAATCCGAGTTGAACAAGCTCGGAACGCAAGGCTTCGCGATCAGCGCGCGCCAACAATTCCCGAACATGGCCTACGGCTACAAGACCATCTACGGGCTCGACCTGCCGGTCTACATCTCGCTCGACTCGATCCTCGATTCCGTGCACCAGTCCTATGAAGACGTCCTCGAGTCGCTCGAGCAGGCCTGGCTGATCCCCGACCTGCGGACGCTGCTCACCCTCGCCCGCAAAAACCTCGCAGGCGGCGTCGTGACGGATGCCCAGACGCGCAAGGACTTGGACTTCTACTTGGGCGTTGCGCTCGGCCTGCTCGACAACAAAGCGCCGCAACCCGTCGCCGGCGCGGACGCGGCGCAGGTGCAGGACTTCGTCTCTCGCGGGTTCGCTGCGAGCGACGGCATCAAGACGGTCACGTTGTTCGGCGTGAACCGCGACTACGACTTCTCGCAGTTCAAACCTCGCGGCCACTACAACGACAACGAGGAGCTGCAGAAGTACTTCCGCGCGATGATGTGGCTCGGTCGAACCGATTTTCGATTGATCGAGACTCTGTCCAACGGCGACCGCGTGTTTCGTCGCCGCCAGCTCGAGTCCATGCTCGCACTGCGTGACCTCGTGCAGCACGCCGAATCGTATGCGCGCATCGATGCCGTCGTGACCGCATTCGTCGGCGAACACGACTACATGCACCTCGCAGAGGTGGACTCACTCATGAATGACCTCGGCGCGAAAACCGCAGCCGACGTGAAGCCGCTGTCGGACCAGCAGATCGCGCAGACGATCATCGACAAAGGGTATGGCGCGCAGCGGATTGCGAGCCAGGTCATCTACAAGGACCTGGATAGCGTCAACGAGACGTTTCCGCTCGACCGCAGCTTTGCGTTCCTCGGTCAGCGCTACGTCGTCGACTCACACGTGTTTTCGAACGTGGTCTACGATCGCGTCCTACCGAAAACTCCAGGAGGCGACAGACGTGTGCTTCCCGATCCACTGGACGTGGCTTACGCGGCGTTCGGAAATTCCGCCGCGCTTCCAATCCTCACGCCGGGCCTGGAGCAATACGAATACGCGCCCGAACTCGAGCGCACGCGCCAGCTCGTCGACAAACATGGCGAGGAGTTCTGGCAGGAGAACTTGTACAACGCGTGGCTCGGCGCCCTGCGCTCGGTCTCGCCTGCAGCGGAGAGCGGCACCGCGAAGTTGCCCGCGGTCACCAAGACGGAAGCTTGGTCGAAGCGCATCCTGAACACGCAGCTCGCCTCGTGGTCTCAGCTACGACACGACACCGTCCTGTACGCGAAGCAGAGCTACACGAGCGGCATCTCGTGCGAGTTCCCCGACGCCTACGTCGATCCCTATCCAGAAGCGTTCGGGCACCTCGCGAGTTACGCAAAGCTCGGGCAAGCGGTCATCACGAAGCTCGGCGGCGACAGCAGCAGCCCGCTCTTGGATCAAGCGAGCAAGTACTTCATGGAGCTCGAGTCCGTCTCAAACATCTTGCGCGACATGGCCGACCAGCAGCAGAAAGGCGTGCCCTTCAACGCGGCCCAAATGGCGTTCGTGAATGACGCCGTGAAGAGCAGCATTCAAGGCTGCGGCGGTCCGCCGACGTATTCCGGCTGGTTTGCGCGCTTGCTGTTCGACTCGACTGACACGATGGCGCCGACGATCGCCGACGTGCACACGGCCCCGGGCGGTGACCACGCACCTCAAGTCCTG
>DASRXR010000947.1:0-10558 GCA_035687405.1 Polyangiales bacterium
GCCGGAGTTTCAGAGCGGTCACATTGCGACTGCGCTCTCGGTGCCGAGCGATGCGCCCGACATCGCAACGCCCGTCGCACGGCTGCTAGGAGCGGCGAAAACGATCGTTGCGTACTGCGATGCTGCCAGTGGCTGCGAGAGCTCTCATCGCCTTGCAGCGCGCTTGCGCGAGCTGGGATATCCCGACGTCCGCATCTTGCGAGACGGGATGCCGGGCTGGCTGTCGCGCGGCTATCCGGCGGAGTCGGGTGCGTGTCGTGTGTGTGAGGAGCGGCTGTGAAGCAGGCGCTGGTGTGGGTGTTGCGGATCGGGCTCGCGGCCGTCTTCGTGTACGCGGCGATCCCGAAGCTGCTCGACCCCGGTGAGTTTGCTGCAGCGATTCAGAACTATCGCGCGGTGCCGGAGTCGGTGGTCGGTCACATCGCGCTGTTCGTCCCCGTGTTCGAGATCGTGATCGCGATCGGGCTGCTCGTGCCGCCCTACACGCGCGGTGCGGCGCTGCTCGGCACTCTGCTGCTCGTGGTGTTCGGCGCAGCGATGGCCCAAGCGCGCTGGCGCGGGATCGATCTGAGTTGCGGCTGCTTCGGCGCCGCATTCGAGGCCAAGGTCTCGTGGCTCACGGTGACGCGGACGCTCGGCCTGGCCGGGCTGTCGGCCTGCTTGATGTTCGCGGCGCGGCAACCGCCGGCGCCTCGGGAGCAGCACTAGGGCGCGGCTGCTGCGAGCTCGCGAATCCGTTGCAGTAGCGTCGCCAATGGCTGCGGGCTGGGCACGGCCTGAGGCGCTGACTGAAGCTTGCCGGTGTCATCGGGCTGAACGAGCGCGGCATCAGGTGCTGCCGGCATCACCACTGCGGCGTTGCCTTGTCCGGTGATCGACAGGACGCCCTGCCCCATGCCGCTCACGTTCAGCTCGCCGTTCGCAGTGCGCCGAAGGAACACGATCGCACCGCGGTCGTCGGGGATGTGCGCTTCACCGGGGACATGCAGGCCGACGTCGCCGATCGTCCCACCGAGTAGCGTTGCGGTGAGTGTCTCTCCCGCTTTGACGGTGCCCTTGAGCGGGAGCTGAACGCGAAGCTTCACGTCCGTCACGATCAGGCCCGAGCTCTCTTGTTTGCGAGAGGCCCGAGATTCGGCCTTGGCGAGCACTACGAAATCGCTCATGCGAACCAGCTGAGCGAGATCCGCCGCGAGCAAAGTAGCGGCGCTCGCAGACGCGGCGAGTGCAGCTACCAGCAGCAGGGCCAAACCGAGGACCTTGGGCATAGGTGAAGGGTACGGTGTCACAGCGCCCAACGCACTCTCGCGCCGGCGAAAGGGTCCGACGCGCGGACCCACCCCGCGATTTACGAAGATTTTCACTCTTTGACGATGAACTGAACGCGACGGTTTCTGGCTCGGTTGCCCGGCGTCAGGTTCGGTACGAGCGGCCTCGAATCGCCGTAGCCCTTCGCCTCCAGTCGGTCCGAGCCGACACCCGCCGACACGAGCGACTGGACGACCGCTTCCGCGCGTTGCTGTGACAACGTGAGGTTCGCTTCAGGATCCCCGATGTTGTCGGTATGGCCCTGCACCTGGACATGCGCGGCTTGCGGATTGCGCAGGAGCACATCCGCGATCTCGCTCAGCAGCGGTGAGCTGCGCTCGTCGATCTCGGCACTGCCGGTCTTGAACATGATCTGATCGCGAATCTTCACTTCCTTCGCGGTCAGCGTGACGGACGCATCCTTCGGCTTCGGCGTGAGCACGAGCGGCAAGCTCGCATCGCCACCACTCGTGACGCTGAAGGGCTGGGTCTTCAACAGGTACGCCGGCAAGTCCACGCGCGCGACGTACTCGCCGACCGGTAGGCCCGAAAGCGTGAAGTTGCCCGACGCATCGGACACGACCGTCTGCGGGCTGGGCCCCGCGATCTCGATGCTGACGCCCGGCACCGGCGCGTTCTTGTCGTCCTGCACCGAGCCGCGCAAGGCACCACTTCGCGGGTGAGCCGTGAGCTCGCAACGCGCTTCGATGAACGCAGGCGGTGCCGGCGGTGCAGCTGCTGGCGGCGCCGCGCCTGGCTGTGCTGGCGCGGCTGTTCCAGTTCCATCCGCCGCGTAGGGCTGCAGTGCCTCCGCGACGCTCGGGAGCGGCGCTCGCGCTGGCGCCGGAATCTTCACGGTGCAGCGACCCGGGTCGTAATCGGGATGCGTGATCTCGATGACGATGTCCCCCGGATCGAACGGATAGCTAATCCACTGCCCGTAGGCGTTCGTGAGTTGTGGGCTCAAGTCGGTGTCGGGGTAGCGCACGATCGCACCGACGATCGCCGTACCAAAGCCGCGCTCGACCACCGTGCCGCGAACGCGCAGCTTCTCTACCGCGACGGGTGCGGCAGGAGCAGCGACGTATTGGATCTGAGGCTTCGCCGGGCGCGCGTCGATCGCATACCCGAGCGCAAACATCACCGCCCACGGCCGATTCGGCGCGAGCTCTCGCACGAACGTCGAAGCTCCTGTCAAGCCGATGTCGAACGCCAACAAACCCGACAAGCCGCGGACCGGCGGCAGCACGCGCGCCCCGAGCGTCAGAGTTGAAGGTGCTGCGGACAAGCCCTCGATCGCCAAGCAGCTGTCCGGCCCGTCGATCCCCGCGCTCGTGGCCACCGATAAGCAGCTATAGCCCTGGCGATTGACCGGAATTCCGATGCGCCACTCGAACAGCGGCTGAATGAAGAAGTCGTCGTCGACCTGCAGCGGGGCTTCGGCACCGAGGCTGATCGTGAACATGTCCACGCGGTTGATGCCGAGCGCGAACCGTTCGATGCGATTGACCAGGTGCCTATCCTCGTTCGCGATCGGCCGACGCGTGCTGTCCAGCTCTTCGTAGCGGGCTGCTTCGACGCCATCGATCAGCGCGCCCGAGTTATCGAGCAGGTATTCGAGGTTCGCGCGCAACACGAGGGGCACCGACTCTTGGATGCGTCGCAAGTCGGCCGTAGCCAAGCCGCGGAAACCCACACTCGTGCCTTTCAAGATCACGCCCAGGTCGCCGATCGTGTTCAAGAACAAGAACCGCAAGTCACCGCCGAGGCCCAACCACGGCAGGATCTGTGTGAAGCCCTTGGCGCCGAGCACGACGTCGCCCGCAACTTGAAGCAATACCGGCTCGCCGGCGGTGTTGCTGTTCGCGTGCGTGCTGAGCGACGCGTACGCCTCGAGGTGCTCGATCGGCGTGACCGACAGCGACAATACGCCGCCGAGCCACTCGTCATGATCGAGCACGTAGAGGTACTCGTCCGCTGAAAAGTAGTCGAACCCGAACTGCAGCCGGGCAGTGCCGGGCGGGCCCGACGCGGCGTCGACGACCCGAACGCCACCGGCCGGACCGAGCCAAGTGTTTTGCGCGCGCCAGCGCAACGCCTCATCGAGCTCGGGGTCCGTGGGTAGCTCTTCGCCTGCCTCGTCCGATGGCGCGGCTGCGACCTCGGTATCGACTGCGCCACTAGCGCCAGCCGTGCCGACTGCCAGGCGCGCCGACCCTGCCGCCGATGGCTGCGCTGCGGCCGGAGCCGCGGGCGCTACCGCCGGCGTAGCACCGGGTGGCTCGGAGATCGGCGGAAGCGGAGTCAGCCCACTCGGCGCCGGCGGAGCAACGCCGCTCGGAGCGGCAGGCTGAGCCGCACCCGACTGCGCTAACGCTGGAACCGACATAGCCGGAACGGATGAGCCGAGGACGAGTGCCCAGCCCACGTACCGCAAGAACCCCTTCATCGTGCTTCCTCTCGAGCAGGTCGAGCGGGGCGCTTCGAGCCGGCGCGTGCCACCGCAGCGGCCCACCCCTCTCCGCCTACCGCGGCGAACGCGGGATTGTACGCGTGCGTCACGGCAGTGAGTGCTCCGATCACGCCGGGGATTGTACATGAGCACGCGGTTGGTAGGCATGTTTCCGAGCATCCGAAACGCTACCGGGTGTAGATTCGCCAGCGATACCCATGCGCATTCGCTGCCTGCTCGTCATCATTGCGTGCAACGGATCTTTTGCTGCTTGTCATACCGGCACAACTTCGACGTGGGCCGTGCACGCCGAGCCGGAGTCGCGAGCGTGGACCTCGGCCGAACGTCCAACCTCGAGTGACACAGCTGTAATGCAATCGTCTGCGCCGCCGTCGGCAGCAGAGCCGAGCTGGCGCGCGCATTACGCGTTTGCACCGGAGCTCGCGCACGCGGAGCTTCGCCGGGGTGACACGTGGCTGATCGATTTCGGTGAGCAATCCGATGCCAAGTACAGCTTGGGTGGCTGGCTCACGCTCTCCACTGGGGAGACGCTCACCTCGCCCAAGGCCAACGCGATGGTGGTTCGAAGTAAGAACGCCAAGCTGTTCATGCCCCTGGATCCAGACACGAGCTCGGGCGAGACGACCCGCGTCACGTTGCGAATGCGCAGCTTTGCCGCGACGCCGCTCCTTCTCTACGTGAGCGGCAAAAAGATCGGCGAGCAGAAGCTCACCGGTCGCGGCTTCGAGACCGTCGCGTTCGACGTAGCTCCGGGGGTGATGCGCGGCGGTGACAACCTCGTGGAGTTGCGCGTCAGCCGCTCCGGGACGGTTCGTCCCGGCATGACCGCAGGGTTTGCGATCGACTGGGCAGGGATCGGGCCCGTGAGCAGCGCGAGCCTCGTGCCGCCACCAGCGGCAACCGACTTGAGCAGCGCCGATACGCTTCGCATTCCGGCAGGCATCACTCTCGGCTACACGCTCGAAGTGCCGGCCGGTGCGGAGCTGCAGGCATCGGTACAGAGCGCCGGACCGGCCCGATTGCAGGTGAGCGCGGCGCGCGACGGTGCGAAGCTTTCGGAGCTTTCGGCGGTCGAGTTGACCGGTGGGACTGAACCGAAGCGCATTCGCGTTCCGCTTGCGTCGCTCGCGGGGGACATCGCCCGGATCGATCTGAGTGCAAGTGGCGGCGTGGTGACGCTCACGGCACCGATGGTCGTCGTGCCGAGTCAGCTGCACTCGATCGAACGCAAGCCGCTCAAGAACGTGCTCTTGATGCTGATCGACACGCTGCGCGCGGACAAGCTCAAGCCCTACAACCCGCAGACGCGTGTCCGCACGCCGGGTCTGATGCGCTTCCTCGAAAACGCGGTCACGATGCGCGACGCGCGCGGACAAGAATGCTGGACGAAGCCGAGCGTCGCGACGCTGCTCTCGTCGCTCTACCCGTGGCAACACAACGCGTTCGACGACGACTCGAAGGTGCCGGCGTCGGTGGAGCTGTTGCCCGAATATTTTAAAGGTCGCGGCTTTCGAACGGCGGGGTTCATCGCGAACGGCTACGTGTCGGACAAGTTCGGCTTCGGGCAAGGCTGGGACGACTACCGCAACTACATCCGTGAAAACCGGCGTTCGATCGCGCAAGAGGTCGCGGCCGACGTGCTCGAGTGGCTGGACGCGCGCCCGAAGCAGCAACCGTTTTTCTTGTACGTGCACACGATCGATCCGCACGTTCCGTACAAGCCGCCGAAGAGCTTCTTGGCGATGTATGACTCGGCGCCCTACTCCGGGCCGGTCGACTTCGCGAAGAGCAATGAGCTTCTCGAGAAGATCAAGATCGGAAAGCTCACGCTGAACGATCGCGACAAAGTGCGTCTGCAAGCGTTGTACGACGGAGAGATCTCGTATCACGACGTTCACTTCGCAGCGATCTTCGACGGGCTCGAGAAGCGCGGCTTGAGCGACGAAACGTTAGTCGTGATCACGGCCGATCACGGCGAAGAGTTTTGGGATCACGGATCGGTCGGCCATGGCCACAGCCTGTACGACGAGCTCGTGCACGTACCGCTGATTTTGCGCATCCCGGGTGTGACCGAAGGCAATGCGATGTTGCACGGCGACGTCGGGCTCGTGGACGTCGCGCCGACGATTCTCGACGCGCTCGGGCTGCAGATCCCAGAAACGATGAGCGGTCGTTCGTTCTTGCCGGAGCTCTTGGGCGGCGGCCAGTCCGCGCCGAGAGCGACCGCTTCGCAATTCATGACCGGCGTTCGGTCGGTTGCGGTCGGTCGGTTGAAGCTGATTCAGCGCGGCGTCGAAAACGGTGCGCTCTACGACTTGCGGAACGATCCCGGCGAGACGCGCGATGTCGCGAAGACGCGGCCGATCGCGCTCCGCTATGCGCGCGGCGAGCTCGGCCTCACGCTCTCGCAAAACACGCAGGCGCAGTCGGGCAAGCCACGCGTGCACGTCCAGCAGAAGACGACGATCGATGCAGAAACCGAAGCGCAGTTGCGCGCGCTCGGCTACGTAGGAACTTCGCGCCCGTGATCGACGGTCATTGGCCGCACGGACTCGAAGTCCGCTGAGTTCTTCGCCAGCACGTCGACCAGGTTTTTCTTGCGCGCGCGGATCGCCCAGTTGAAGCCGTGTGCCTCGCGGTACAAGTGCGCGAGGGCTGGATTGACTAACCGGCGCGCTGTGCGCAGACGGTACCAGGGCAGGTTCGGGAACAGGTGGTGCTCGATGTGGAAGTTGAAGTTGAGCACCAACAGCTCGGAGACGATCGGCGGGTAGTTGCACGAGCGCGTGGGCAGATGTTGTTGCCACAGCGGAAGACGTTGATCGAACGCGGTCAGGCCGGTGTGGTGCGGAAGGTTCACGAGCTCGACCGCGACGAGATAGACCGCGATGCCGGGCAGGAAGTTGCGAAACGTGATCAGCGACGGCGCGAGCCAGTGCAAGCCGGCGAGTGCGAAGGCCAGCCAAGCCACGGATCCGGCACAGCGAATCAAGCGGCTACGCGAAAGTTTGCCTTGGCGGGCTTGCACGATCGGGTACGTCCAAAACACGACGTGTTGTGCGAAGCCAGCGAGCGGTAGCCACGAGCGCCATGCCGTTGTCATGATCCACGGGAGCTTGCCTTCGCGCGCGCGCCGAACGATGGCGAGACCGGGATCGCGTTCGGGATTGCCGGCCCAGACGTGGTGGTCCGTGTGGACGTACTTCCAAGGCAGAAACGGCAGGCAACAGAGAACGCTGGCGTAGTGGCCGACGAGCGTGTTGACGAGGCGTGAAGCGCTGAAGCTGCCGTGCCCGCAGTCGTGCAGCACGCCGAACGCTTGGAACATCACGATCGGAATCAGTAGTTGTGCGCCCCAATAGGCGCTGCGGCTCTCAGTTGCAAGCAGCGCGAGCACGACGGCAAAGAGCGCGGCGTTGACGACGAGCGTGAGCGTGCCGAGGAGCGGACTCGGACGAAACACGAGCTGCGCGCGGATCACTTCGTAGTCTGCTTTCGCGAGTGTGTCCTCGAGTGCGCGAGAGCTCGGAGATGGCATGCCGGTATGTTCAGCGATGCTCGATCCAATGCAAAGAGGCGTTTTTGATGTCGAGCGATCTGCGCGTTCAACCCACCCGAAGGTGACCTCGAAACGCGGCACGTGTCAGGCACGGTGCCGCTCAATCCGGCGTTACAGCGCGCTGCGGCCGCGGCAAACACCGTGTTTTTCAAACATATGTCCGAATCGTTTGACTGAGTGCGTGTGCGGCATGGCGGGTGCAATAGCGCACGCTGGCGCTGCTTCGCCAACCCGACGCGCTCGAGCAGCTGCGCCGATCGCCGGAGCTCTGGCCGAGCGCGGTCGAGGAGCTGCTGCGTTTCGAGCGGCCGGATCGGCTCGATTTCGCGGCCGAAGAATCGCCACTTGTCGTTTGGTCAAGGTCCGCACTACTGCATCGGCGCGGCGCTGGCGCGACTCGAGGCGCAAATCGCCCTCTCGACGTTGCTCGAAAAGGCCGGCGGCATTTGTCCGGTCGACGTGGAGCCGTGCTGGTCGCCCAACCCTGCCCTCCGCGGTCTAGCGAAGTTTCCGGTCGTGACAGGGCGCGCGTCGCAACAGCCTCGTCACTCGAGGTGCGCGTCCCTCGCGTAGTGGCGCGTAGCGGCACGCGGATTGCCTGCTCGCGCACGCATGCCGTACCGACGAATCCCTCCGATCCTGCTGCTGCTCGCCTTATTCGCTTGCACGCCGGCGCAACAGAAGCCCGTGATCGCGACCGCGGTCGATGATGCGGATGCGCGTCGCACCTCCTTTGAAGCCACCCTGCGCATCCTGGATGAACATCCCGAATACGTGGACGAGTTGTTTGCTCAGAGTCGGCAGCATCCGAAGACGCTCGATCGACTGCTCCACGACACGGCACAACACCTGCACGAAGAAGAGCTTGCGAAGCGCACTGCGGTTCAGCTCTGCGGCGCACCCGCCGGGCTCAAGACCACGCTGATCGCGTCGCTCGACCTGATGCAAGATCAGCCCGCCGCACTGAACGCGGCGGCGGAAGCGATCGAGGAGCGTCCAAAAGAAACAGCGAACATGGTGACGCAGCGCGAGCTCGCGATCCGCCGCACCGTCCACGCGCTGGTGGTCGCCGTGCAGCAAAAGCCGAAAGCAGAATCGGCGTTTCGCGAAGCGCTGAGCGAAAACAGCGACGCGATCGCTGCGATCATCACGAAAGATCCCGAGCTCTCCGGCAAGCTGTTCAAGAGCATCGCAAAAGCCGGCGTCAAGCGCGGCACGAGTGAGCTCGAAGCGTTCGTGAAGGCCTACGCCGAGTAATGGCGGGTCACGCCTTCTTGCGACCACCCTTCTTCTTCTTCGCGACAGCCATGTTGTCGACGAGGTTCGGGTACGGTCGACCGGCCTTCTTCGCGCGCTGTTTGGCTTCGGATTTGTCCGCCGACGACAGCTTCGTGGAGCGCGTCTTCCGCGGCGCTGGGCGCTCCCACGGCGTGCTCGCCTGCTTGCGTTTTCGAGTCTTTTTCGCGGCCATGAGCAAGTCATAAGCAACCGGCGCGACGCCGCCAGTCGCGCACCGACGAGACGCCCCCGGCCGCACAACGGAACAACCGCGCGTCCGCGCCCCAATTTCCCTAACACCCGACGCAAATGTGACCGAACCCGAAGCCTGGCCGTGTCAGGCTTTCGAGCGCTCGTCATGGGCAAAGGCCTCGAAACAACCCTCGCAGTGCTGAACGGGTTAGTCGGCAACTATCTGTCGCGTACCGGCAACGGACTCGCGACCGAGATGAGCCTCTATCGCGCCGACCTGCCGCTCCCAGCGGAGCGCGCCACACTCGCAGCCGCGTACCCTCACGCGACATCGCGCCTCGTCGTGTTCGTGCACGGACTCATGAATACCGAGAGCATCTGGCGGATGCCTGATGGCACCGACTACGGATCGCTCCTCGAACGCGACCTGGGTTGGACTCCGGTTTACGTCCGCTATAACACGGGCGTCGCGATCGCAGAGAACGGCGCGCGCTTGTCGGCGCTGCTCGAGCAGGTGCTCGAAGCGTATCCCGTCGCAGTCGAAGAGCTGCTGCTGATCGGCTTCAGCATGGGCGGACTCGTGATCCGCGCCGCCTGCCACGCAGCTGAAACGCACAAACACATCTGGCGCTCGCGCGTGCGCCGCATCCTCTACGTGGGAACCCCACACCTCGGCGCACCCGGCGAACGGCTCGGCAAGCTCACGAGTGAAGTACTTCGCGCGATCCCAAACCAGTACACGCGCTTGATCGCCGACATTGCAAACCTGCGAAGCGACGGCATTCAAGATCTCGCACACGCGGCGCTCCGCGATGAAGACCGCGCGATCGCACGCAGCCCATGGGATTTGCGCGATGCACGTCACCCCGTCCCGCTCTTACCGGACATTCAGCATCACTTGATCGCAGGCTCGGTCTTCATCGACCCGCGCCTCACGTTTCTGTTCGGCGATACGGTCGTGCCCGTCGCGAGCGCGACGTACAAGGGCCACGCGCTCGAGCTATTGCCGCCCGAACGCGTCCACGTCTTACCCGGGCTCAGTCACCTTGCGCTCGCGCATAGCCCCGCAGTCTACGAACGAATCAAAGCCACCCTGGAGCAACCGACATGAGCAATCTCCAACGCTGGCGCGGCCTATCCGCGTTGATCGGCGACGCCGTCGAACACGGCGCCACTGCAGTCGAACGCATCCACATGGCCACTGCCCGCCGGCCCTTCCAGATCATCGAGCAGATCCCCCCGATCGCGGCGCCGACGAAGCTGGTTCACGGCGTTCATGACGCCATCGTAACGAACACGTACAACCAGATTCGCTGGGTCAACTCGCTGGTCCAGAAGGTCGTGCAGACCGCGCTCGCGGAAGAGACGCAAGCGCCCAACGCGCCGCAAACCAGCGAAATCTCCGACAAGACTTGATAGTTCCGGCTCGGCCGCGCACGGTCCGGCGAACAACTGCACTCCCTTGTGCTTGGACAGATCCAATCCCAGGTGTAGTCTGGCCAGTCATGTCAGAACCGTCAGTTTCCGCCAGCTTGAAGGACGCCCGCGTCCTCGTCGACGTAACCCGCACGCTCACCGACAAAGCCGTCGCCCGGACCGCGCAGCTCACGGCCAATGGCAAGCAGATCGACGCCCATCAGGTCGTCGTCGATCGCGTCGCCTACGCCGCTACCGAAGCGCGCGCCGCGCTCGAGCTGCTACTTGCCGCCGAAGGCGCACGCGAAGCCGGTAAGCCCGATGCGCTCTTG
>DASRXR010000948.1:0-5956 GCA_035687405.1 Polyangiales bacterium
CGAGTGTTGCGCCCGTGCAGCGATTGGCTCCCGGCGCGCACATTGCACAGACGCCAGTCCGAATACCCGGCATGCACAGCGCCGCGCTGCTGCACTCAGTCTGCATCTGGACTACGCCGTTCGCATCGCATTGGTAGAGCGTTCCGGCGCCATCACACGTGCGCGCGCCTTTGCTGTTTTCGCAGACCGATGCGACCAACAAGCACTCGCCCGGCTTCGATGTTTCCGGTCCCGCACAGACTTCGCCTTGAGCACACCCGGCCGCCTCAGCCCACGAGCCGCTCACGCACTCTTCGCGCATTCCGCCTCCGCCACTGACACAGCGAAAGGCGTTCGGAGTCGCGCACGGCTCGGCGGTAGGACCACCCGCGCCGGCAACATTCGAGCTGCTCATTCCCGCAGCGCCGATCATGCCCGCACCCGCAGTTCCGCTGGCTGCCCCGCCGCTGGAGTTTGACCCGGTGCCCGGTGAAGCCGCATTGGCTCCGGCGGTGCTGCCCACTGGCGAAGGCGCGGATGTGCCGCCGGCAACGCCAGGGAACCCCCCGCTCGAGACCCCAGACGACATCATTCCCGTTGCAGTGGGATTCGACGGATCGCCCACTCCAGGTTCCGCGGCCGCCCCATCGGCAGCGGCCGACTCAACGCAGTGGCCCTGCACATTCGTCGTGCCCAACGGACAGCTCACCTCGTCGCACGCGCTCGCGAAAGCAGACAGGCACATCAAAGAGAAACAAACACGTGACCGCCCTAAGAACCTGGCCACTGAGACGCTAGACATTTGAACGAAGCCCCCCGCCGACAGCAACGATTTGTCGGCGATGCGCTACCTTCAACACGGGAATGACGCCGTTTACAAGCGCATTTTCGTATCAAGCGATTGCAGCACGCAGATGCGGAAGGATGGCTCACAGCGCGCGCCGAATTTTCAGTCTTTAGGCTCATGAGAGCGTGAGCAAAGGTTGGCGCAGGCGCAGCTACGGATAAAGTTTGGAGTTCGCATTGCCGCCATCAGCTGCGGACGCGCGGACACGACGCGTCGGTGCTTGGACGCTCCGCGCTCAGCTTGCGCTCGGGCTCGCCAACTTCGAACAGCCACAGCTCTGATCTCTTGCATGGGACCGCTGAACCGTAGGTCTGGCGGCTCGCCTCGATGTTTCGACCGTTCTGATCCGGGCACACTCAGCTGGCCCCGTCGCCAACCAGCTGTACAGACAAAAATGTCACGACTGAGCTCAGAGTTGACAAGCCGGCGCCGCACTGCAGACTAGCGCCGCTCTTCCGGGCGGGTAGCTCAGCGGTAGAGTGTCGCCTTTACACGGCGAACGTCGCAGGTTCGATCCCTGTCCCGCCCACCACTCCTTCGCCGATCCGCGACCACCACTCGCACTCGAGATCGCGCCACTTCAGCTGCTCCACGCCCCTCGAGCGCCCACGCGCTCGTCAGCACCGTGCCCTGCTACGTCCACACCGGCTTCTTTCGATGCTGGATGTATTCAGCTATCGTGGGCTACATGACCGACCTCGGTCGCTTGCCGCTGCGCTTATTCCTTGTCGCAGCGACGCTGTGGATCGGAGCCGCGTCGAGCGCGTTCGCAGACCAGCGCCGCGACTACATGCTCGAAGACGTCGGCGCACCCGGCAACTTCCTGCTGCTCGACTACTTCGGCACAGGCGCACAAGTCGGCATCGAACATCGCGGTTCGATCTTCGGCAAGGTCAACGACTACACGCTCAACACATCCGCACTCGTCGGTTACCCCGTTGGACAAGTCACAGCCTCCGCCGCAGTTCGCGTGCTTTTCCTACGGTTCGGCGGCTCGATCGGCTATCGGACAGTCTGGCGCAATCTCAGCTTCGAGCCCGGCGACGACGGCGAGTACTGCAAGGCCTGCGACCGCGGCGCTCGGCGTGATCGCGATCCGATCCTCGGCAAAGGCCCGGACACGGATCACTTCATGATGGCGGAAGGCTCCGTCTCACTGTTCGCGCCGTTCAATGAATGGGTCGTGTTCACGTCGCAACTTGCCGCGCGCTACGAAGGTCTTCGCCCGCGCAGCTACGACTGGTTCTTCACCAACGTTCACGACCCCGGTTTGATGACGCGCCTCGAGACTCTGCTGTTCTTCAAACATCGCGACTGGGGTGGGTTCGCCCCCTACCTTCAAATCATGTGGTTGCCGCGCGGCGGCCATCACGACACCGAAGTGGCCTGGGGCTTCAACGCAGTCACGCGGCTCGGTCTGATCCAGCGAAACGATCTGCTGTTCGCGACGTTCCTGATTCGCCCCGGTGACGGTTCGTACGGGCAACACGCGTACTACTCACCGGTGCGCGCGCTGCTGATCTACCGGATGCAACTCGATCTCTAGCCGCCGCAAACCTGGGCGCACTGCCCAGACTGTAGGCTTCTCGCCCCTGACCGGTTCAGTCCAGTAGCGCGTGGTAAGCTATCGGTATGACGAAGGTGTTGTTACTCGGTGCGGGCAACATTGGGGTCGCAATCGCAAAGCTACTGCAAGGTAGTGGCGACTACTCGGTGACGGTCGCGGATCGCGACGAACAACGACTCACCGGAATGCCGGATGGCGTGAAGACGATGGTGCTCGACGTCACCGATCGAGCCGCAATCCGCCGCGCACTCTCCGAAACCGACGCAGTGCTGAGCGCCCTACCGTTCTTCTTGAACGTGCCGGTCGCAGAAACCGCGCGCGAAACCAACACGCACTACTTCGATCTCACCGAGGATGTCGCAACCGCGAAGCGCGTCCGCGAGCTCGCCGTGGACGCGAGTACGGTGTTCGTGCCGCAGTGCGGCCTCGCGCCCGGCTTCATCTCGATCGCCGCAAACGAACTCGCGAAGAAGTTCGAAAAGCTGAACCGCGTGCGGATGCGGGTCGGTGCGCTGCCGCTGTTTCCGAGCAACGCGCTCAAGTACAACCTGACGTGGAGCACGGCCGGGCTGATCAACGAGTACTGCAACTCGTGCCACGTGATTCACGATGGCGAAGTGCGCGAAGTGCTGGCGCTCGAAGGCCTCGAAGAATTTTCGCTCGACGGAGTCACCTACGAGGCGTTCAACACTTCGGGTGGACTCGGCACCTTGTGGGAGACGCTGCGCGGCAAAGTCGACTACTTGAACTACAAGACGATTCGCTACCCAGGTCACTGCGAGTTGATCAAGTTCTTGTGCAACGACCTCCGCCTCTGTGAGCGGCGGAAGTTGTTCGAAGACGTGCTCGAACACGCGGTGCCGGTGACGGCGCAAGACGTGGTGTTGATCTTCGTGACCGTGAGCGGCCTTCAAAACGCGCGGCTCGTTCAAGAGACGTACACGCGCAAGGTCTATCATGGTCGGATCGGCGGAACGGAGTTGTCGGCGATTCAAATCACGACGGCGGCCGGTGTCTGCGCAATGCTGGACTTGGTGTGCAGCGGCGAGCTCCCGCAGCGTGGTTTCATTCGCCAAGAGGACGTATCGCTGCCAGCGTTTTTGAAGAATCGATTCGGACAGTACTACGCGTGACCTAGCGCTCTGCGCGTCACGAGAAAGAGGGCCGGTATGAACATCGAACCCTTGCTGAAGCGGCTCGGCGTATCGAGCGCGAGTTTGCGGGCGGGTGATCTCACGGTTCGGTCGCCCGTCGATGGGTCGAACATCGCAAGTGTCGCGACTACTTCGAGTGCCGAAGTCACGCAGCAAGTGGAGCGCGCCGTGCGTGCCTTTGCGGCCATGCGCGTGATTCCCGCACCGAAGCGAGGCGAGTGGATCCGCTTGTTCGGGGAAGAGCTGCGCGCACACAAAGATCCGCTCGGTGAGCTCGTGAGTATCGAGAGCGGGAAGATTCGCGAAGAGGGTCGCGGCGAAGTGCAGGAGATGATCGACATCTGTGACTTCGCCGTCGGGCAGTCGCGGCAGCTGCACGGACTCACGATTGCGTCGGAGCGGCCGCTACATCGCATGATCGAACAGTGGCATCCGCTCGGGCCGGTCGCGGTCATCAGCGCATTCAACTTTCCGGTCGCGGTTTGGTCTTGGAACTTCGCGCTCGCGGTCGTGTGCGGGGATCCGGTGATCTGGAAGCCGTCGGAGAAGACGCCGCTCTGTGCGCTGGCGTGTCAGGCGCTTTGGGAGCGGGCCGTCGCGCGGGCGGAAGGCGCGCCGGCGGACATTTCGCAAGTTGCGATCGGCGGGCGGGAAATCGGCGAGGCGCTGTCGCGAGATTCGCGCATCGCGCTCGTCAGCGCGACCGGTAGCTGCGCCATGGGGCGTGTGCTCGCCCCGGTAGTCGCTGCGCGGTTCGGTAAGACCCTCCTCGAGCTGGGCGGCAACAACGCGATGATCGTGACTGAGGCCGCGGACCTGAACCTCGCAACGCGCGCGATCGTGTTCAGCGCGGTTGGCACTGCGGGGCAGCGGTGTACGTCGTTGCGAAGACTGATCGTGCACGAAGGCGTCGCGGATGCGCTTACCGAGAGGTTGCTTGCGAGCTATCGGAGCCTGCCGATCGGTTCGCCGCTCGAGGCCGGCAAGTTGGTTGGGCCGTTGATCGACGCGGCCGCGTTCAGGTCGCTCGAGCGCGCGCTAGAGCTCGCGAAGCAGCAAGGCGGGACGGTGCTGGCGGGCGGCAAGCGTGTGCTCGCCGAGCAGTTGCCGGACGCGTATTACGTCGAGCCCGCCTTGGTCCGGATGCCGGAGCAGACTGAAATCGTGCGGCAAGAGACCTTCGGGCCGTTGCTCTATCTGTTGCGCTATCGCGAGCTCGAAGACGCGCTCGAGATGCAGAACGCTGTGGAGCAAGGGTTGTCGTCGTGCATTTTTACGAACGATGTACGTGAAGCAGAGCTCTTCATGAGCGCCGCTGGAAGCGACTGCGGCATCGCGAATGTGAACATCGGGACGAGTGGCGCGGAGATCGGCGGAGCGTTCGGCGGTGAGAAGGCGACTGGCGGCGGGCGCGAGTCGGGGTCGGACGCTTGGAAGAATTACATGCGCCGGTCGACCAATACGATCAACTACTCGCGTGAGCTGCCGCTGGCGCAGGGCATTCGGTTCGAGTGAGTTGGCGATCGATCTTTGAAGCGCCGCAAAACGCGTGAGCAGCAGCGTAAACCGCTGCCCACGCACTCACCGATCACTCGACCAGGTTCACGACCTTCGTGACCATCTGGCCGGTCTTGATCTGAACGCTGAAGGTCTTGGTGAGACCCATCTGCGCATTCACCAACCGCACGCTGTGGTTTCCGTTGCTCAACGGCAAACCCATCTGCGGCGTGTTGCCCACCAGACGACCATCCACGAAAACCTGCGACCACGGACGGCTGTTCAAACGCAACATGCCACTGGCACCACCGGTGCTCTTCGGCGCTGGCTCCGGACGCGCCGCAATCGGCTCCGCATCCGCCGCATGCAACCGACGCGGCTTGTCGATCGACGCCAACGTTTCCTTCGGCTCGCGATGCTCACGCGGCTCCCGCGCCTCACGCGGTTCTCGCGGCTCGCGTTCGGACTTGGCCTTCGGCGAGGTCGCCGCTGCAACCGACGCCTCGGTCAGCTCCGCCGTCGGCAGCTGCAAGACCCCGGTATCCGGCACGAGGATCGACAACTCGAACGGGTTGTGACCGGCAAGCTGCAACTGCAACTTGTGCACACCCGGCGTGATGCCACTGACCTTCGCCGGCGTGGTCTTGCCAGTCGCCGCACCATCGACCGAAATGTCCGCGCCCGACGGCATCGAGTTCACCGCAAAGCCGCGATCGACCTGCTTCGATGCGAGCTCGACCATCGGCAACGCGCGCGACTCGCCCTTCTCGACATTGAACGTCGAGCGATGCTCGCTGAAGCCCGGCTTCTGAACGACGAGCTCGTGTGAACCGACCGCGAGATCGCTGACGGAGTACGGACTCGACGTGCCGGTCGCCGGTTTCCCGTCGATCAACACCTGCGCGTCACTCG
>DASRXR010000949.1:0-9181 GCA_035687405.1 Polyangiales bacterium
ATCGCGAGCGAGCGCGCGATCCCGAGTGTCGCCTCAAGCCGCAGCATGGCGCTCGCTCGGTAAGAGTCGTTCGAGACGCATCGCGGCGTCATCCCAAGACGGAAGTGCGCGAGCCGATCGGCGCGCCCCGCGCTGCAAGCGCCGGAGCAACTCGCCATCCGCGCACAGCTGCGACACGGCACGCGCGAGACCGCCGTGATCGCGAGGCGCGACCTGCATCGAATCGCCTCCCGGAGACAAGAACTCCCACAGGCCGCCTTCGGACCACGAGACCACCGGCAGTCCTGCGCTCAACGCTTCGGCGGCCGCGATCCCGTACGACTCGTAGACCGACGCGCTCACGAACGCATCGGAGCGCTGAAAGAGCCGCAAGAGCTGCGCCGCCGTCAGCGGCCCGAGCAGCTTCACCCTCGCCGCTCCCAGCTTCGCGGCAGCGCGACGAACCCGTGCGGCGTAACGCCGGTCGCGCCCGTCATCACCTGCGAGCGCAAGCGTATAGCGACCGCGAACCTCCGCAAATGCATCGAGCAGCTCGAGCTGCCCTTTGTTCGGTAGCAGGTGCCCAGCGCAGACGAAGCGCACGGGCCCCGCCGCCGTCCGCGGCTTCGTGCGCTGCCGCGGAAAGTGATCGCAGCCCGGGTGCGCGACGCGCGACGTCACTCGCACCCCGAGCAAGCGCTGCGTCTCGCGGCGAACCTGCCGGCTCACGAACAGTGCGCTCTCCACCGACTGCAAGAACGCTCGCTCGACTGCCGCGCTCTTCGCCGCAGGCTCGAGCCGCGCGCGCGTGACGTGCACGAGCGCGATCGCACGAACCCGGCCGGCAAGCCGGCGATTGAGCCGCAGGTAGTCCGCGTGACCGAGCTCGTCTTGGAGCACCGCAGCGTAGTCGCGCGCGCCGAGCCGAACGGACCAAGCGCGCGCATCGAGCTCGGGCGGCGTTCGCAACACATCGACGGCATGGCCACGCCGCTCGAGCGCGAGCGCGAGCTGCGCATCGTAGACATCACCCCCGGACGGGAATCGGCGAGCTAGACCGGAAGCGCGCGGCAAGAGCAGCGCGAGCTTCATGGCATGCGGGTCCGATAGCTCGCCCAGGTCTCGGGGTCTTCGTAGATCTTGATCGTGAGGTCGGTCGCGCCCGGTAGGCGCAACCCCTCGAGCAGCTGTTCGGCGAAGTACTTCGCGAAGCGCTCGACGCTCGGGTTTTGGCCGGCAAACTCCGGCAGCTCGTTCAAGTTCGCGTTCAGGTAGCGCGCGTGCACGCGTTCTTCGTGCTTGCGGAGCTCGGCGATGTCGAACAAGTAGCCGTGCCGGTCGAGCTCCGGGCCCTCGATGATGATCTCGACCTCGTAGTCGTGCGAATGGTGGTCGTTTTCACGGCCCCAGTCTCCGCCGATCAGCGAGTGGAACGCCTTACACGGCCGCTTGATTGCTACTCGAAACATCACGCCTCCTAATCACGACGAGCTAAGCACCGGTTCCGTAGTCGATCAACACCTGTAGGTGAGGCTCTGCGCCGGCATCGAGCAGACTATACGCCTCTGCCGCGCGCTCGAACGCAAACCGGTGCGTCACCAGCCCTTCGAGCGGCAAACGCTCGAGCCAACTCAATGCCACCCCGAGCCGCCTCGCCGAATCGAATCGCGCAGCGTGCCGGCTGTCGATGCGGCTCACCTGACTGAACGAAAACGTGTTGCGGTTGCGGTGCGCGCGCGTCCCGAAGTCGAGCGGCGCAGACTTGTTGCCGTACCACGAACCGATCACGATCCGACCCTCGTAGCGCGCGAGCGACAGCGCTGCCTCGAGCGCGCTCGGATCGCCGCTGAGCTCGTACACGAGATCGAAGCGGTCGTGATGGGCCGGCTCCGGTGAGGGCGCCCACTCTGCGCGAGCCGACCCGCACAGTGAGCGCGAGCGCTCGAGCCGATCGCTCCGCCGGTCGAACAACGCGACGTGTTCTGCCCCGGAGCGCACGAGCAACGCCGCCAACAGCTGCCCGACCACGCCTTGCCCGATCACGGCGACGCGCTCGCCGAACCCCGGTGCTCCGTCCATCGCGAGCGAGAGCGCGGTCTCCATGTTCGGCAAAAACGCGGCGCGTAGGTCGCTCAGCGTGTCCGGCAAGCGCACGAAGTGCTCGAAACGGCCCGTCAGCTCTTCCTGGTGCGGCTGAAATGCGAATACGCGCTGGCCGAGCAAGCCCGGGTCGAGCGCAGCCCCGACCTCGCCGATGCAGCCCACGGCGGCGTAACCGTAGCGCAGTGGATAGCTGAGCGTGCCCGCCCACGGCAACGTCGCGTCGATCGGAATGCCGGCTTCGAGCTGGCCGCGGTAAAACAAGAGCTCGGTGCCGGCGCTGATCGCGGACAGCGTCGTGCGCACGCGCACGGAGTCGGGCGGCAAAACTTCGCGTGCGAGCTCACGCAGCTCGAGCGTGCGAGGCCCGGTGAAGAACAGCGCGCGAGGTTTCGCCAGCGTCGGAGCGGTCATGGTGCGGCCAGACGTTGACCCACCCAACTCGGTTCGCGTTCGGGCGGTGAAAGCGGCCCAGTTTGGAGCAGGTCGGCCCCGAGTTCTGTGCGCCGACTGCGCGCACGCCATTCCGCGAGTACCGCGCTCGTACAGCTACCGAGACTCACCGCGCACGGATTCGACAATCGGCGCGGAGAAACGGTGAGCGCGACGTAGTCGACTAGGCGCGCTCGAAAAAAACTCTCCAGAACCTCCGCGCCGCCTTCGAGCATCAGCGAGCGAACCCCACTCGTCGCGAGGACCGTGAGAAGCACCGGGATCGATATCCCGCCTGCAGACGCAGGAACCTGAATCAGGTCCGCACCCGCATCGAGCAGAGCGCGCCCCTTCGGCCCCGAAACTGACGCGCTCGTCACCAACCAAGCTGCGCGCGAGGTCGAGCTCAAGAGCTTTGCTGTGACCGGCACCCGCAGCCGCGAGTCCAGCACCACGCGCAGCGGTGAAGGACCTTCGACGAGCCGCGTTGTCAGCGCTGGGTCATCGGAAAGCACCGTGCCGACGCCAACCAACAGGGCGTCGTGAAGCGCGCGCAGCTGGTGGGTGACGCGCTGTGACTCGGGGCCGCTGATGAGCGTGGACTCGCCGCGGGTGCGCGTGAGGCAACCATCGTGACTGATCGCGAACGCCGCTGTTATGAACGGGCGGGCTGCCGTGGCACCCGTCTGCTTCAACCGTTCGAGTTCATCCAGCCAGTGCATCGGACCCAATGCGTACGAGTAATCTAGTTGAGCCAACCCGATTCGGGAATGGCCCTCGAAGCGCCATTCCAACGCCTTCGAGGTGCGTCGACGAAACGGGTTCGATCCCGGGGGTCTACGCCGAATTCGATTTCCGGTTCATAAAATTGCAGATAAGCACGCCTCGAAAAAGTGCCGGCGAATTCGTCTAGCGCCTTGACGCACACCTGTGCCGTCCCTCAGTGACACTGTGATGTCTTTGCCGAATTCTACGTGGAATATGGTCCCGAACGGGATCCAGAGCTGGATGCTGGCGAACGCAGCGGCGGCGCTCGCGGGTGCGGCAGCGAGCAGCGCCCTCGGCAGCCTCGGTCCCTCCCTGGTGACCGCGAGTGTCGCAATGGCGTTGTGCTGGCTCCGCTACGGACCCGAGCGCGGATGGCGCGTCGGGCTCGCCAATCTCGTGACCGCGATGCGCCTGTTTGCGGTGCTGTTCGTGCTCGTGGTTGCAGCCGACAGCGGCATCTGGGTCGGCGCAGTCGCAGCGCTCGTCTACGCGTTCGACGGCGTCGACGGGTGGATCGCGCGGCGTCGCGGCGAAACCTCAGCGTTCGGTGCGCTGTTCGACATGGAGACGGACAGCCACGTCGTGATGCTGTGCTGCGTGTATCTCGTCGTGGCCGTGGGTTATGGCCCGTGGGTGCTCGCGATCGGCGCGTTGCGCTACGTCTACGTACTCGCGCGTTGGGCGCTCGCTGTTCGCGACGTGCGCGAACGGCGGACTAGCTTCGGCCGGATTTTGTACTCGCTCGTGTCGTTGGGCTTGGCTGTCGGCTGCGTCGCAGCCTGGCGGCCCTGGGCAGAGCCGCTCGTAGCTGCAGCGTTTTTGGCGCTCGTCTGGTCGTTCACACCCGACTTCATCGCGCTCGGTCGCGCGCGTTCACTCGACGATCGCGTAGAACGCGGTCGTCTTGAGTCCGACGCCCCCGCTCCAAATCTCGAAGCCAGCGAACACGTTCGATAGGTACCACGAGCTCTGAATCGAGCCGCCGCGTGTGACCGCGTGTTGAATGAACGCGTTCAAGTCGAACTCGAGCGATTCGGTTTGTTGCGTGCGCACGTACGAGATGCACGGCTTGCCGTTGTTTTGGCCGAGCCAGACTTCCCATGTGCCTGAGACACCCGGAATCGTGACCGGTGTCGGATCGGCGCTACCGATCGGTTGCGCGCCGTTCGGCTTCGAATACCAAACCATCAAGTAACCGCCGGACGGTGCCATCGCGTCGCCACCCATGCCGGTGCTGAACCACACGTCGTACGCGGCGTTGTACGTGCCCGAGATTCCTGAGCTCGCGTTGTTGCTCCAGCCGGTCTTCACGGACTTGAGCGCGCTCACCTGCTTCGGCAAGTTGCTACCCGAAGTCGCGCGGTTGAAGTTCGAGCCGATGAACGTCGATGGATATGACACCGGGCCCATCGCGTTCGCTCCCGACGCCTGGTTCGAACCGGTTTGCGTCTTCACTTCGAACGTCGTGCCGTTGTAGCTGAGCGATTGCATCGTCGCGGCGTCGCCCCAGACGTTGTTCTGCACGAAGTAGCTGCGGCCGTCGCGCATCACCATCACGGCGCCGCTTCTCTCCGTGATCATCCCGCTGCCGCTCAAGCTGCCTGGACCGAGTGGGCCACTGGGCTGCGTCGTGCCGCTCGAGCCTGCTGCGCCGGCACTCGCGCCTGCCATCGGTGCGCCACCCGTGCCCGCAGTCGGCTGTGCACCGCTGCCTGCCATCGCAGCAGCACCCGCGGTCCCGCTCATGCCCGGAGCGGCGTCCGCAGCCGTCAGCTGCTCGATGCAGAAGTCGAACATCACGGGATCCATCGCACCGCCTGGCACGATCACCATCGCCGCTACGAGCGGCTGGCCCGAGTACGCGGTGCCGGTGCTATCCCAGCAGGCGGTGTTGAACGTGGCCCAGGGAATGAATGCGCTCGTGCCCATCACAGGCGCGCACCAGCGATCCATCGCGTCGGTCGAACCATTCGGCCCTTGAATCTGCACGCGTAGGGTCGAGCCGCCGGTGTTCTTCACTTGGACGTACACGCCGGCCTTCGACATCATGACCGTCGACGGCATCGTCCCGGTGCCGGTCGCTTGATTGAGATTGATCCCGACCAGCGCCGTGCCGCTGTAGTCCGCAGCCGCCCCAACCGTGCCCTTCGCACACAGCGGCTGTCCGGGCATGAGCGCGTCGAAGTTCATCGGCGAGATCGTGGAGCCCATCCCGTTCGCGCTCGTAAATCCGTAGCCGTGCCAATCACCCATCGTCACGTACGCGCCGCCTCCGCTCGTCGGAGCACCGCCGCTCCCAGCAGCACCGCTCGCGCTGCCGCTCGCGCCTGCAGTCGCCGGCGGCGTCGTACCGCCCTGGCCTGCACGGGCCCCGGACGCACCCGCAGTGGGCACACTCGTGGCGCCTGCGGCCGATCCAGTGCCTGCGATCGGAGTCGGTGAACCGGTGCCGCTCGTCGTGGGCGGGACTGCACCCGCACCAGCGAGCAGTGTCGGATCATCAGTCGATTTCGGGTCACTCGCACATGCAAATGAGCAAACCGCGAGCAAGACGAAACCATTCAGAGCGCGCGCACCAAGCATCGGGCCTCCAGAGTCACCGCGCGATTTAAAAACGAGTGCGCGGTTTCGGGAGTGTGGTGGCAGGCGTCGAGCGCTTTCGGGTCAAACGCGAGCGATGCTACGGCTGACAGTGGCGTTTGATGCCGCTCGGGTCGCAATGACAGTCCAAACAACCGTGCGTCGCACACGTGCCGCAACTCAACACGAGCTGCTTGTGCAGCGCCTCACGCGCTCGATGCAAGCGTACCGAGGCGTTGTTGTTCGAGATGCCGAGGCCCTTCGCGTAGCTCGTGAGATCGATCTGGGCGAGATCGACCTCGCGTAGCGCTTGCGCGTACTCGGGCTTGAGCGTTTCGATCAACTCGGTCACGCAAGCGCACACCGTTCCGTGAAGCGCGGCGTCGGCGGGTAATGCTTCACCCTCGGGCTCGGACGCGACGGCGCGGAAGGCACGCTGTTCCGCGCCGTTTCTTCGGTAGTGATCGATGATCGCGTTTCGCAGCAAGCGATAGAACCAGGCTTGCGCGGATTCTTCGCTTCGCAGAGCGTCCCCTCGAGCGAGCGCGCGCACGAAGGCTTCCTGGAGAATGTCTTCGGCCGCTTCCCGCGAAGCGACGCGCCGCTCGAGAAATGCGAGGAAACGCGCATGGCTCGAGACGAGCCGCCCGATCGCATCGGGCGTCAGCGTTTGTGTGTCGCTTGTTTGGCTCGTGTCGGTCGACATGACGGTCAGTGTAGCGCCTCAGTCAAGCGGTAGCGCTCCGCTGCGTGTACTGCAACGGAGCGCTCGCTTGGTTTTGCGTTTGCGTCACGCACGCGTGCCGCAGCTGCACCCGACCGGACACTGGCACGCGTCGCCGCAATCACACGCGTCACCGCAGGGACAACCGCGGTCGACGCCGCTCGCGAGCGGAGCCGCGGATGCGCAGCCACAAGCTGCCTTTGCGCGGGCATCGGAGCTCACGTTCGTCGCCCTCATCGGTTCGTTTCGTTCGGTCATGTCGCTCTCCAGCTGTGGGCTCGAAGCCCGTTTCATCTGCCGACGCACGAGCAGCAGAACTATTACACCGACTCAGCGACTGATCGTGGATAGCCGAATTCCCTTTGGATATACCGGGACTTTCGGGCTACCGGGCACACCGTAGCGGGCCGTGAGCTTCGACACCCAGAGCGAGAATAGGCCCTCGTGCCAGAGCGGCTTCGCGACGTGCGCCTTTGCGTACAAGCCCGGCTGAAACCCGGCGTCGGCCAAGCTCTCGATGAACGCCGGGTCGCGCGAGAGCATGTGCACGGGCGTGTTCATGGTGACGCCGCCGGGCACGTCTGCCTCGAGTCGCGGCTGATGGTCTCCGATCACCGCGACGACGATGTTCTTCGACTTGTCGGCCTCGAGCACGTCGAGCATCACGCGCCACTCGTATTCGACACTCTTGAAGTAGTTGCGACGCGTCTCGGTCGCGATGCTCGCGACCTCGGGAAACGGCGGCCAGCTCGGATCGGGCTCTTCCGTAATGCGCTTCTGTTTTTGATCGAACACACTCACGTCGCGCACGTACGGAGGCACGCCGTCCCAGGACCAGTGCGTCGAGACGCACATCGAGTAGACGTAATAAGGCTCGGGCGGGTTCTTGAACCAGCCGTCGCGATTTCGGAAGTGCCACCACGACCACTGGTCCGGAAGGATGCCCCAGCCGTACTGCAGGCCGGCGTAACCCAAGTTCACCGCATCGACGACGACGTCGTGATTGAAGATGTCGAGCCGCTTCAAGCCGGCGTGGTCGTTACTGCCTGGCTGCAAGGTATACGTGCGGTAGCCCTGCTTCTCGAAGAAACGCGTGATCGAGGGAACGCGCGCGCCGACGAGCTGCAGCGCGTTGTACGGGATCGGCCGATCGATCAAGGTGCCCGTGTGCACGGTCGAGATCGCGAGCCACGACGTGCCGCTGTGAACCGGCGAAGAGCTGTAAGCCGTGCGCGCGGAATAACCTGCGGCTGCGAGGCGCTGTTCGACGCGCTTCATCAGCGCGCGATACGCGGGGTCGGCATCCCACGTCGCGAGAACCTCGCCGTACGCCTCGACCATCATCAAGTAGAAGTTCGGTTTCGTCGCGAGCTTGAGCTGCAAGAACGAATCGTAGCGGCGATCCGGCACCGGCTCTTTCAGCTCGGCGAGCCGCGCGGCTTCGATCTGCGAGCTGCGCCAGTTGTAGATGATGCGCTTACTATTGACCTGCACGAGCGGCGTGTCGCGGGTCACGCCGAGCCACAACAAGATCGCAGCGCACGGCACGACGACGCTCGAGACCAGCATCACACGGCGGCGCCACGACCAGTCCGCGGTCGCGCGTTGGATCGCGCGGAAGGTGTACGCCGCCATCAGCGGCACAGCGATCAGGCCGGCCGCGACGCCGGCGAGGATGGCCGCCCAGCGCGGCGACATCACCGAGGCGAGGAAGTGGCCCAGGTTGAGTAAAAAGCGCCAGTCCTCACCGAGCGCCGGTGCGCGCTCGAAGAAAAACGCGACGGCGTGGTGGTAGGCGAGAAAGATCAGCAGCCACAGGTAGACTGCGACGATCAGCCCGCGCAGCGGGGCGCGCCAGCGCGTGCCGGCGCTCGCCACCGCCAAGATCACGAGCAACACCACGTCGAACGAGACGCGAAAGACGTCCTGGTTATCGCGGCGCAGGACAAATGACGCGAGCGGGCGAAGGAAGCCGTGGGAGAAGCTGGCGTGCGCGAGCGCTATGTCGGGAAAAAATGCCGCTTTCGGCTGCGAAAACAGGTAGGCCGGAACGAAGATCAATACGTTCAGCAGCCACGCGAAGAACCACGGACTCAGCGCTCGGATCAGACTGCGATACTTGGGGTCCAACTCACGCCTCACTGTACGGCTACAACTGCGCTAACGGCCGAACAGGCCGAGGACATACGTCACCGGCGCATACGCATGCCATGCCCATGGCCCGCTCATTACGCGAAAAAACTGCTCCGTAACGAATCCACCCGGCCGGACGAATGCGATAATGGTGTGTACCGCGCAGGCGTACGCGCAGCTCACGAACCAGGCCCAGCGCCAGCCCGAAGTGCTTCCGAACCGGGTATGTGCGAGTGCGAGGCCCACGCCCCAGACCGGCGTGGCGTCGCTCGTCATGCGCTCGCCCGGGCTGCCGCCGCCCCACCAGCACCACCACCTGCCCATCACGAGCAGCAACACCGCGATGGCCGCCAGAAGCAGCAAGCTCACCCGGCGGTCGATTTGCTCCCGCTCGCGAAACAGCGCGGCCGCGGCAAACGCCAGACACGGTGAATAGAGCAAGAGGCCGCGGCCGGGACTTGCGAG
>DASRXR010000950.1:0-9432 GCA_035687405.1 Polyangiales bacterium
CCAAACCGAAAGCGCCTCGTGTGGTTGACACGAATGCGGCTACGCCGCGACGAACTTCTGTGTTCCGTTCACAATGGTGTTGCCCAAGTCCGAACATAAAATCACCTTCCCGAGCTGCACGCGCGCCTGCGATCCGTTCGATCTGACTTTCGATTGGCGCACGCCTCGCGCAGCCGAAGGTTCACAGTTGGACGATGTAATCACGGCCCGATTGCCGCCGCAAACTGTAGCTTTCCAACGCGGCACGTTAGCTTCGCCGCCCGTCCCCTAACAGTGTCGTATGCCGAGCGCACGCCGCAGGGCGACGCCGCGCCAGAACAACTGACACGATCGTCGCATTCTGCGAAGCGTTGAACGCGCGGGCAATCGCTTTTACGACCTCGTGCTGACTCGCATCGACTGCGAGATCACCGGAGTGGACGTGGCGCCGTCTAGCGCCGCCCAGGTGTTTCATAGTTCCTACAAGACTCGCCGTCAGTGTTAAAACTTGTTTCATGGTTCCTACAAGCAGAGCGGAACAAAACATGTGAATGACGGTCGATTGCGCGGAACTGTTAGTACACATCGACTCGCGCGGGCTTAGCACGTTCGTGTGGTTCGTTAACATCTCGAACGAGTCGTCGATCGAACCGGCTGCGGTTTGAGGCCGCGCGAGAGTCACGCCTCAAACGGGGACACAAGTGTTCTTGTTCTTCGCTATTTCGCACGACTCCGGGCCTTGCCACGCGCACGCCGGGTATCCAGTATGCGTGTGGGATAAGCTGACGGTCAAAAGCGCCCGAAGGCGGCGCATGTGCTAGGTGGTATGTCATGGCGAAGTGTCTAATTCAGGTGGGCGTGCTCTGTAGTGCAATCGTCATCGCGGCGTGTGGCGGCAGTGATGACAATCAGATTAAAGGCGGGCAGACCGCGGGGGTGGGCGGGACTCTCGGCAACAGCGGCTCAAGCGCGGGTGGCAGCACAGGCGCAAGCAACGCGACTGCGGGTGCGAACGCGGGCCGCGCAGCGGACGCGAGCGCAGGTGCGTCCGGAAGAATGATGGCGATGTCGTCCGGCGGCGCCGGCAGCGCGGGAACGACCACCAGTAACGGTGGCGCGCCCGCGAGCAACGGTGGTGCGCCCGCGAGCAACGGTGGTGCGCCTGCGAGCAACGGTGGTGCGCCTGCGAGCAACGGTGGTGCGCCTGCGCCGAGTGGCGACTGGCCAACCGCGGATCCGGCGACGAACGGTCCGTTCATGACCGTGATGGAAAGCAACATCGGCCCGGACATGGCGTTCACCATGTTTCGACCGATGATGCTCACGAAACAGCATCCCGTAATTACGTGGGGCAACGGCACCGGCACCACGCCACCCACCTATCGCAGCCTGCTCACACGCTATGCGTCGCACGGCTTCATCGTGATCGCGAGCAACAGCATGAACGTGGCGCAGGGCACACCGAAGCCGATGATCCAAGGCGTCGACTGGGTGATCGAGCAGAACGGCAACGCGATGAGCCCGCTCTATCAACACGTAGACGTCAATCACATTGGTGCGACCGGCCACTCCCAGGGCGCGGGCGCTGCGAGCAGTACCGCTTCGGATCCGCGCATAACCACGGTTGCACCGATCCAGGGCGCACGCATCGTCTCCGGCAGCCATGGACCTGCGCTGCTTCTATGCGGCGGCATGGATACGACCATTCCTTGCGCCGGCGCGATGAGCTCGCTTGGTTCGGCCCAGTTTCCGGCGATGTTTGCGAATAATCTCGCTGCGACGCACACCAATTGGATTAGTCCCACAAGCGGTCCGGGCATGGCGTTCGCGTCGGCGACGACCGCCTGGTTTCGTGTGTTCTTGATGGGCGATGAAAGCCTCAAATCCTGGTTCTACGGTCCGAGCTGCAAAATGTGCACGGACACTGCGACCTGGTCAGTCATGCAGAAGATGCTCGACTGACCTACCAAACTGGCTAGCGCCGAGCACGGCGGCGCACGCGTCGCCGCCGCGCACGGCTGCAGGCGGCGCTGCGCAGCCCATCGCGTGAATGCGCGCAAAACCAGCCGAGAAGCTCGAAGCACCTACACATTCCCCGGAACAGCAGAGTCTGCTCAGGACGAGCATGTAGACCATGGACATCGCGCTCGAAGGTTTCGTCGCTCAGCACGAACCGCAGCGATGCGCTGTTCTCCGCGCCAGGGCCGGCTCGTCGTGCCGGGCACGTGCCGCTGTTGGCGGCAGGCGGGCGGCTAGATTCTCAACGGGCACATGAGCACGAGCGTTGGCATCGCGCTTGCGTGTTTCGCTATCGTCGATGGTAGAGCACTACGCTCCGGGCGCAGCACTAGTCCTAGTTAGACGTCCGCTTCGATCTTCCTCGCCGGACATCACCGCTTAGCCGCGCGCCTTCGAGTAGGTCGAGCCTTCCTTGATCGAGAGCCCGACAGGCGTCGGGTGCTGCGCTTTGCCAGCTCCTGCAGATAGTCCTCGATGGACATCCCATGGGCAGCGGAGAGCTTGCTCAACGTCGAGCTGTGAGGGAGTGTCTCTCCTTCTTCCAGGCGTCGGACTTGCCGTTCGCTCAGTCCGTGGATGTCCGTCTGCTTGAGCCCACGTTCCTCCCGGAACGCGCGGATGGCTCCAGCATATTGAACTGCTTCCCTCCGGCGCTCCACTTGATGCTGTCGTCGAACGTCCGGGTCGGCATGAACACGGATGCCAGTTAGGTCGAGATCGACGTCGCCGCTGTTCCAATGGATACGACTTCCAGTATCGCTCACTGCGAAATCGGCCAATCCCGCAGACGAGAGCTTCACAAGAGCTGGTATCTCCGAAGCATCCACCGCATAGCGTCGCGGTTCGCAGCTCCACACGACTATTTTCCCATCTTCGATGGTGGCGGATGCGATGAGCGCTTCTTCCGCTTTGGCCTGTCGAGCAAACACCATGCGGCCAATCGCGGCCGCGTCAGGCGCGATGTACACTTCCTGCCCGATGAGCCAGGTCAGGTAAGCCAACGCTTGGAACGCAGCGTCACTGCGCGGTGCCACTTTGGCGGACATCAAAACGACGGGCAGGTGTCCCTTCGCCTGGGCGACGAGACTCTCGAGCTCATGGCGTCCTTGAATTCGATCGAGATCGGCGAGTAACCCGACGATCAGCGAATGTGTCTTGCCCGAACCCCACTCCATGCTGAAACGCGCCGAACGAACGTGGCTCAGTGCGTCTCGAGCGCGTTCGTTGGTAATGAGCACTGCGACGGCCATCGTGATCTACCTCTCTGAGCCGGGTGTCTTCACATCCACTACGGTTTCCCACTGCGCATACAGCTTCGCTCGATTCGCTGACGCATGCGCTTTGATCGATTTCAGATCGGCCTTGTTGGGCCGGCGAACCCTGGCGCTGTACACGACTTCGATCATTTCATCGAGGTCACGAAGGAATCTCCTGCTCCTGATCGCAAAGCTTTCAAGCGAAGAGCGGCACCGCCTACGTCGGCTCGCGTTCCGAGTCGGCATCACCGATGCAGCAGCGTACGCGGCTCAGCCGGTCGGTTCGGGCGAGTTCGAGAACGAAGACGATGCGCTCGGTTGGGGTGCTGACGGTTGGGATGACGTGGGGTGAACCGTGGCGAGATCCGCTAGTACACGTTTCGGCAACCGCTGTGTTTTGCCATGTCACAGCTTCATGTCACCGCTCATCGCAACTCGCGCCTCGACGAGCCGCGTCCTCGGCTGCCCTCATCTCCCTCAAATGTTGGAGCGCCGAGCGCGGACGGACAGTCGGCGCGCAGCGCGCACGGATGACCTTCCAGCCGTTCCGAACCGCACACGCCTCCGCGACGATGCTGGCCACCTCGCTGGAGTCCACGCGCTCTTCTGAGATGCGCACACTGCTGGCGTACTCCGCGGCGAGTCCCAGTCGCTCAGCCGGCTTCTTCGCGCTGGCTAGTACACAAGAATACGCCTCGCACGCGTAGGCAAAGGTCTCGCGCTTGCGGAACTCGATGTCGAGCAGCCACTCCTTCGTCCTCGTCTGGCGCAGACCCACGGTGGCGCGCTTGCAGTTGTGAAGGATGTGTGCGGCCTCGTGGACGATGAAATCAGCGAGAGGGTCGTCTTCGACGAAGTAGTCGGGCGAGACGTAGCAAGTCGTGTGTTCGCTCAGGCCAACGAGCCTTGGTGCATCCTCGCCGAGCAGGTCTGCGCAGAGACTCGCGAGATACATGTTGGCGAGCGTCCATGCAGAGCTGTCGAACCCGTGCTTAGTCAGTAACGCGTCGACATTCTCGCTCGTGAGGAACACGACAGACTTCTCGAGCGTGGCCAGAACTGCGCCCTGCTCGGCACGCGCGAAGAGACCGCGCACCATCGGCTCGACCTTCGCTCGCGTGAGCGCGGTGCAATCGGCTTGCGGAAGCGGTACGTGACTCAGCCCTGCGCCGAGTCGTTGCACCTCGCGAACGAGCGCGGCGCGCAGGTCTGCGTGAGCACTCTTGGCGCGCGACATGAACCCGTCGCCGGGCCACGCTGTGCAGTGCGGATCGGTGCGGCCGGTGCGGAGATATCGCTCGATCTCGTCGGCGATCGTGGGGGGAGCGTCCATAGACGCAGCCACGCTGTCACGAACGCCCGGCCTGATCCAGCGCTCATCAACGCGTCAACCTGACCAGATGGTTGATCGGCTTTTGCTCGCAAGCGGGCCGCAGCCCGCTATATCTGCGCCTTGCCCAAGCAGCACTTCTTGTACTTCTTCCCGCTCCCACACAGACACAAGTCGTTGCGGCCAAGCTTGACACCCGTCCTGCGCACAAACGGTTTCGGTGCTCCATGCAGACCGAACTTCCAGCTGCGTTCGAGCTCAGCCACGTGCTCGGCCAATGCTGGTGGCAGCGACTTTCCGAGCGTCTGGTACTGTTCCACCAAGCACTGGAAGTCCCACTGATTGCCGACGCTAGAATAGTCAGTTTCGAAGTTCATGATCGCGCCGTACAGTAGATCGAGTCCGCGCAAGTCGCCGTACGCGGCCAAACAGAAGGCGGTCCGGATCGGGTCGTCTTCGAAGAGCTGCCGCAGCACCGCGTAGATTCGTTCGTCGCGAACATCCAATGCCGCGATCACGCACGCCAATGCCTGCAGCACATCCGGGTCGGTGGTCCGGTCGATGTGCGCAAGCGCTGGTTCCAAGACCGCCGCACCGAGCCGGGGTAGGCGAGTCACGATGCGCGAGTGAAGGATGTCGTCGAGCTCGGCGGGCGTCAGCAGCTCGAGCATCGGCTCAATGGCTGCGTGCGCGCCCAATGCCACGAGCAAATCCACAGCATGAATCGGCGCCCAACCACCATCTGGCGCCGATTCAAATGCGAGCTCGTCGTCGCTCAGCACTTGGAGCAACGCCGGCACCGCGCGCTCCGGGTCGGCCAGTATTGCTGCCCGCAAATCCGCCGACAAATGCTCACCCACGCGACACAGCGCAGCGACGGAGGGACATTCGGCGAAGCTCAGCATCGGATCGGCATAGCATTCAGCGCGACAGTTCGCAGCAGAAGTGTCGCGAAGCACGCAGAGCGATAAGCTCCTTGAATAGTCGGGACCATGCGATCGACACGTTCAGTCCGCGTGCGAAACGCTGTTGCCTTCTGGTGCAACAAAATGCTGATCGGATCTACGTCCGGTGACTCGGCGAGAATCGCGTCCTCGCCGAGTTCCCGATCGGTTTGCCGCGGTCGGACTGTGCGCTGAGCACGACGGTGCATCTCGAGACGTGGCCCCACGACGCGCGCGACGTGGCGCGATGGGTCCGCCTCTTGTAGGCGCTTCGTAGTCTGGGCATTGTGATGCCGTGAGACGCTTCGAACGATACGTTGCAACCACCGTGCAACCAGGACGGACTGAAAGCGTCAAGGATGCACTCGCCGCGCTTTCGGCCGAAGAGCTGCGGCTATTCGTCGGCCAGGCGCTCGACGGGCTCGACGCTACCGCGCGCGCAGTCATCGAGGACCGCCTGCTCCAGCATGCTGTTCGTAGCAGGTCGGGCTGGAAACCCGTGCCGCCGTCCGCGTCCGTCGTCCGAGAGGCTACGACTTTCGCTGCTACCGCGCGCCGCCAGGGACAGGCAGAACCCTCGGAGGTCGAACACTATCTTAGGTACGCCATCAACGCGTCACTCGCGGGGGATCACGTCGCGGCGCGGCCCATGTTCGAAGCGCTACTCGTGCCAATCAACAACGGAGACATCTTTCTCGGTCAGGACGAGCTCGTCGACGAGGTCCTGTCGATCGATCTCCATGAATGCATGTGCCGGTTTGCGAGCGCGGTGTACGTCACGACGCCAATCGCCGCGCGGGCCGATGCGTTGCTCAAAACAATCGACGACACGCATGGGCTATCGTATCTGCGAGACCCGCTCGACGAGATTGCGACTACGCTCGGTGGAGAGCTGCCCGACGTCGAAGCCTTCATGCCTCTCTGGATCGCGCGCCTCGAGCTCGAATCCGGGTCGAGCTCTGACTGGGAGTCGGACCGCGAACGCTGGCTACGCGCTGCAATCGGTCGACGCGACGGTGTCGCTGGACTCGAGCGTATGGCGCGAGCCACGAAGCGTCATGAGGCTGCGCGAGCGTGGTGTGACGCGTTGGTGGCCGCTGGCGACTGGTCGACGGCTCTCTTCGCCTACAAGCAGTGTGCCGTCTTCATCGAACGCGACCACATACGTGGCGAATTCCTCGACGGAGCTGCGCTCGCCGCACAGGTGCTAGGCAATGATGATCTGGTGAACGAGCTCGAGACAGCCTGGCTCGGCGCGCCCTCGCTGACTCGACTAGTTCGCTGGTTACTGGCGGGTGATCCATCGCCGGACACGCTTCGCAAGCGCGCGGCTGAAGCAATCGACAGGAACCCTACGAAAGCACCGAGCGTCGTCGGAGTACTGAGCCTGCTTACCGGAAACATCGCGGGCGCGGCCCAGCAGCTCACGCAGTCGGCGGGCCTTGGTTGGTCGCACAGCGATCATCCGGGGCACCTGATCTTCTCTGCGTTCGCGTGGCTTCTCGGAGGAATGCCGTCGGGTTCGGTCCGCGAGCCGCTTGCGTGCATTCTGCATGGCTCAGTGCGCGAGTTGGTCGATTTCGAAGGAGCCATCACTGGCGACGCGCAGACGCCACCTCTACCCAAGCTGCCCAACCCAACGATCATCGACGCCCTTCAGCGGGCTGAGGTGATGGCGCGGCTGTCGCGCGATGACCGAAGGTTGATGCGACAGGTGGAGCCAGTCTGCTTTTCACGATTGCGACAACAGCACTCAGCTTGAACAGCACGACCGCACGCGTCTTGGCTCGCGAAGGTGATGAGATTTGGCGAGTCGAGGAAATCGGGAAGGTGTCCACCGGTTCGAGCTACCGACCAACATACGTTCTGGCGTATTTTCTGTTCGATCCGTTTCGCGACAGGGGCTCGACGCCGAAGGGTTGGCTGATTCACGAGGACCGTTACGAGTGAGCAGTCTAAGATGCAGAAGTTCTTCAATCTCAAGTCGCCATTCCGGCGTCCACTACGCGCAGGTCTCTGTCTCATCGTCACGATGATCTGCTGTGCGAGCTGCTCCCGGACATCGACATCATACGATCGGCTATGTCGCGTTTATGAGGACTTCGACGGGAAGCCAGACACATCCGAGGTGGCGGTCGAGATCAGTAAGACGGTCGGGCAGAAGGTCCCTGATATCTACGCCGACTATCATGTCGTGCTGAGCTCTGGCTCGAACGAGCGTTACGAAATGTTTCGTATGCTGGCTCGTGAAAGAGCGAAACAGAACGACTGGAGTTGCGATGCCATTCGCAAGAGGTATCCGCCTGATGCGCCCCCGTGAGGTTCGCGAATCCCTTCGCGCAAGCTGAGCGTCCGCACTTTTGGTTGAGCTGACTCGAGTTCGCCGTGTCGCCCTTGGTTCGCGTGCGAAGAAACTGCTCGATCTAGCCATACCGGCACGTCAACGGGCGAAGATACGTTGGCGAGCGTCCGGCCAAGGTACGGTGCGTACTTCGCCGCGATCGATCTCAGCGAGCCGCCGCTTGGCTTCCTCGATCCAAGCGGTCTCGACTTGGTCGGTGGGCTCGTCGACACTGTCGATCAGCCGAAGCAACCGTACCTAGAGTCGCAGTCCTATCTCGACGCGACCGAACCCAGGGGGAACCACTACTACTGGAAGACGAATTCGTCAGCGAGCTGAGCGATGCGTTGCTCGCGACCTGGCGTGAGCTCGCAGCCGAGTGTCCGATCCCGGAAGCGGAGCTCGGCATATTGCACCGCGCCGGCGCGCTCGCAGAGCGAGCTCGCGACGATGGCGGTCGGAAACCGAGATGCGTGCTTTGCGCTCGGCGCGCTTGGCATGTGGGGACCGGGCGAGCGCGCCGAAGCGGCCTACCAGCAGTGGATCCGCGCTGCTTGGCAGCGGTCCAGCCGTTCTCGACCGACGGGAACTACATCAACTTCCAGACCTCCGATGAAGACGCTGCGCGCGTGCGCGCGTCGTACGGCGGCAACTACGAGCGGCTCGCCGCGATCAAGCAGCGCTACAATCCGGCCAATCTGTTCCGCACGAATCGCAACATCGGTTGGTGAAGCCTGCACGTTGCAGGCTACAAGCCGGCCCGCGCGCGGAATGCGCTCGCGCCACCACCTGCGGGGTCGTTGTGAACTCGAGCAGATTCATGCTCAGGCGGAACCTGCGTGGTCGCGAGCGATGCGCTGTGCGACCAACTCGCGCTTCGCTTCCGTAACCGCCATGGTCGCTAGCCGCTGCTCCAATACGCCACGCTGGACCAAGCCTGTTTTCGCAGCAACTCGCGCGAATAGCAGATCCTTCTCGCGACCTGCAACATACTTGGCCAACACGAGATCGTTCGGCTCGAGACACAGGCCCTTCGCCCCGCGCGTATTCTCATTTTGGATCGTGACTAGGCGAGACTCCCAATCCACCGGCAGCACGGCGGTCTCGGGGCCGACTCCTTGCGCATAGTATCCGTAGGTCTCGTGAAACGGTGAGAGCTCTCCGATCGTCCCATCGATCAGATCGGCGCGATCGGGGTGATTCCTCGGATAGAGATCAGCTTCCACAGAGACGAGCAGCTCTGCGGGCGCGGCGGGATGGGCGCCCAGTATGGATTGACTCCCGACAACGATCAGTTCGTCGTCATCAGCGATAGTGGCCGCCGCCCGAATCAGGTGTTCAAGCTGCTGTCGTGTCATTGTCCCGCTTCACGGAGGCCCAAAGCCGCCAGCGCTCCCTCGCACTCAGCGCACCGGCGAACGGACTCACCTGACGGAATGCGCGCGCGCGCTCTGAATCCTCGACGAGGAAAGCGCTGATCTCCGAAATCGGACTCTCCAGCACCTGTCTCCAGCCTGCCGCGTAGTAGGGAGCGACAGTTCCGTGCCTAGTCCACTCTTCAAC
>DASRXR010000951.1:0-8571 GCA_035687405.1 Polyangiales bacterium
TGCGTGACCCCGAGCTGAGCGGCGAGCTCACCGATCGACTGCGGCGCGCGCAACAGGTGTTGAATGACGAAGCCGTGCGAGTCGCGCAGGCCGAGGAAGCCTTTGTGTTCGAGCCGTGCACGAATCGCATCGTTCGCAGCCATGCCGGCGAACAGTGCGAGCTGAAACAAGTCGAGGTCCGCGGGGTCCAGAAGTTCGTCCGGCATCTCGATCCGATCTTGATTCACAACCTAGGTTGTGCAATCTACACAACCTAGGTTGTACAAGTTCTCGGAGCCGAAGCAAATTCAGGAGGTGTGTATGTCTAGCGAACCAACCGCCACGTCGAATCTAGAGCTCGCGCGCCGCTACCTGCGGATTCTGGAGCGGGACATGGCCGATCCCGAGCTGCCGGCGCTATTCGATCCCGCGTACGTGTTTCACGAGAAGCCGAACCGGCTGAACCCGAACGGTCGCACGCTGACGATGAGCGCGATGCACGAAGTGACCGCGAAGGCGAAGCAGATCGTGCTCGAGCAGAGCTACGTGATCAAGAACGCGCTCGCCGTCGGTGACGAGGTCGCGTTGGAAGTCGACTGGGTCGGCCGATTCAATCTGGCGTTTGCGCCGACGCCAGCCGGAGCCCCGATTCGAGCGACCTTAGGCATGTTCCTTACGTTCCGAGCGGGGAAAATTTTGTCGCAGCGCAACTACGACTGTTACGACCCGTTCTGACAGGAAGTGCAGCACTAGCCCTGACTGCCGGCCCGAGGCTACGCTGCGTCGCATGCAGATCGACCGGCGTATCGCATTCATCGGCAGCGGCAACATGGCGAGCGCGTTGATTCACGGGTTGCTCGCGAGTGGGACGTCGCAGCCTGAGCGGATCATCGCGAGTGACGTTCGCGCGGAAGCGCTCGCAGCGTTGAGCGGCGCACACGGGATCGGTACGACGCAGGACAACGCAGAAGCCTGTCGCGCGGACGTCCTCGTGCTGAGCACCAAGCCGCAGGTGCTGCCCGCCTTGTTGACGGAGATCGCGCCGCACGTGACGCCGGAGACGTTGGTGATCAGTATCGCGGCCGGTGTGCCACTGGCCGTGATCGAGTCGCAGTTGGCTGGGCGCCGTGTCGTGCGTGCGATGCCGAACACGCCGGCGCTCGTCGCTGCGGGTGCGACGGCGATAGCGCCGGGAGCGCTCGCCGGCAAGGCCGATCTAGCGTTAGCACGGTCGCTGTTCGAGAGTGTGGGAGTGGTGGTCGAGACGCCGGAAGTGTTGTTGGATGCGGTAACAGCGTTGAGCGGTTCCGGGCCGGCGTACGTGTTCTATCTAGCGGAAGCCTTGATTGAAGCGGGAGAAGCCGCCGGTCTGCCAACCGAGGTAGCGAGCAAACTCGCGTTGCAGACTGTGTACGGAGCAGCGAAGTTGCTTCACGAGCAAGGTGAAGCACCGGCGGAGCTGCGGCGGAAGGTGACGAGTCCGGGCGGAACTACGCAGGCCGGTGTAACGAAGCTGGACGAGTTGAATGTGAAGGCGGCGTTCAAAGCGTGCGTGATTGCAGCGCGAGATCGAGGAAGAGAGCTGGGCCAGGAAGCGCTGGCGAAGCTGAGGAAGAGCTAGATAGGGGGCGAGCTTGCGTTGTAGTGCGCTGCGGCCGCGTGACGACGACAGCTTCAAGTGACGACCTACCAGCCTGCGTGACGACGACCTCAGTTGGCGCGGCGCGAGAGGCGGCTTGCTGCACCGTAGAGAAAGCGGCTGGGGCCGGTGCATCTGCAAGCCGCCGTGTCCCGAGCGCGACGTTCCACCCCGAGAGGGCCGTCAGTTATCGAATAGCCTCCGATCACCGACGCAAGCCACCGACGCACGTCACCGACGCAAAACAATTAGACGCGCTCGCCGAACACCGCAGTTCCTACCCTCACCTGCGTCGCGCCTTCTTCGATCGCCGGCTCGAGATCGTCACTCATTCCCATCGACAACTCCGGCAGCTCGAACACCTTCGCGAGCTCTCGCAGACGCCGGAAGAACGGCCGGCGCTGTTCCGCCTCGACCGCAGGCGGAATCAACATCAACCCCCGCAGGTCCAGCGCCGGCATGCCGCGGATGGCTGCAATCAAATCCGGCAACTCCGACTCCACAACACCCGACTTTTGCACTTCGCCCGCAGGATTGACCTGCACCAATACCTCCAGCGTGCGCTTCCCGGCTTCCGCTTCACGTGCGAGCGTCTCCGCCAGACGCACGGAGTCGACCGTATCGACGCTTCGCAGCGCCAGACCGATCCGCAACAACTCCTTGACCTTGTTGCGCTGGAGATGCCCGATCAAGCGGAGTTGCAAGTGCGGCAAGTCGGCGAGCGCCCTCGCCTTCGACACCAACTCTTGAACGTAGTTTTCGCCAAACTCGCGCTGGCCCATCGCGTACGCGGCCCGCAGCGCGGTCGGCGCATGACGCTTACTGACCGCGATCAGCCGCACGCCCGCCGGAGCTCGCTCCGCCCGAGCACTCGCGGCAGTGATCCGCTCGCGCACTTGCGTGAGACCGGATCTCACGCGCGCGTCCTCGCTGCTCACGGCCACGCTCCGAGCACGCCCGCGCCGAGCAACAGATCCAGCGTCTCAGCGGCCGGCAAACCCACGACATTCGTGTACGAGCCCACGATCTCGCGCACGAGTCCCGCGCCTAAGCCTTGAATTGCGTACGAACCCGCTTTGTCGCGGCCCTCACCCGACGCGACGTACGCGGTTGCGCTCGCTCGGGTGAGCTCACGAAAGCGCACTTCACTCTCGAATACAGCGCTCACAGGCTCCGCACCGGGGACGAACAGCGCAACCCCCGTGCTCACGCGATGCGCGCGCCCCGACAGCCCGAGCAGCATTCGCACAGCGTCGCCGTCGTCGCGAGGCTTTCCGAGAATCTCGGCGTCGAGCACTACGATCGTGTCTGCCGCGAGCACGCACGGAGCTTCCCCCGCAGCCGCGAGCCGCGCCACGATTTCCGCCGCTTTACCTCGCGCGAGCCGCTCGACGTGGACCGACGGGGTCTCGCCTTCGAGCAACGTCTCGTCGAATCCACTCGGGATCACGCGAAACGTGAGGCCGAGCTGCTCCAGAATCTGCTTCCGCCGCGGCGACGCCGAAGCGAGCACGAGCGGCTTTTGCTGCATCACTGCCACCGTCACCACCGCACCGCGCTACCGCGTCATGTTGCGTTGCTTGTCTTCGAGGTAGCGCTTGTAGCGCCGCGTGTACGTGCGGCTGACTTGCTGCGCATCGAGCTTCAGACACTTTGCATACTCGCTCACGAACCCCGAGCAGTACACGAGCGCCGGGAGCTTCGTGAAGTCGTCTTCCTCGATCGCGCGCAAGTAGATCAAACCGATCTTCGTTTTCTGGCTCACGTCGCGCAACGACACGCGGTGCGCTTCACGGACTTGGCGAAGTAGCGCGCCCGTGAACACCGTGTCGGGCGTGATGTCCGGCAACGCGGACACGCCTTCTGGATCGAAGTCCGGCTCGACCGCCACGGGCTTCGGCTCCGTACCCGGCGGAAAGATCGACAGCTCGTACGGCCGGCGCCGCGCCGGATCGAGGAGCACATCGAACGCCTCGTCGAGCCGAGCGCGCAGCGTCTCGATCTCGTGCGGCTCGAGCAGGCCGTAACACACGAGCGAATCGTGCGCGTACAGCTCGCGACAGCGCTTGTAGGCGCGGCGTACCTCTTCATCCGTCGCGCCGCGCTCGACCTCGAGCAAGTCGTGATGACTGTCCGAAGGCACCGCAGCGATGCGTGGACCGCGTGCCAGCTGGGCTTCCATCGCGAGCACGCGCCGCGCAATCTTTTCGAGCTTCTTGCTCGACTTCGCACCGGGCACTTCGAGCAGCAGCGGCCGCCGATTGCGGACACAGGTCCAGACCGTGTCGTCGTGATCGATGTGGCCCATGTAATCCAGCGTGATGCCGAGCCGGCGCCGGCCTGCGGACTGCATGTCGAATCCGAGCTGCAGGTCCGCGCGCAAGCGCGTTTGATTGATCACGATGTTGGGCCGGAACAGCGACAACGCTTCGCGGACGGACTCCGCAACTGGCGAACGCTGGCGGTCGAGCTCGCGGTACAGATCGAGCGGCGGTGGCGCCGAACCCATCGCACGCAAATGTTTGAGCAACACGTCGCGCTCGTTCGCGTCGCGCGCGCGTTTGACGACGAAGCGCACGAACGCAGCGCGGAAGAACTGATAGGTGTTCTCGAGCGCACTCGGCTCCGGAAGCGTGATGTAGATCGGAAAATCTGCCGCCAGGTAGGCATCGACCACTTCGCGACCGGTGCCCGTACCCATGTCGACGACGATGTAGTCCGCCTGAACGCGCCGCAGTTTCTCGATCAACTTCACGAGGCGTTCCGAGCGCGCAGCCGGCGCAGGCTCGTCGAAACCCGCGTACAGAAGCCGCAGCCCCGGATACGGGGTGCGAACCATCACCTCTTCGATCAACGTGGTCGCGTCGCGCCGCACGTTGAGCCGGCTCACGCGCGCGAGCGAGATCGGACGGCGCATGCCGAGGCACGTATGCAGGTTGGCGCCGCTCGGATCCGCATCGACTGCGACGACCTTGCGACCGATCGTCGCGAGGTAGAGCGCGAGGTTCGACGCGATCACCGTCCGGCCCGCACCACCGCGCGCGCCCGTGACCACAATCACGCGCAGTGGGCGCTCGTGCGAGCTGGTGGGCGAGTCGCCCGGCAGGTCGGCGAGCTCGGGCAGTGCGCGGCGTACGCCGTCGGCGGAAACGATGTCGTCGTCGTCGAGATCGGCGTCGAGCGAACGCGCGACCTCAGGCTCGTCGGATTCGATGTCGGCGAGCTCTTCGAACGCAGACATCTCGCCCGAATCTTCCAGCGCGTCGCTGGAAGCCGTCCCTGCACGACCCTTTGCTGATTTCGTCTCGTTATCGCGGGACATGCCGGCGCTGTCTATCAAGCGGGATCAACTGACGCAAACGCGTCAGGAGCTGACGATACACGTGTCCTTCGCTCAACCTGCAACCTTTGCTGCAGCCGACGCCAAGAATGGCTCCCACTCCACGAAATGCCGCGGTGCAGCCGACAGCGCCACCGCGAGATTCCAGGTCGGGCGCCGCGGTTCCGACAGAAGCCGCATCCCCGCGACGTCCGGCGTCATCCCGCCTTTTTTGAAGTTGCACCGCCGGCACGACGTCACGAGGTTCTCCCACGTCGCCGTACCGCCTTGGCTCCGCGGCTTCACGTGATCGAGATTCAGATCTTTGACCGGCGGCTTGCGGCCGCAGTATTGGCACATGAAGTCGTCGCGCAGATACACGTTGCGGCGGCACAACCGCAGGGTCGTGATCGGTACGCGCCCGTAGCGGTGCAACAGCACCACGCGCGGCACGCGCAGCGGACCGGACGTCGTGCCGATCGTTTCATCGTCGTGTTTCGGTGACGTCTGCATCCAGGCGCTGAAGTCGTACGCCTCGTAGCGTTCGTCGAGTGCGTGTGCGCAACCACCGTAGATCAGCATCAATGCGCGCCGCGCGGGCGTGACGCGCACCGGCTGATAATGCCGATTGAGCATCAGTACTGGGGCATCGAGACCAAAGGTCATTGCAAGCCTCGCAGGAAGTCGCGGGAAAGTCTGGATCCGCGATTCACCACAGAGAATAGCTCAAGTCGGTAAGGCCTGTCGCGAGAGCTGCTACGGGGCCCGCAACCGAGCACGGCGCGGGCCGATGCTCCAGCCATGAAAACGCTTCGAAGCATGGTCGGGTGTCAGTTGGGCGTCGCCGTCATGAGTGCGGGTTGCGCTGGACCGGTTGCGCCGCAGCCCGAAGGGCCGGCAGAGCCACGGTTCGTGGTCGCCGCGTACGATGTCCGCGGTCTGGAGATGCCACTGGATGCGCTTCCGCGTCGCCCGGAATTCCTGGTTTCCAGCACTCGGGCGCTCGAGCCGGCGGTGCTCGTCTTGTTGCAGGGTTCACCCGACGCAGACTTGCTGGAAGACCTCGCCGGTCTGCCGCTGCGAGCTGCACAGGATGCGCGCGCGGTAGCGAGCGTCGTGTCGCAACGAGGCTCGCAGCTGCGTCTGGCGCCCCGCAGCGCACTGGCAGCAGCGGCCGAGTACACGCTCGCGCTTCCTGGCAGCGCCCGGGTGAGGGGCGGCGCAGCGCTCGGCGATGGCGGCCCGGCGTTCGTCGCAGCCCTGCGCACGCTGGGTTCCGCGAGCGCGGGCGCGACGTGGATGGAAACTGTGCCAGCGGCAGGCTCGAGTGGCGTGCCGCCGAATCTCGAGGCGGCGTTCGTCGCACTGGATGGTGTCGTCGCCGTGGAGGGCGGCGCCTTGGACACGGCCATCTGGCTCGAGGCGCCGGATGGATCCGCAATTTCAGCGGGTGCGGGCCGGGTGGATTGCGGCGCGTTGGACAGCCGTGCACGGACCTGCGTTCGGCTCGATCTCGAAGGCGCTTTGCGGCCGAACGCGCGCTACGTTTTGCGCAGCGGCCGCGCGCTGCACGATGTCCACGGGGGGCCGATCGAGCCGCTCAACGCCGAGTTCGACACGCGCGCGGAGCCGGACGTGGTGCCTCCGGCGTTCGAAGCGATCGCGTGCCGGCCAGACGAACACGTGACCGCGTTCGGTTGTCTGCTCGTGAACGATGCAGGGGTGGAGCTCCGCGCACGTGCCGACGAGTCGGTCCGGGTAGCGGTCCGCAGCTGGGAGCGGCAGGCGGCGCAGCTCACGGCTGCAGGCGAGATCGCGCTACCGCTCGTGGGGTTCGCGCCGGACGAACCGTTCGAGCTCGCGTTGCAAGCGATCGACCTCGCCGGCAACGCAACTGAAGTCAGCGTCGCATCGATCACTGCGCCACTGCTTGCGACCCTATCGATCACGGAAGTCCTCGCAGATCCGTCCGGGGCCGACCTGGCCCAGGAATACGTCGAGCTCGCGAATTTCGGCAGCACTGCGCTCCAGCTGCAGGGAATCTCGCTCGCGGACGCCAGTGACGAGCCGACTTTGATCGCAAACGACGTCGAGCTTCCAGCGGGAGCGCGTGCGCTGCTCGTCGCGGCGGATTTCGATCCGACGCGCTTCGAGCCCCAATCCTCGGAGATCGACGTGGCATCCGGGCAACCATCAGCTGCAATTGCGCCCGGTGCGCGGCTGATTCGAGTCGGTTCGAGGCTCACGAAAGCCGGCCTCGCGAACGCAGGCGAACCGCTCTTCTTGCGCGATGCCGATTCGCATCGATTGAGCGCAGTACCGATGCAAATGGCAGGCGCCGGGCGTTGCCTGCAGCGGCGAGGCTCGGACCCTCGAAGCGGCCGGCTCGAAGACTTCGTCCAGGCTTCGTGCACGCCGGGTCGGTAGCTTTGAACAGCGTTCAGAGTGGTGCGAGGCACGTCCACCGAACCGCGGTACGCTGCGCGACACGAATGGAGCGCGAACTGATCTTTTCTGCGGTGATCGAGGAGCTGGTGTACCGCAGCCCGGATCGGCGCTTTTCCGTGGTTCGCGCCACTCGCGAAGACACTGCACACGAAGCGAGCGTGGTGATCGTGGGCGAGTTGAGCGATCTCGGGCCCGGCGAATCCGTTCGCGTTCGTGGCCGCTTCGAGCGGCACGCGAGCTACGGCATGCGCTTTCGCGTCGAAAGCTTCGCGCCCGTCACACCGCATACCGAGAATGGAATCGCACGGTATCTCGGCTCGGGTCTCATCCCCGGCGTCGGAGCCGCGCTAGCGCAACGTCTCGTCGGGCGTTTTGGCGACAAAACCTTGGACGTGATCACGAAGCAATCAGCGCGGTTGCGCGAAGTGCCCGGCATCGGCGCTCAGCGCGCGCAAGCCATCGCCGAAGCAGTGCGCGCACGCCAAGCCGAGGCCGAGTTGATGTCGTTTCTGCAAGGTCTAGGCGTAGGTCCCGGAACCGCACGGCGGATCCAACAGAAGTACGGCGCGCGCGCGCCCCAAATCGTGCGCGAAAACCCGTATATCGTGGCAGAGCATGTCGCAGGCATCGGCTTTCGAACGGCCGACGGGATGGCGCAAGCGCTCGGCTACGCGCCGGACGATCCACGCCGCGCCGCGGGTGCCGTGCTCCACTTGTTGAGTAAAGCGGCCGACGAAGGCCACTCGTTCCTGCGCGAATCCGAATTGCTCGCCCAAGCCGCCGCGCTGTCCGTGCCCGCAGATCGCATGCGAACGGCGATCCTCGAGCTCGATGCGAAAGAGCACGTAGTCCGCGATGGCGAGGCCGTATACGCGCCGGCGCTCCTGCAAGCGGAACAGGTGGTCGCGGCGCGGCTGCTGGTGCTCGCACGCCGTGGGGGCACGCCGCTCGAAGCTTCAGCCGAGCTCGAAGCGAAATTGGAGGGACCTCTCGCTGAGTTCTCGGCAGATCAACGCCGAGCAGTTCGGATGAGCCTCGAATCCGCGCTGCTGGTACTGACGGGTGGGCCCGGTACGGGCAAAACGACGACGGTGCGGGCGATCGTGAACGCGCATCGCGCGCTCGAGCGCAAAGTATTGCTCTGCGCGCCGACCGGTCGCGCTGCCAAGCGTTTGAAGGACGCGAC
>DASRXR010000952.1:0-5553 GCA_035687405.1 Polyangiales bacterium
TTCATCTCGGCGTCGGATCCGCCTGCTGGAACGGTCGTGGTAAAGAACATCCCCAGAGGCGATACCGCACGCCCGCAGATACTTCGCACGGCGAACTGGCCGTCGTCCACGCATCGCGTTTCGGTGCTGTTCAGCGACTTCACGCAAGACTGAGCTGCCGGTGAGCAACGCACAGCCGTCGGCGGCGTGGCTGTGATGGGTTCGAAGTACGAAAGTCCCCGCCGTTGCGCTGGAAGCGCTCTCACTCGAGCACTGGCACTCTCGCGACGATGACTGGCACGCTGCCTGTTAGTAGACGCTGCCGTTGTTATCGCAGCCGAACACGCCCATCGCGGTGCCGCTCGGCATTTCCGTCGTACTGGCGCCGCAGTGGTACGGGTCACTGGGTTCGGGCGATGCGCTCGCCATCGTGTCCAACACCCAGATCGCTTGATCGTTCGACAAACCAGCGTACGTCGCATTGCCGCTCTCGAGCGTGCAGTCTCCGTTGCTCGAGTGGACGCCGGTGTGCACCAGACGCGCGAACTGGGTATTGATCAGCGGACTGCCCGAATCACCCTTGCACGTCCGGGCGTCATCGCCCGACCATGTGGTGCGGATTTTGTGAGCTGTGCCGTCCGCGGTGAATACCGAACTATCGATCGCCGAATTTCCGATCCGCAGTCGAAGATCGGCTGTGACGTTGTCCTCGGTGCCGTAACCCACGAAGTAGTAGTGACTCGCGGTGTACTCGAGGCCCGGATAGTAGACCTGGAACGCCGCGTTCACCGGCCTGTTCACCGCTGTCTGGGCGCAGGCCGCTAGCGTGTCCTGACACGTGTCGATTCCATCGACCAGATAGTAGAGACCGATGTCGTTGTCGCCTGGCCGCCAGTCGGGGATCTGCGCGCCGAAAGCGGCTACCGTTGCGAGCTCGAACTGATTGCTCGACGTATCCGTGAATATGACCCTGAGCCAATCGGCACCAGTCGGCGTGAGATCGACGATGCAGTGAGCGGCGGTGAGGAGAAAGTACTTATTGATCACCTGTGCCGTGCAGACGTCAGTTGGGCCGACGAGTAAGACCGTCGAATTGCCGGACAGCCCCCAAAACCCGAACGTCGATCCATTTCTGATCTTCTCTGTTCCGGCGATGACATCGAAGTCCACCTCCGAGGCACCTGGTAGCGCGAGCGAAAGAGCGGCGCGTGGTGGTGCGTCTTCTGCCGCATCGGTGGCATTGGCGCAGGCCATGCAAGCGACCGAAGTGAACACTGCGAGCGCGCTGATTCGTTGGAAGAGACCCATGAGCTCACCGTCCTTTGCGAGGGTTGCTCGCGGAGGCTACGGGCTGCGCGTCTCTCCCAAGTTGGGATTTAGTTGGGGTTCTTGCGGCCGCGCCAGCGTCTGCCTGCGAGCGCGATGAACATCAGAAGCCACTTCGGCGAACCGCGCTCGCTCGGGACAGACGACAGCGCGCAGCTTGGGCTGCGGCGGCACTGCGAGCTCTCGGCCGGATTCGCCGCGCACAACTCTTCGAGCGCTTCCCGCGCATACGTCGCCCGTTCCCACGAGCTCGCATCGTCTGCTTCGTCGACGACGCGCGGCATGGCACAACCGCGGCTGGGCTCGAAATCGACTCCGCCACTAGACAACACGCCGACCAGCCGTCGTTCACTATCGAATACCGCGGAGCCACTTGAACCTTCGAACGCATCAGTGCTGAGAGCGAACGAATCCGAGCGTCCCTCGAGTGCCTCGAGCACACGCGCGTTCGAGTCGATCTTCGCCGGCAAACCGAGCGGAAATCCGATCGTGGTCAACGACTCGCCAGGCTGCAGTAAACGCTCGGAGATCGGGACTGGCCTGCGCGTGTCGGAGACAGGTCGGTCGAGTCGCACGACAGCGAAGTCGAGGCGACGTCCATCTGGCTGTGTGCCATGTCGTCGCGCGACGATGTCGCGGCACGTGTAGATCGAATCGCGGGTGAGCGCTGCGAGGGTATCTGGCGCCTCGTAAAAGTAGTCGAAGACGTACACGAGATCGTCGCATGTCTCTTCGGAACTCAAACAATGCGCGGCGGTTAGGACGAGGTCGCGGTCGATCAGAACGCCCGAGCAGTCCGCCGCCACTGGCTGCTGGGCGAAACGTGCGTCCGCGCATAGGCCCACGCTCTGCGCGGTCGGGCTGGTAATGAGCATCGGTTCGCTCGAGCGAGCGTTCACACTTTCAGCCGGTATGAGCGCGAGCACCGACGCCTTCGCGAGCTGTCGCAGCGCGCCCTCGGGATGCTCGAAGACTTCGACGCGATCGTCAGAGCCGTAGATGATCGGTTCGCGGTGCGCGGCGACATCATCACCCGGTTCGCCACCACACCCCCAACAAAGCAGCACGCCCAGGCACAGCAATCGCCGCAGCTGCATGGTTCGTCACGCGCGTGAGCGCAGCCTCGGAGGTTCGAGCGCTTCGGACTGGGCGCAGCGCCGCGCAATGTCGTCCATCCCAATGCGCCGCGCGGTCGCGCTCGCTTCGCGCAGCAACTCAGCGCCTTGCGCGCGGACGCCGTTGCGGCCTTGGCGCTGGAGTTGTCCGTAGCGCTGGAGCGTGACCGCGATCAGCGGCGGCGATCCGAGGCGTCGCGCGATTGCGAGCGCGCGTTCGAAGTGGAGCACGGCCTGATCTCGACGTTTCATCGCGACGCTCAGTACGCCTAGCGCATGCGCGACCGAGCCCTGCCAGATCGTACCGAGAAACGCCGCGACCATCCGTTGCTCGTGCGGCATCAGTAGTTGATACAGCTCACCGGCGCGCTCAGCGTCGCCCAACTCGCCGCACGCCTCTGCGAGGTGGAACAAGGCTCCGAGCGTACTGTGCTGGTGATAGTCGGTGATGCGACGATAACCGTCACTCGCGAGCGCAGTGAGGATGCCCGAAGCAGCCGCACGACGATCGCTGAACGCGAGCTCGCGAGCGAGCGCGCAGTCGAGCCACGCGACGTTGGGACGCCGCGCCGCCATCTGGCGGATCATCGCGATCGCGGCGTCGTGATCACCGCGCAAGATCCCCAGCATGATCAGTTGCAGCTCGAAGGTGCCTGCGGCTCCGAGGTTGCGTGCCGCGTCTCGTTCGTAAAATCGCCGTGCGTCGCGCTCCGCATTCGCGAACTTTCCGCGCACCAGATCGATGAACACGCTGCGAATCCCGCTGCGGAACAGCGCGCCGGGATGTTTCATCGCCGCGGCCATCGCGTCCTGGAGATCGCCCGTCGCTTTGGCATCCGCGAATTCGAGGAGCTCGAATTGATCGCGAGTCTCGAAGTTCAGTGCGTCGATCTCGAGTGGCCGCGAGCGTACGGTCCGCGCGAGTGACAGAACGCGTTCCGCGAGTGCGAGCCGGTCGCACACAAACTCGGGCCCGGAGAGGACGTCGTGCCGATAGCGCAGCGTCTCCGCGATCGTCTCCGGCGCACCCACGCGCTCTGCAATCGCGGTTGCGGTTTTCGAGAGCTCGTCCGCGACCGCAAACGGCCGCTCGTAGCGCACGGCGAGCGCAAGCCGCGCGAGCACCAGTGCACGCAGCTCGGTCTCGGCGTCGCCGAGTGCAGTCTGCGCTTCGGACAAGAGCGCGATGTCGACGTGATCGACGACGAGGATATCGCGGAAATCGCCTGGCCCAGCGCGATGGCCGGAACGACCCAGCGCGCCGCGCGCGAAGAGCCTGGGCTCGCCCGCTGCGCGCGCTGCCTCCGCTGCGGCGACGAATCGCTGCTGCACGAGCTCGGGCGGTTCCAACGTTCCCCACGACGCCTCCGCCTGTGCGAGGAGCAGCTCGCACGCGAGTTTCGGGTCCGCGGCATCGGCGACCATCGGCATCGCGCGCAGCGCGCGGTCGTAGTGCACGACGGCGTCTTCGTACGCCATGCGAGCGTTGGCTTGTTCGCCGGCGAGGCGGCCGAAGTGCACGGCGCGCTCCGCTGCCCCGTCCGCGCTTCCGAGTGCGTAGTGATACGCGATGGGTCCGAGATCTCCCGAGCCGTGTTTCGGCGCTGTCGCTTCGAGCGCTTCGGCGACTCGCCGGTGCAGGTGCGTGCGTGTCGCGAGTGAGAGGTCGCGATAGATGCTTTCTCGAACGAGGTCGTGAACGAACGCGGCGCGTGTAGGTAACTCCCCTGCCGTAACCACGAATCCTGCTGCGTCGGCTTCGCTGAGCCGAGCTAGAATCGTGCGCTGGGGTGCACGCGCCGCGTGGGTGAGCGCCGCAAGATCGAGCTCACTGCCGACGACAGACAGTAAGCGCAGAAGCCGACGACAACTCGGCGTGAGATGTAGAAACTGCCAGCGCAACACATCCCGCACGCGCTTCGGCACGGGCAGGCCGAGGCTCAGATCCGCGACGTCGAGCTGGCCTTGCTCAGCGAGCTTGGCGAGCTCCGTAACGAACAACGCGTTGCCGGAAGTCGCGCTCAGCACCGCATCGACCACTGCGGGCTCGGGCGAGCGATCAGCCGCGCGCTCGAGCAGAACGCTCACTGCTTCGCGGTGCAATCCTCGCAGGTCGAGGCGTTCCGTGAATGGATGGCGCGCTGCGGCAGCGAGCACGCGCGCGAGAGTGCGTTCCGGACGTGGGGGATCGCGAAACGTCGCGACTAAGTGAATGCGTGCCGCACGAGCCGACGTCATCACGAACTCGAGTAGCAGCAGGCTCGCGGCGTCTGCCCAGTGCAGGTCGTCCAGGATCAGCAGCAGCGGGTGCTCGACGCTCACGCGCTCCAGAAACCGACCGACCACATCGAAGTAGCGAAAGCGTGCTTCCGCGCGATCGAAGCCGCCCTGCTCCGGCGCCTTCGGTGTGTCGACCAGCTCGGCGTCGAGCCAGCCGAGTTCTGGGAGCTCTGCGTGGATTCGCTGCGCAGTCGTGCCCGTGCGCGCGCCGGACGTGATCCCGCGCACGAGCTGTAGCCAGGGCCAGAATGGCATTGCGCCTTCGTGATCGAAGCAGCGACCCACGTGAACCTCGAAGCCGAGCTCCTGCGCACGGGGCGAGAGTTCGGAAGCGAGTCGCGTCTTGCCGATACCGGCGGGCCCTCCGATCAGCGAAACGCGTTGTTCGCCGCGTGCGGCGGCGAGCAGTGACTCGTGCAGCGTCTCGAGTGCGTCGTCCCGGCCCACGAAGTCTAGTGGTTTGGGCTGGACTGTCGGCGCGGGTCGTGGGGCCGTCAGTTCTGGCGTGGCTGCAGCTGTCGGCTGCAAGGGCCGAAGTTCGGCGACGAAATGAATTCCGCGGCCGCGAACGGTCCGAATCGTGCGTTCCGCGGTGTTCGTGTCGCCGAGGGCGCGTCTCAGGTCGCGCAGGACGCTCCACATCGCTTGGTCGCTGATGGCGACATCGGGCCAGATCGCTTCGAGCAGCTCCTCTTTCGAGATCACCCGCTCGCGATTGCGCAGCAGGTGGACGAGCATGGCGAACGGCTTCGGGTGAAGCTTGATCGGAACGCCACGCCGGCAGAGCAGGGCAGCCGCTTCGTCCAATTCGAACTCGCCGAACGAGAAACTCTGCTCGGTCCCCATGGAGTCG
>DASRXR010000953.1:0-3770 GCA_035687405.1 Polyangiales bacterium
GAGGCGGGGCTGAGGCTCCACGCCACACGCTTCGCTCGCAAGTTCCCCGCCTCACTTGAAATGCTGAGTCGCGGCGCGCTGCACTGACCGCGATGAAGCTTCTCGCTCCGGTGCTCACGCCGGAGAATGCCGAGCTGATGAATATGGCGTGTCTCAAGACCAAGCAGGAAATCCAACTGCTGATCGCAAAACATTGCCCTCAACCCGATGTGCCCGATGCCGTGCGCCGGTTGCCCACTGCGCGATCTGCGAATGCGAATGTGAAGCGCACTGGCGCTTTTACGGTACTCGCCGACGGCGAGAATACCGCGGCGCTTCTCCCAGCTCGGCTTCCGAATGACAGGACCGCTGCATTGGGATCGACTCCCGCAACAGATGCAACACGCGCGGGTGTCCAGACGGTGATCAGTTCAAGTGAGCTAAGTCAGCCCACGACTGTTACGCCGACCCTCGCGCGATCTGAGATCGATCGAGGCTCGGGAACGAGCGAACGCCCGCTGCTCGTTTCCCCGGCGCCACACCCCTCCAATCGAGAACCCGCGGTACCGATCAGCGAAGGTCGCTACAAGTTTCGGTTCACCGCAGGCCAACGCGTGCGGGATTTGCTGCAGGAGGCCCAAGACCTGTTTCGCAATCAGCTGCCCAACGGCGACATCGAAGTGCTCTTCGAACGCGCGCTCGTGCTGCTCGTCTCCGAACGCAAGAAGCAACTCTACGCGCAAACCGATAAGCCGCGACGTTCGTCAGCCGCGACGTCGACGGACGCGAGTTCGGCGGACGCAAGTTCGACTTCGAATCGGAACTCGCGACATATTCCCAACGCCGTAAAGCGTCGTGTGTATGTACGCGACAAAGGCCAATGCCGTTTCGTGAGTCCAATCGGTGAACGGTGTTGTGCGCGAAGTCGTCTCGAGTTTCATCACATCCAAGCATTTGGCTTCGGCGGACCTCCGACCGAGAAGAACTTCGTCGTGTTCTGTCGTGCCCACAATACTCTGATGGCCGAGCGAGACTTCAGTCGCGAACACATCCAACGCTGCATCCAAGCCAGTCACGCCGCGAGAACTCGGGGCTCAGCGACGACGAGGCCGAGCGCTCAAGCAACACCACAACGCACCCATGCGCGACCCACGCTCGCGACCGCTCGCGAACTCCCCCAACTGAGTGAGGTCCAGGACAAACCAACACGGTCTGGAATTGCCGAGCCCCGCGAGCGCGACGGTGGGCCTCAGCCGGCCGTGCGCAAGAAAACACGAGTCAGAACACGGGCTGGATGACTGATCAGCAGCTCCACGACAGTCTGCAACGTCGTTCTGTTGCGCCGACCACGTCGGCGGCAAGCTGTCGCGTTGATGCAAGCCAGTGTGAGGCCGCCGCGAAGCGAGCCGAGTGATTCACATGACGTAAGGTCCACTCGGGGTGCAACGTCGCGATCGGCACCCTCCAGATTGGTGGGCCGGTGTGAAGCCGGCGCGAAGCGAGCCGAATGATTCACATGACGCTAGGGCCTCTCGGCGCGCAACGTCGTGACCGAGACCCTCCAGATTGATGCAGGCCAGTCTGACGCCTGCATCGCGCGCGCCGAATGATTGAATGACGCAAGGTCCTCTCGGGGCGCAACGTCGCGATCGGGACCGTCGCGGCGTGACAACGGCTTGATGCGTATACGTCCGTTGGCACGCCGCGAGAGGCGGCTTGCTGCACCGTACCGAAAGCAGCCGGGGCCGGTGCATCTGCAAGCCGCCGTGTCCCGAGCGCGATGTTGCGCCCCGAGAGGACCGTCCACTATCGACAAGCCGCCGATCGCCGAGGGACACGATTGCTGCTCGCATCACCGCGTTAGCTTTCGGTCGCGGGGATACCGCTGCGGGTTACTTTCGCTCTCGCATTAGCAGCCGCCCAAAGCGGCGGCTGCTTGTTATAACTTCGATGCATCGGGCGGACCGTACTTCACATCTCCCTCGTAACCCTCCGTCACCAACTCCAACAACTGACCCCACGGATCAGCAAAATACACCGATGCCTGACCTGGACCACCCAAACGCCTTGGACCATCACACCGCACCCCCGCATCGACCAGACGCAGCCTAAACGCGTCGAGCTCATCCGCATCGACCTGCAACGCAATATGCGGATGCGGAGCCGGGACCCGTCGCACCTGATTCCGCTGCAAGAACAAGTGAAACTCCGGGCTGTCGCCGAACTTCACCTCGAGATGCAATGGACTGTTGTCAGCATCCGCCTCGGCCGCACGCCCCGGCTGATAGCGCAAGAACGTCTCGCGATCGAAGCGTCTCACTAGGTCTGCACCGAGCAAGTCGACGTAAAACGCTTGCGCCTCCTCGAGATCGCCAACCGGAATCGTTACGTGCGCGACGCTATCCAACTTCGCTGCAGGGCTCATGGGGGTCTCATCTCCTCGAATGCGCACCCCTTCGGTGCACACCCAAATCTTGGCCGCTGACCCCACACCATTCCAATGATATCTTTTGATTCTAGATATGACTGATGTAAATCTCGCAAACGTCGATCTGAACCTGCTGGTCGTGCTGGATGCCGTGCTGTCCGAACGCAGCGCGACCAAAGCCGCAGCCAAACTGCACGTGACACAATCCGCAGTCAGCAACGCACTTCGCCGCCTGCGCGCCCTGTTCGACGACGAGCTCGTCGTCCGCACAGCCTACGGCTTCATCCCCACACCCCGCGCCGATACGCTCGCACCGAGCTTGCGCGCACTCCTGACCGAAACCGAAAAACTACTCTCGGCATCCGAATCGCACACTAAACGCGCGCGCACGTTCACGGTCGCGTGCACAGACGCAATCAGCGTGTCGCTGGTGCCTGGCCTTCGGCGCGAGCTCGAACGACAACTTCCACTCGCACGCTTGCGCGTCGTCACGATCGAACGCGAGCTGTCACACCAAGGCCTCGCAACCGGCGACGTCGATCTCTTGATCGGCATCCCACCCGCTTTGCCCACTGGCTGCGAGGGCGAAGGCGTCTACGAAGAGCACATCGTCTGCGTCATCCGGCGCGACCACCCGACCGTCCGCACCAAACTCTCGCTCGACCGCTACACATCGCTCCCCCACATCGAAGTCGCACTCTTCGGCGAGCCCGACGACCGAGTCGATCGCGCCCTCGCACGCGTCGGCCGCTCACGCACCATCGCACTCACGGTGCCGCACTTCTCGAGCGTTCCGTTCGCTGTTGCAACTAGCAACTGTGTTGCCGCACTAGGCGCCCGACTCTCGGTCGCATTTGCGAAGCCACTCGGCCTCCGCATCTTGACCCCACCGGTCGAGCTTCCACGGCTGCAGATCCAACAAGTATGGCATCGCCGCGCGAGCCACGATCCCGGCGTCATACTGCTCCGCAAAATGGCTCGAAAAGTTGCGTCGGAAGGCCGCGTGACATAACTCAACGTCTCCGCCAGCAAGCATGTGTGGCCTCCTGTCATCGACCCGACTGTCTGAATCTCCGACTTCGCTCCGCATCGTGGTAAGTGAGATGGGATGCGAGCCGAGGCGCCCGAGCTGGCTGCCGCGAACGCGCCAGCCAATCGAGCAGCGACGTGGTGGCGAGATCCCAGCCTGTGGACAGCGATCGCCTTCACCGTCGCGCTGAAGCTCCTCGTCCTGTGGCTGCTGATCAGCCTTCGACGCTGGGGCTTCGTCCGGCAGGTGCACGCGGACCTCGGGGCTTGGAACGAATTCATCAAAGCCGTGCGCATGGGAGCACGGCCGTACATCGATGTCGCGAGCGACGTC
>DASRXR010000954.1:0-3065 GCA_035687405.1 Polyangiales bacterium
GGCTACGAGGACGAGGACGAGTACGCGCACGCGCACGGCTACGAGGACGTGCACGGCTACGAGGACGAGGACGAGGACGTGCGCGTCAGCGACGGACGACCAGCGTTGCTTGGTTCGCGGGCGGATCGCGCGCACCGATTAAATAAACGAAGCGCGAGGACCTGGAGGGTTCTCGCGCTTCGGCGTTCCGCAGAACGGAGCTTGATTACGGCGTCTTTGCCGCTTCCTTCGCGAGGACGTCGTCGGCCCACTGCGGAAGGTTTGCCGGGATCTTCTTCGTCCACGGCATCTCGAACGCGAACGCAGGTTGCGCCGTACCATCTGGGAACGCCGCACCCATCATGCTCACGACGCGCACCATCGGCGAAACTTCGTCGGCTGCGACCAGCACACCGCAACGCTCTTGGTGACACAGCGGCGCCATCGTACCGGTCAGCGACGAAGGCGCAGACAGCGCTTCCTGATAGCGGAACTGGAACAGGGCCTGCGTCGAAGGATCGCCGAGCAACAGGAACTTCACCATGTCGTCGTGGGCGATGCGGCCCTGAAGGAAGTCTTCCTTCTTCTTCGCGAGCTCCTTCGCGCGCTTCTGCTCCTCGGCCTTCTCCTGGTCAGGCGTCAAACCGCGCTGATAGAAGTCGACGTTGATGCCGCGACCCGACGAGAACAGCTCGATCTTCAAGGTGCCGCCGCGCGCGAAGTTCGCATCGGCGTACGCACAGTTGCCGGTCTGCGCAGTGCGGCACGCTTCCGTGACAGTCGCCCACTTGGCCGTGAACGACTCCCAGGTCTTCGGCGCGACCGAAGGAATCGGAGGCATGTCGTCGGCCTTCGAGCTCATCACGTAGCCGTCGGCGTTCAGCCAACCGGTCTTGCTCGAGTTGCCGACCTCGCGCACTGCGAACGAAGCGTTCATCACACCGGCGGACTTCGCGCTGTTCAAGATCAACGCGACGGTCTCGTACGGCAGGTTCGCCTGCATCCGCACCGCGAGGGTCGCGTGCGACGGCGACTTCAGCGCCGCTTCGAGTTTCGGAATGATCCCATTGCTCTTATCCGTGTCGTTCACTCGGCCGTTCGGACCGAACGGGATGATCGGCACACCGCCGAGCCGAAGCTGCTCGCTCGTGGCTTCGAGCTGATCCGCGTCGGTGGGCTGAGGGTCACCGCGCCGAAGCGACACCGGAAGGTCCATGTCGACCAGCGGGCGGCCCACCTCGTCTGCTGCGCTCGCTCCAGGCACCTTTTCTTCGCCTTTGAAGAAGCTGCATCCGACAGCGAGCCAAGAAACCAAAATGAGGACGGTTAGACTGCGTGCAGAACGGCTCAGCGCAAACATGGGACACACTGTGCCCCACATCGGCCGCTTTCGTATGCCCCCAAATGGGGTTGTCGGCGTCCCAGTGGGAACACCACTTACCGTGGGCTCGCGTTACAGGACGAGCTCGAGCTGGCGCCGGTGGCTGGTCGGATTGCTGAACGGGACCGGATAGTTACCGCTGAAGCAGGCGTCGCAAAAGCCTTCGGACTGAACCGCGGCGTGCAGGCCTTCGAGACTGAGGTACCCGAGCGAGTCGCACGTGATGTAGCGGGCGATCTCGTCGATCTTGTGGTTCGACGCGATCAGCTCGGCTCGCGACGGCGTATCGATGCCGTAGAAACACGGCCAGCGCGTCGGCGGCGATGAAATCCGCATGTGGATCTCCGAGGCGCCCGCGTCGCGAAGCATCTTCACGATCTTTCGGCTCGTCGTGCCGCGCACGATCGAGTCGTCGACCACGATCACGCGTTTGCCCGCGAGCACGTCGCGAACCGGATTCAGCTTCAAACGCACGCCGAAGTGCCGGATGGAAGACTGCGGCTCGATGAACGTGCGCCCGACGTAGTGGCTGCGAATCAACCCGACTTCGAAGGGGATGCCCGACTCTTGCGAGTACCCGAGCGCCGCGGGTACCCCGCTGTCCGGCACGGCGATCACGAGGTCCGCGTCGATCGGCAACTCCTTGGCGAGCGACCTGCCGAGGCGTTTGCGCGTCTCGTAGACACTCGTGCCGCCGAGCTTCGAATCCGGCCGCGCGAAATACACGTACTCGAAGATGCACATGCGACGCGGCGTCGGCGCGAACGGATAAAAGCTGTGTGGACCGGTCTCGTCGATCACCAGCATCTCGCCGGGCTCGATGTCGCGCACCCACTGCGCTGCGATCAAATCGAATGCGGGCGGCTCCGATGCGACGACCCAGGCATCTCCGAGCTTTCCGAGGGAAAGCGGCCGAAACCCGTACGGATCGCGCACCGCGATCAGCTGTTTGTTCGTCAGAAACAGCAGGCTGAACGCGCCGCGCACCACCGTGAGGGCGGAGGCGATCCGATCCATCGCGGTCGTCTCTTTCGCGTGCGCGACGAGGTGCACGAGGATCTCGCTGTCGTTCGTCGACTGGAAGATGGAGCCTTGGCCCTCCAGCCCTTCGCGCAAGTCCTCGTAGTTCGTGAAGTTGCCGTTGTGGGCGACCGCGAGCGACCCGAGCGCGTAATCGACTGCGAGCGGCTGCGCGTTCTTGATGTGCGTCTCGCCTGCGGTGGAGTAACGCACGTGCCCAATCGCGCGATCGCCGACGAGGCGAGCCAGCACGTTTGCGGTAAACACGTCGCGCACGAGACCGAGCTCGCGATGCATCGTGAGGCGCTCGTTGTCGACGACGGCGATGCCCGCACTCTCTTGGCCACGATGCTGCAATGCATGCAGGCCCAAGTACGTTAGGTGGGCAGCTTCGTTCGATCCAAAGACGCCGAATACGCCGCACTGGTCGTGAAAATGATCGTCGTCGTCAGCGTCTTCTAGATCGTCTTCGCGCACGGGGTCGAGGAGGCGATTCACGGCGGCGAATCTATAGCGCCCGATACCTGTAACGTCTACGTTGAAAGTGCGTCATCGCGTCGGCTCGCACCTGCCACGCGCGCGAACACGAAATTCCTCGCAGCGCGCGCAGGCGTTGTACGCGGTCCTGACGCTCGTGACCGGCTTGTAGTCGCAGCTACGGCACGCGCAGATCCCGAGTAATATC
>DASRXR010000955.1:0-2932 GCA_035687405.1 Polyangiales bacterium
CCTGCGACGCGCATGTGGTAGTCGCCCGGCGCGATGTACACGGTGCCGGCCTCGAGCCGATCGCGGTTCACCGCTTCACGAACTTTCAACGAACTCGTTCCGGCCAGCCGCTGTGCGAGCACCTGCGTGAACACCGGAGGCATGTGTTGTACGACTAAAATCGGCACAGGCAGCTCGCGTGGCAGATGCGGGATCACGTCCGCGAGCGCCGAAGGCCCGCCGGTCGACACCCCGATCAGCACGATGTCCACGCGCTCCGGCGGTGCGTTCGCCACGCGCCCGCCAATGCCTTTGGCTGCCGCTGCGGGCGACGACATCTGCGCCTTCACTGCAGACCCAACCGCGATGCGATCGCGCCGCACGAGGCCGTGTAGCTTCGGGATCAGCTCGGCGCGAATCCGCTCGAGCGTCGCTTGTACGCTGCGCGAGCCCGTAGGCTTACACACGTAATCGCTTGCACCACGCGAGAGTGCGTCGAGCGCAGCTTTCGCGCCGCGTTCGGTCAGCGTGCTGAACACGACCACCGGTAGGCGCGAGTGCTGCTTACGCAGCTCATCGAGCAATGTGAGCCCGTCCATCTCCGGCATCTCGAGGTCGAGCGTGATCACGTCCGGTTTGCACTCCGGGATCTTTTCGAGCGCGACACGGCCGTTCGATGCGACGGCTACTACTTCGATGTCCGGATCGCTTTTCAACGCGTCGCTGATCACCTGGCGCACGACGACCGAGTCATCGACGATCAGAACCCGAATGGGGCTTGCGGGCATGCGTGTCACTCCATGAGGTGTCAGTAGGCGAATTGCGAAAGCACGCGCCGCAGCTCGGAGGCGAGGCGCGCCAGCTCGGATGCGGCATTTTTCGTATCGCTCGCACCCGAAGAAGTGTGGCGCGCCGCTTCTGCGACACCGCTGATATTGCTGCTGATCTCGCTCGTCCCGCGCACACCTTCGCTGATCGAGCGCGCGATCTGACCGGTGGTGGCGCTGTGCTCCTCGATCGCGGCTGCGACCGACGCTTGCAACTCGTTCATCTTGCCGATGAACAAGCGAATCTCCGCGATCGCTTCGACCGCGCCCAGCGTGTCGATCCGGATCGCGTCGATGCGGCGTGCGATGTCTTGCGTGGCACGGCCAGTCTCGGCCGCGAGGTCTTTGACTTCGTTGGCGACGACGGCGAAACCTTTGCCTGCTTCGCCGGCGCGCGCCGCTTCGATCGTCGCGTTCAGCGCAAGCAAGTTGGTCTGCTCCGCGATCGAGTTGATCACGCGCACGATCTTCCCGATTCCGGCGCTCGATTCTCCGAGCCTGTTCACCGCTTTGTCGGCAGTCTCGGCGAGCATCACCGCTTTCGACGAAGCTTCCGAGGCATCCGTCGTCGAGCGAGCGATCTCGCGAACACTCGCGTTGAGCCCGTCGGTCGAATTCGCCATCGCTTGGACGCTGCCGGAGACCTGCTCGGACGCTGCCGTCACGACGTGCGCTTGCGCTGCGGTCTGCTCCGCGTTTGCGCTCATGTGCTCGCTGACGACTTTCAGCTCTTCCGATGCGCCGGCGAGCACGTCGGATTGCTCTGCGATCGAGCGCAGCGCCGAGCGCATCGAGTCCACCGCCTCGTTTGCGAGCTTCACCATTTGCCCGAACTCGTCCGCGGTGTCGAGCTCGACATGGCGCGTCAAGTCGCGCGCAGCGATCGCTTGGAAGAGCTCGTGCATACGCGTGAGCGGAGTTTCGATCGAGTGCTTCAGGTACCAACCCGCGCCCATGCAGAACAGCGCGACGATCGCGATGCTGATGATGTGCAGGCGCGTGAGCGTGTCCGCGGTCGCCTCTGCGCGCTCTTCGAACGCGGTCACCGTTTTGCGCGCGATCGCGATCGACTCGTGAATGGCGCGACGGTGCTCGTCGAACTCTGTGCTCAAAGCGCCTTCGAGAATGCCCCGCGCCTTGTCGTACTGTTCAGCGTTGATCGCCGGCAGGTATTGCTGTTGATAGGTGTCGAAGAACCGCACGCCCGCTTCGTAGGCGTTGGTGGTCAGCGCGTCGCGCAGCGTGGTAGTCGAGATGTGATCGCGCCAGTACTGATTGCGTGTCTCGAACTCGCGTTTGAGGCCGTTCATTTTGTCGACGAGCGTTTGCCGCCGTCGTGGGTCACGCTGCTCGAGCAACTCGTGAACCGTGAGGAATGGCTCCAGGATGTAGGCGGGCGGCGGCAAGATGTCCGCGATCAAGTTCTGATGGTCGCGAATCTCGACGTACTCCGGCCCGTGGATCCGGATGTGCTCGATCGAACGATCGACGAAGAAGGCTTGCACGAGGAGCCCTGCCACGATCAAGCCGGTCATCAGCAGAACCTTCTTACGAATCGTCAAGTGCCCAGTCATCGCGATACCCCTGTCTCGTCCGGTCGGTTAGAGGTCGATCGTCACCGCGTTCGTCGGATCGAGCGCGAGCAAAAGGCGTTTTTCGAGCTTGTACGCGCCGCGAATCAGCGTGCGGTACGCGGCGTTGAGCGTGTCGGGTGCGGGCTCGAACCAACTCTCGTCGACTTCGAGCACGTCGCCGACGCGGTCGACGAGCAAGCTCACTGGACCGTCGCTCGTGCGGATCAGCACGTTGAATTGCTCCATCTCCGGATCGGCTGCGCGTACGCCGAGGCGTTGTCGCAGGTCCATCACCGGGACGATTTGTCCGCGCAAGCTCATCAAGCCGCGGATTACGGACGCTGCGAGCGGCACCGGTGTGATCGGCTGGGCGCGCAAGATCTCTTGAATGCGACTGACCTCGATCCCGATGAACAGGTTGCCGACGTCGAACGTGCACATGTGCTCGGTGGTCGTCATCGATCAAGCCGCTCCTAACGCGCGGTTGCCGATCCATTCGAGATCCAGCACTTCGGTGATGCGCTCTTGCACGACGATCGTGCCCATGACGCC
>DASRXR010000956.1:0-12862 GCA_035687405.1 Polyangiales bacterium
CCGGGGCTGCGCGCGAGTGTTTGAAGCTCGTCGATGATCCGAATGGCGGAATGTTGCGCGTGGCGGCGGCGATCGGGCGTGACCCCGTGATTGCGCCGCTCGTGTTGCGGCGTGCGCGAAGTGCGTTGCTCGGCACGCATACTCCGGTGAAGACGATCGATCAGGCGGTGGCGCGGCTCGGTTCGCGGCAGTTGCGATCGATCTTGGTGGATCTGTGTACGCGCAGGTTGTTCGAGTCGAAGAACCCGGCGATACGCCGTGCGACGCGCGGGTTGTGGGAGCATTCGATCGCGGTTGCGATCTTGTCGAGGGCGATTGCCAAAAGGCGGCGAGATGTCGATCCAGAGGCCGCGTACCTAGCGGGTCTGTTGCACGACGTGGGTAAGCCGGTTGCGGCGTCGTTGTTGTTGGACGCCGAGCGGACGCTGGATGCGAAGCCCGAAGAGTGGTTGAGCAAAGATGTCTGGCTCGATGTGATTCAGGAGTGTCATCGCGAGGTCGGTGTCGCGCTCGCGCGCAGCTGGGAGCTGCAGGACGACGTGGTGCTGGCGATCGCTCGTTCGCAGAAGTATTCGGTGGATGGGCCTGGGTCGATTGCAAGTGTGGTGTGTTTTGCGAATGCGCTCGTGAAGGGCCAGGGGATCTATGCAGGCCCGATGGACATCGATGCCGTGCAGGCGTTGATTCGAGAAGGTTTGGAGTTGTTCAAGATCGAGACCGCCCAGCTGGATACGTTGATCGCGGAGTTGCACGAGGGTGGCGCGGAGGAAGCGCCAACGAGTCAGGTGAACCGGCCAGACGCGATGCGGCGCAAGGTTACGAGCAACGATTGAGGGTGGCGGAGGTGGGGTACGAGGTGCCGCCGGACCGCGCGATGCCGAGCCACGCGTGCGATCAGCGGGGCGTCACCGTCGGCTGCGGGCGCTGCGAGCGTGCGCTGCTGTTCAAGCAGACGAATCGGGGCGCCGTAGAACCAACGGAGCCGGTCTGGATTTGAAGAATCACGGTGACTCGCGGGCACTTCGCGATGATGTCGCGCGCGCGGGGATCCTCACGATGTCTCGTGCCAGCGGCGAAACGCAAGGAGTGCTGGCTGACAGACGGGGAGCTTGAGACTGTGCGCTATGCAGACGTCACGCCGGCTGATTGGGACATGCGGTGCTGTGTTGCCTCCTCCGAGGACTTCATGCGAATCGGCGGCGTGACGCAGTAGTGGGCTAGATAAGGGGCGAGCTTGCGTCTGCGTGCGATGCGGACGTTTCGACGCCTGGATTGGGAATTGCCGCGGGCCGACCTTGCGCGCAGCAGCGTGGTTGCACGCCAAACGGTTGCGGGCGCGTTCAGACGGTGGAGGTGAATGACAGCTCAGCAGCCGCGCTTCGCTCACTAGGCCTCGCCCAGCGCAGACGTTGAGGTGCGCAGTGGAACTCGGCGCGATGAGGGTGGACGTCGAATGCGGGCCTTCTGATCTGGACCGGGTTGAACTGTAGGCGAGAGGACAAACCGACCTGGTCTGGACGCAGGCGAACTGTACGCGTGAGAACAAACCGACCTGGTCTGGAACGCGTGAAAACGTAGGCGAGAGAACAATCGGATCCGGTCTGGAACGGGTGAAACTGTACGACGCAGGACAGTCGGACCCGGTCTGGAACGGGTGAAACCGTCAACTGACCTGTGTCCGTTGCGAGTTGGACGAGACTTGCGGCGCGGGCAGCGTCATGCACAAGGACGCCGCAGGCCGAGAGCCAAGTGAGGCCGCCCGCGGCCGCGGCTCTGCGACGCGTCTTTCGAGATGATGCGATTGGCGATCACGGCCCTTCCGTTCGCTCGAACGCATCCGACCGGCGTCGGCGTTCACCACGCACGATACAAGTTGATCGCGCGGTCTCCGCCGCCGAACCCGCTCCCTTACCAAGCCTACTAACGCGACAGAACACGACGCGCCCGTCGCTCCAGCGCGAACCCGTCAGCTCTTCATGCATTCGCGACACGTCGAGTCCGACAGAACATGCCGCCGCCGTCGCTCCAGCACGAGCCCGTCAGCTCTCGATGAGTTTCACGAGACGTCGCGAGTGGATCGGAGCGCGACCGTCCCGCACGTGCCCGTCAGTTTCGCGGCTGCCGCGTGTTCAAGTCGTCACGTGGACGTGCCCACCGACGAGGGCGAGATATCGAAGGTCGAGCCGCTCCAATTGCTAGTTGCGTGTGACCGATACCCGAGGTCCTGTCGGGGTCGGGATCATCGCGATCGGGACCGTCGCGCCGTGACAACGCCGGACGCGTAGGCTTTTCGTTGGCACGGCGCGAGAGCCGGCTTGCTGCACCGTAGAGAAAGCGACTGGGACCGGTGCATCTGCAAGCCGGCGTGTCCAGAGCGCGATGAGCCCGACCCCGAGAGGACCGTCCGACAACCGAAAGCAGCCGATCACCGTCCTCTCACGCCCAACCCAGAGCGCGATGAGCCCGACCCCGGCATACCGTCAGCTCACAACGAGTGGCCGATCACGGATCTCGCTCATCTGACCCCATCCATCCGCTACAACGAACGATCGTCCGCTCAAGTAGCCGCTGGATTCTCCCGCAACTTGTCTGGCACCTACACGCCTTCTCACTGGCGACACCGTGATATTTGCGCGTGAACTCCCGCTTCCATCCCTAGATCGCCTTGATACCGATGGGCACGCTGCTTGCTCCGTCGCCGCGAATGGAACTGACATCAGCCGTTCCCGCTGCACCGCACCCGACCTTCGATCCCGAACTCCGCGCTTCCCCACTGACACGACGCGTCGTCATCGTAGGCGGCGGATTCGCCGGTGCCGCACTTGCCTATCATCTGCTGCGACACCGCAGCTCACGGCTGCGGATCAGCTTGATCGAACCTGGGCCCCGACTCGGACGTGGCGTTGCCTACGCTGTAGGGAACCCACTCCTTCGCCTCAACGTTCCCGCCTCACGCATGAGCATCGACCCGAAACACCCGCAAGACTTCGTCTCCTGGGCCGGCGCTGACTCCGACCCTCACGCGTTTCTGCCGCGATCGATGTACGGCACATACGTCAGCCAACGATTGCTCCTCGCCTCGAAAGAAAATCCCGGACGACTTCGGATCCTTCGCGCTGCAGCCGTCGGCGTCTGTAGTGGCCCCGCCGCCGTCAGCGGCGAAGCCGTTCCAGCACGCTCAGTCCAACTCGAAGACGGCCGGACGATCTACGCCGACCACGTCGTTCTCGCGACCGGGCTGTCCGCACGATCTCGAGGCGCTTCACTCCCACGCGACCGGCGCATCCTCGACGCCTGGGACGAACGCTCTCTCGCACGATTACCACAGAGCGGCCGCGTGTTGCTGGTCGGCTCCGGACTGAGCGCACTCGACGTTTTGCGATTGCTCGACGCGAGCGATCATCGCGGCGAGGTCGTCGTGCTCTCGCGACATGGACTCTTGCCGCGACCTCACGCCAGCACGCCGGGGAGTTTCGCGATCCCTCCGCATCTGCTCCCAGTGCCGCAGCGACTACCAGCACTCATTCGCTGGACGCGAAACCTAGTCGCTGAAGCACAGCAAGCAGGAGCAACTTGGCAACATGCTCTCGACGCACTTCGGCCTTTGACGCAGCAGATTTGGCAATCGCTATCGGCCGCTGACCAGCAGCGCTTCATTCGACACGTGCGCCCGTATTGGGAAGTCGTACGGCATCGCGCACCACTCGACATGGTGGAGCGAGTCTCGGAAGCACGGCTTCGTGGCGCCGTCCGCGTGGAAGCGGGACACATGCTGGAGTGTCGACCGGAAACCAACGCACTTCGAGTCGTCGTGCGCTCTCGCAACGGCGAAGTCCGCGAAGAACGATTTGCCGCGATCGTTCGCTGTTTAGGGCCGAGCCTGGACATCGCAGACGCGCCACCACTTTTCACCGGCCTGGTCCGCGATGGCGAAGCTCGAGTCTGTACGACCCGGCTCGGAATCGTGACGGGCGAACACGGGCGGCTCATCGACGCTTCAGGCCGCGCGAGCGATCATGTGTTTGCACTCGGCCAGTTGTGTCGCGCGAGTCGCTGGGAGACGACCTCAGCGCCAGACATCGTTCGCGACGCAGTCGCCCTCGCCGAGCTGCTCTGTTCGAGCGCCGACTCGCGCTGATCAACCTTCGGGATCTTCGGTCTCTCGCACCGCCCGCTGGTAGTGCGCGCGGACCTGGTCGATCGTGTCTGCCTGCTCCGCAGTCTTGTCGTCGCGATAGCGCTTCACCCGTGCAAACCGCAACGCGAGACCACCCGGATAGTGCGGGCTTCGCTGAATGTCGTTGAACGCGATCTCGACCACCAGCTCCGGCCGAACGTAGACCGTGTACTGATCACGCCGGACCTCGCGCGCCAAAAACGCTTCGGTTTGCCACCGCAGGAGCTCGTCGGTGAGCCCTTTGAACGTCTTCCCCAACATCACGAAGCCGCCGTTCGGATCGCGCGCTCCGAGATGCAAGTTGCTCAACCAACCGGACCTGCGACCACTACCCCACTCTGCCGCGAGCACTACCAAATCGAACGTGTGCGCGACCTTGAGCTTGATCCAGTTCGAACCTCGATTGCCCGCCGCGTAGACAGCGTCGCAAGCCTTGGCCATCAGGCCTTCGTGACTCGAGTCGAGCGACGCACGCATGAACGCTTCGGCGCGAGAGACATCGTCAGTCACGAGACGCGGCACCTGCGACGCCTGCGGCACGATGCGTTCGAGGATCTCGACTCGCTCGGACTGAGGCGCGTCGAGGAGCGTTCGACCCTCCAAATACAAGCAGTCGAAGATGAACGTCGACAGTGGCAGCTCACTTCGCAGGCCTTCAACGTCGAGCTTGCGACCGAAGCGACGCATCGTCTCTTGAAACGGCCACGGCGTGCCATCGGCGCGCATCGCAATGACTTCGCCATCGAAAATCACTTCGTTCGCAGGCAATCCACGCGCGAGCTCGACAGTCTCCGGAAGCGCCGACGTCACGTCGTTCAACGTGCGGGTGTAGATCCGAACCTCGTCGCCGCGCTTGTGGATCTGCACGCGCGCGCCATCGAGCTTGTACTCCAAAACTGCGCGCCCCAACCTACCGAGCGCTTCGGCCACGTCGGCCGCAGAGTCGGCAAGCATCGGTTGGACTGGGCGGAATAGTTGCAACCCAACTTCAGTCAGCCCGTTCTCGCCGCGTTCGAATGCCAGATCAGTGACGCGCGCGAGATCGGACATCAACATTTGAGCACGTCGCACGGCTGGGCGCGGAACCTTCGCTGCGTCCGCGATCGCGTCGATGACGAGACTCTCGAGCGCGCCTTGTCGAAGCTCGCCCACGATGAGCTTCGCGATGAACCGTTGCTCGGATTCCGTCGCGCGTCCGAGAAGCCCACGCAGGAGCTCGAGCCGCCGACCCGCCGACCCTGCGCCGCGGATGGCTGCAACTTCGGAGAGCACGGCGTCGAGCTCGCTCACTTCGAGTGTGGGTTCCGTCGCACCGGCGTGCTCGCGGAGCGACCCCAGCTGCGCGTACCCGACCCCGAGCTTGTTTTGTGCGATCGATCCAGAAAGGTAGAGCGAAACCAAGCCGCGGTCCGAAACATCGGCGCGCGCGAGCAGCCCCGCGATGAGTTTCAACTTCTCAGTTCGCTTGCTGGTCTTCGCCAGCTGCTCGGACGTCGTGGCGAGCTCGAAGACACGCATGGCTGAGCTATAGCGAGAAACCGAGCTGCGTGCAGCCGCGGCTCAACTCGCGCGAGCAAGCGTTCGGGCGGACCGCACGCGCTTCGTCTTGGCTTCGATGATTCGCTCCAAGAACATCAACACGCTCAGCTCGTGTTTCGCTGCGCCCGTCGCTCCCCGCGGCGGCTCCGGTGGCAGCGATTCGCCATCCATGTACGCGTCCAACAGGCCCGGATGGATGTAGCTCTTTCGACAGACCGACGGCGTGTTACCCAAATGCTCCGCAGTCCTGCGAATCGCCTCCAACACCAACTTCTTCGACGCGCGCTGCGAGGTCGCAACGCCGATCGACTTCAACTCGCGCGCTGCGCGAACCGTAGCCGACCAGGTCCGGAAGTCCTTCACGGAGTACCGCGCCGACGTCAGCGACTGGAGATAGGCATTCAGATCTTCCGCCCGCACCGGTCGCGCAACGCCTGCGTCGTCGAGAAACTGGAATAGCTGCTTTCCACGCAATGCACGACTGGCCGCAATCAATTTCGCGAGGCGCGCATCCCGGAAGATGACGTGACGAAGCACGCCGCTCTTACCGCGGAACTTGAGCTCTACTTCTTGACCGCGCACGCGTGCGTGGCGAACGCGCAGCGTCGTCAGCCCGAAGCTGTCGTTTGCTCGCGAGTATTCTTCGTGTCCGACACGGATCGCAGTCAAATCCACGATCCGCAACAATGACGCGAGCACGGTCTCGCGCTCGAGCCCGGGCCTCTTCATTCGCCGCAGCACGTGCGAGCGTAGATCCGGCAACAACCGGGCAAACTCACAGATCCGCAGGTGTTTGTCCGCGTCGCGCGCTGCCGACCACTGCGCGTGGTAGCGATACTGTTTGCGGCCGCGCGCGTCGCGCCCCGTCGCTTGAATGTGGCCTTGTGCGCTCGGACAGATCCAGACTTGCTCCCAGGCCGGCGGGATCGCCAGCGCGCGAATGCGAGCGAGTGTCGCCGGCTCGCGAACCGGCCGCCCGCGAACATCGGAGTAGGAGAAGCCCGTACCCTTGCGTTGCCGGCGAATCCCAGGCGCCCGGTCCTCCACGTACCGCAGCCCTGCGGCCCGCGCGGCGTGGCGCGACTCTGCGCGCAACCGGAGCACTTCCGCTTTTCCAGCGGTATCCGATTCGCGGGCGACCACTTTAAGTCGTGCAGCCTTCATGGTGAGGCGAGCCTGCATGATTCGCCACTAGCGCAAACGATGTGCCAAACGCAAGACCCAGTCAAACCTACTAAAACTGTGACCCGGCCCTCCAAAGCGCCTCGTTCGTGCAGCCTTGCCGCCCCCAGCGGCGTGGCACCGCCTGCGCAGCAAAGTGCAACGGAGAAAACGCAACGACCACAACGCAGAACGGGGCGCGCAGCGAGCCGTGCTCGCCGCCGCCCTCAGCTTCTGGCCGCACTCATTTCAGACCGACGCGGCCAACCGCGTCGCGAACCGGCGCTGCTCGCCCGCATCTTCGGCTTCGAGCTTGTCGAAGAAGGCGCGAATCACGCGCATCGTTCGCTCGCGAGCTTCGATGTGCGGCAACCCGCGCGTGTGCGAGACGCGCTCTGCTCGATAGCTCGGGTTCCGAATCACGAACGCGCGCAATCCACCGAACGACACGTACGGATCCTCGTCGTAGATCACCAGCGCCGGCGCTTTCACGCGCTCGTAAGCCATCTTTGGATCTCCCGAAGGAAACAACTCACCCGACACGAACGCGAGCGGCGCGTACTGCGCTCCAGGCTGATGACTCGTCGAGTGCGAGTACTCCAGCAATCCGCGGTCGATCTTCCCCGCAAACGACTTCGCCAAGTAGTGCGTCAAACTCGGCCGCGTCACGAGCGCGTCGTAAAACAACTCACCGCCCATGCGCGCGACGGACTTCAAGAGCGCCGGCGGCTCGTTTCGCTGCCGGTCACCCTGCGCGAGCCGCTCGAAACCAGTCGGCGAGATCAACACCAACGAGTGCACCAAGTCCGGCAGATCCGCTGCCACACGAGCCGCATACTCACTGCTCAACGACAAGGCGATGATGTCCGCACGCCCATCGGGGCTCTCGACCGCGATGTGACGCAATACATGCTCGATCGCATGCACGTAAGTCTTCGGCGTGTACGGCATCCCGCCACGCTGCGAGAAACCGAACCCGGGCAAGTCGACCGCGTACACCGGACGCTCGCCACGAAACTCGTAGAACAACGTTCGCACTTCGAACGCCGACCCGGCTGCATGAATTCCATGCAGTAAAACGAGCGGCCGGCCTTCGCCGGAAGTGTCTTCGTAGTAACTGATCGCCCCAGCATCGGACGTCGCGATCACATGCCGTTCAGCTTCGATCGCCGCTTGCAGCGGCCACGTGAAGCCCGACGACTTTCGCTCGTGCAAGTGATGACGCAACCGCAGTGCGGCGTCCTTGGCGACCCGACCTACGGTTGATAAAACGCTTACTGTCGCCATCGGTCCAGCTCCACGGGAAGGGTGTGTTTCGCTAGACCCATTGCAGGCGCAATGCCAACGGAACGGTCCCCTCTGAACCATTCCACCACGGCCTCAGACGAGGTCAGCGAGGCACCACGCCACCTTGGGGCGTGCTTGCACGGCGGATTCGCGTGCGCCGACCTCGTCCCACAGCTGCGTAAACCCTGCTCGAGGCACATGCCTTGCTACTAGGGCCATGGGAGGGAAGAACATGGCCACCAGTCAGACGAGCAAAGCCACGGCTGAAGAAGCGGCGCAGCCCACAGCTGCAACCCGCGAAGTCACAAGCGTCATCGCTGAGCGCGACGAAAACTATGACTTGATCTCGGTCGTTTACCACGCACTCAAAGGCGCCGAATCCGCCGCCCGATATATCCGCGACGCAGAAGCGAGCGGCGACGAGCAACTCGCACAGTTCTTCGAAGAGGTGCGCGGCAGCCATATCGAGCTCGCCCAGCAAGCCAAGCAGTTCTTGGCAGAACGCCTCGATTCGACCGACATCGATGAAGATCCACCGACCGTGGGTTGAGTCCCCTGACGCGCTGGCACATGTCCTGCACAACCGACCATGCAGAGGACATCTGACATGGAGCTGGGACAAGTAGGGTCACTACTAAAGACCACTGTGGTCGAATGGATCGACGACAACGCCGCACGTGTGGCGGCGTCGCTAGCCTTCTACACGCTGCTTTCGATGGCCCCGCTAGTCCTTCTGAGCATCGCGCTCGTCGGGACACTGATGGGACACTCCGACGCGCAGTCGCGCATCCTCGGTGAAGTCGGATCAGTCGTCGGCCCGCAAGCGGCTGGCGCGCTGTCCGCAGTCGTCGGCAGCGCGCAGCAGTCGGACTCCGGATTCATGAGCTCCGTGATCGGCGTCGTCGTGCTGCTCGTCGGTGCGTCGGGCGTGTTCGGAGAGCTGCAATACGCGCTCGACACGATCTGGGGCGTCAAGCCAAAGCCCGGTCGCGGCATCATCGGCGTCATCAAGGATCGATTGTTCTCATTCTCGATGGTGATCGGTGTCGCGTTCGTTCTACTCGTCTCACTCGTCATCAGTACTGGGCTCTCCGCGGCCGGCCGCATCGTCGCCGACGCATTACCGGGCGGCGCGTTTCTATGGCAAGCCATCAACCTCTCGCTGTCGCTCGGTGTCATCACCGTCCTGTTTGCCGTGATCTTCAAGGTCGTGCCTGACATCGAGATCCGCTGGCGCGATGTCTGGGTCGGCGCATTCGTAACCGCCGCGCTCTTCAGTGCCGGCAAGTACGTGCTCGGGTTGTATCTCGGAACCTCGAGCGTCGCCTCGAGTTACGGCGCCGCAGGTTCAGTCGTCGCACTCGTCGTGTGGGTCTACTACTCGTCACAACTCGTCTTCCTCGGCGCCGAGTTCACGCAAGTCTTCGCGCGTCGTTACGGTGTCGAGATTCGCCCTTCGAAAAACGCGATGTTCGTCGATGAGCACGAACACGACGAACAACGAATGGAGCGCGAGCGCAAACACGATTCGAAGCTCGTGGAGCACCGCGCATGAGCTCGCAGCGGGTGCACGGCTTCGAAGCCTCGAAGGACTCCAAGGACTCGACCGAATGGTCGCTCGAGCGCGAGCGCCTTCTCGCGAACAAGATCACGGACCTCGGCCTCAAGATCGAGGGCACGTACCTGCAACGGCTCGTCGAGCGTCTGTATGCCGAGCTCGGTGGCGCTGGCATACAGTTCAAACCGTTCGTGTATCTGTCGGACGAGTGGTCGTGCCCGGATCGCGTGCCCGTGATCGGGGTACCGTTTTATCTCGTCGATCCGAAGCTATCGCGGATCGAGGACGAGATGATGGACGGCATCGAAGCGAGCACCGAAGACGAGATCCTCGGCTACTTGCGGCATGAGGCCGGTCACGCGTTCAGTTACGCCTACAAGCTCTACGAGACCGAAGAATGGCAAAAGATCTTCGGCTCATTCGACTTGCCGTACAACGACGAATACACGCCGCAACCATTCTCGCGGCGCTTCGTCCGGCACATCCCGGGTTGGTACGCGCAGAAGCATCCCGACGAGGACTTCTCGGAGACATTTGCGGTCTGGCTCACGCCCAACTCGAACTGGCGTGAGGCGTATCGTGATTGGGGGGCCTATCCGAAGCTCGAATACGTCGAGCGGATCGCGCGAGAGCTCGGCTCGAAGCCTCCGATCGTGACCGGTGCCGACTACGACTTCACGCAAGAAGCGCTCACACATTCGGTCGCGGAGCACTACCAGCGCACGCGACCCGAGCTCGCGACGCTACCGGCTCACTTCGACAGTGAGCTCACACGCATCTTCGGGCCGGCAAAGCTCGCGAGCGAAATCGAAAAATCCGCTGGCGCCCCCGAGCACGAAACCATTCCCGCCGAGACCTTCATCTCGCAGCACCGCCGAAAGATCGTCTTCGACGTCAGCTATTGGACTGGCCTCTACGACGTGAAAGTGCGCTCGCTCGTCAACCACCTCAGCGAGCGCAGCCGACAACTCGGATTGAGTGTCGAGTCCGATCGCGCATCGGCAGTGCTGATCGACTTCATGGCGTTCGTCACCGCGCTATGCATGAACAAGCTCTACAAAGGTGACTTCGTCATTCAATGAGGTCGAGTTGAATCAACGCACCATCACCCTGCTCTACGATGAGGTCGAAGACCTCGAGACCACTCCAAACGGCGATCCTCCCGTCTATCAAGAAGTGAAGCGCGCCCTGCTCGCGCGGGGTCACTCCGTGGAGACGATGGTTGCGACCAAAGACGTGGAAGCGCTCGTCGGCAGTATCCGGCGCGACGAGAGCGATGTGATCTTCAACTTGTGCGAGTCGCTCGGAGGTGTCGATGCTCACGCGATTCGCGTCGCGGCGTTGCTCGAACTCCTCGGAAGGCCCTTTACCGGCACAGGTTCGTACGGAATGACGCTCGCGCAAGACAAGGCGCTCGCGAAGAAGATCTTCAGCTTCCACGGCATTCAGTACCCGCGGTTTTCGATCATGCAGTCGGGACAGGTCGAGTGGTCGGACGAGCTGCAGTTTCCGCTGTTCGTGAAGCCGTCGAACACGGATTCGTCGGTGGGGATCGACGAACACTCGTTGGTCCGCAACGTCAAAGAGCTGATGGAGCGGATCTCGTTCATTCAGACCGAGCTGAACGCGCCGGTGCTAATCGAGGAATTCATCGATGGCCGCGAGATCTTCGTCGGCGTGATCGCGAACGAAAACACGTTCCAGGCGTTGCCGATCATCGAGTGGGATTTCTCGAAAGTCACGAAGGGGCCGAAGTTCGCTACCAAAGAGGCGAAATGGGATGCTCAGTCCGAAGCGTACAAAGCTCCTGAAGTCTTTCCCGTCGACATTCCCGAAGCCGTCTACGAACGCATTCAAGCGGCAGCGGTGGATGCTTGCCGCGCGCTTCACGTGCTGGACTATGGCCGCGTCGACATGCGCGTGCGGCGAAAACGGAACTCGCAGCCCTCAGCGACGAGCCCGGACGACTGGGAATTCTTCGTGATCGAGGTCAACCCGAATCCGTACTTAGAAGAACGTTCGGAAGTCGCGATGGCGGCGCGCAAATCCGGGATCGAGTTCGACGACCTGATCGAGCGCATCGTGCACAGCGCTCTCAAACGCACGCTGCTCACATCAGCGCCGGCATGACACAGGCGTGACGTAACTTTCGGCCGCATCCACACGATTGCCTCGCTCTGCTGAGCAACGTCACGTGCGCACGCCGCACTTCGCCCGAAGCCCACAGAACTTCTCGCGAAATCCTTGGCACCTCTGTTGCAGACGTAACCTCTGCGCGCGTCAGCCCTGGCATAGCGTGCAGAAAGGACACAATGGACGCAGACGAAGTCGGATCGACTGGAGATAACGGGTCGGCACGAGCGAGTCGCGCCGGCCTGGCCGCTACGGACCACGAGATCGGAGTCTCGAACCACGTCGTCAAAGTGGTCGAGATCCTGGCGGAGTCGCCTCGCAGCTGGGAAGACGCAACGCGGGTGGCGTTGCGTGAAGCCTCGAGGTCGTTGCGAAACATCGCATCGATTTACGTAAAGGACATGCAGGCCATCGTGCGTGACGGGCACGTCGCTGCGTGGCGCGTGAACGCCAAAGTCTCGTTCGTCGTGAGCGATCCAAACAACGCTCAAATCAATTCAGCGCAAGTCAATTCAATCGACACAGCCACGGGAGGAGAACACATGGGGTACAGAGATCAGAACGAAGGTCGAGGCAACTATCGCCCGTGGCATGAGGGCAACCAGGGCCACGAGGATCACGGCTTGCACGGCGACGATCGCAGAGAGTATCGAGGACGCGAGTCCTACGAGCAGCAGAGCCGCGGCGGCCAGGGTGGACGGAGTGGGATGTGGCCACACCGCAACGTGCCGCGCGAGCAAAACGAGCCTTATCGCAACAACGCGGACGAGGATCGCCGCGGATATCAGAGCCTCGGCTCTCGCGCAGAGTTCGAGAGCGCGAACCGCAATCGGCCCGACTACGGTCGCTACGGCCGACCAAACGACCGCGACTATGACGAGGCGCGGCAAAGACAGCGTGAGCACGGCGGCTACGCGCGTGAACAAATCGGCCCCGAGCGCTGGGATGCAAACCGCAGCGCCGGCGATGACTATAGTCGCACCGACTACGGCGAACGCACCTATCGC
>DASRXR010000957.1:0-6518 GCA_035687405.1 Polyangiales bacterium
CCGCGAACTGAGTGACGGTCTCGTGTGTGGCGCTTGCTCCCACCGCGAACTGAGCGTCGCTTTCGTGTTCGAGCTGCGCCGACGACACATGACGCATCACTCGCGACCTTCGCTAGTTGACGGCCCAACGCGCGTGTCTACACGCATGTGGAGGGAGCCTGCCAATGGAGACCCAAACTCATCAACACCGGACCAACATCCGAAGCAACATCCGAAGCAAGCAACACGTCATGCGTAGTCGATTCGGACACGTTGCGATTACACGTCACGCTTCGGCTTCGCATTTCACAAACAGAACTAGGGTGCGCTTGTGTTTGAAACTCTTTGTTGCGCAAACCGTTAACACGCTGACCTGCCCCCGACTAACACGCTGACCCACCCCCGCATACTTTTGTCCATTTTTGGTTTGACTAATCGAGGCACCTGCGGATAGTGAGATCAGCAAGCAGCTAACGGTGGGGCGGGGCTTTTCATGCATCGGCGGGCATTCGTCCTCGCGCTCCCTTACAAATTTCGGTTGAATGTCAGACACGACAGAAGTGTTTCGATCCTGAATTGTTAGTTCGCAGTTTGCTGAGCACTCACGTTTGGCGCGGGGACCTAGCGTATTTGCCCTGTCGCTGCGTGGCCAGCGAGTGGCGTCACGGGGGCCCGTGCACGTGCGCTCGCGTTCGACGTCCAAAATGCATTTTTGGAACCGGTCGATATGTTGCACACGACGTCGCTTGAAGAGCAGGCGCTTCCCACCTGAGTCACCCGTAGTGAGTGGCCTTCAGATTCCTGCGCTCGATTGATGTCGAGCGCAAACGCGGTCCTGCGCGCGCAGCTACCGCACACAGACGAGCACTCGATGCGCGTCCGCACGTTCGAGCTGGCCCTGCCCCCAAGCCTGCGGACAACACGTACCCACGGTTAGGGAATGACATCCACATGAACCAGCTGATCCCTTCGAATTCCGAACCCCAGCAGATCCACTCGACTAATAACTGGCATCCGCTCTCGAGCACGCAACGAGGGCTGTGGCTCGCGTACACGCTCAAGCCTGAAACGCGCGGCGACTACAACATCTCGGCCACGATGCGCATGCGCCCCGCACTCGATCCAGAGCGGTTGCGGCGCGCGCTCGAACGGCTCGCCGCGAACCATCCGATGCTGCGTGCACGATTTTGCGAGATCGACGGCGTTCCGATGCAGAGAGTTCACCCTGCGCCGATCGCACGAGTGTGGATCGTCGACGTTGCAAACTTGGACATGCCGCATGTCGTCGCGAGAGAGCGCGCTGAACGCACGCGGCCCATCGACGTGGAAACCGAACCGCCGTTCCGTGCGACCGTATACTGCACAGGACCGAACGAGAATGTCCTGTGCCTCGTGTTCGACCATTTGGTATGTGATGGATGGTCGCTCTTTCAACTCACACAAGAGCTCGGAACTCTGCTCGAGACAGGACAGCCCGAAACAAACGCGGGAAGCTCGACAGTCAAATCGGAGTACCTCGACTACGTCGCGCACGAGCGCCAGTGGCTCTCGACGCCCCGCGCGGCGAAACAGCTCGAGTATTGGCGTACAGTCTTGGGGAGCGCTCGCCCGGGTGTGGACCTGCGGCGCGACTACCACCCCGCGGATGATAGTCGCCAGCGCGACTCGTGCGAGCTGATTTTATCGGGCGAAACGCGGAGTGCGCTGATCGAGCTCGCGGAGCGAAACAAGACCACTCTGTTCGTGACGCTCATGGCTGCTTACGCGCTGCTCTTGCACCGATTGTCGGGCGAAGCGGACGTGTCCGTCGGTTCGGTCTTGCCGACCCGTCGCGACGCCTGGAAACACACGACGGGCAACTTCGTGAACGCGGTCGTAATGCCGGTTCGCATTACGGAGGACATGACCCTCCCTGAACTCCTCAAGTCTCTTCACGAGCTTTCATTTCGCGCACTCAAAAACAAAGAGTATCCGTTCGACGAGCTGATCGAGCGCGTCAAGCCCGAAGGATCGAACCGGGGCAGCGCGTACTTCAAAGCGTTCTACGCATTCCAAAAAGCGCGCCACGCACCCCACATGGCACCGCTCATCGCGCATAGTCGCGCGTTGGGTCCCACACAATGGGGTGGCATGACGGTCGAGGTCTTTGGCGACTACCTCGCAAGTGGATCGGGTGGACAAGACCTGACCCTCGAAACGTGCGACTTCGGTGAATGCATCTTCTCGGGCTGGAGCTACGACGCCCGGCGATTCTCGCGCGCGACGATCCAGGGCTTTGCGGATCGCTGGCAATCTCTACTCGCCGCGATGGTGGAGGACTCGGGACAACTTGTCTCGCGTCTACCCTGGATCTCCATGGAAGAGCGCGAGCGCGTGCTCGTCGAGTGGAACGCAGCGTCGGAACAGCGCGCCGACACGCGCTTTTTTCACGAGCAGTTCGAAGCGCATGCGGTGGAACGACCGGACGCACTCGCAGTTCAGTACCAGTCGACTAGGTTGAGTTACGCCGAGCTCAACGCGCGCGCCAATCAACTCGCTGAGCAGCTTCGTCGTCTCGGCGTGAAGCCTGACGTTCGGGTGGGCGTCTGCATGGAACGGAGCGTGGAGTTGATCGTAGCGTGGCTTGCGACACTGAAAACTGGCGGTGCGTTCGTGCCGCTCGACCCTGCGTATCCGGTGGAGCGTCTGCGACACATGTTGCAAGACAGCGCACCATTGGTCGTGCTCACGAACAATGACGCACATGGTAGAGTGCTGGCTTTCGCGCAATCGCAGCAGCTCCTGAATGTCGACACCGACCTTCAAGTTGGCTCGGCTGCATCGTTTGCAAATGTATCGGCGTCCCAGTTGGGCCTAACACCCAACAATCTAGCCTATGTAATTTACACGTCAGGCTCTACGGGAACTCCGAAAGGAGTCATGATTGAGCACCGTGGCCTGAGCAACTTGATTGCAGCACAAGCATCCGTATTCGAATTGAGTCCTGTTAGTCGCGTCTTGCAGTTCGCATCGCCGAGCTTTGATGCGAGTGTCTGGGAAGTCGTGATGGCGCTTGGACATGGGGCAAGTCTGCATCTCGCCCCACGCGCGGAGCTGATGCCCGGTCGCCCACTCCTCGAGACCCTGGCACGCGAGCAAATCACCCACGTCACGCTTCCGCCATCTGCACTTCCGCAGTGCGAAGATCGCGACGTCCCGTTCACACCCAAGACGCTAATAGTCGCAGGTGAAGCGATTCGCGCGTCGGAAGCGAGGAACTGGGCGGCGCGCGTACAGTTGTTCAACGCGTACGGACCCACGGAAGCGACCGTATGCGCGACCATTCACCGCTGCGTCGAAGATTCAGAGGTCGTGCCGATCGGCCGGCCGATCGCGAACGCCCGCATTTACATTCTGGACAAGGCAGGACAGCCCGCGGCCGTGGGCCAGCCGGGCGAGATCTACATCGGGGGGGTGCCGGTCGGGCGAGGCTATCTGAATCGAGCCGAGCTCACTGCCGAGCGATTTGTGCGCGACCCGTTCCGCACGGATCCCGATGCGCGCATGTACAAGACGGGCGATCAAGCGCGCTGGCTGCGGGATGGCACGATCGAACATCTGGGACGCAACGATGCACAAGTCAAACTGCGCGGATTTCGCATCGAGCTGGACGAGATCGTGGCAGCGCTTTCGACCGCGAAGGGCGTGTCCGACGTCGTCGTGATCGTTCGCGAAGACGAGCCGAACAGTAAGCGTCTCGTCGCGTATTACACGGGCGCTGCGTCCCCGGCGGCAGATGCGCTTCGCGCGTACGCAGCTACGAAGCTTCCGGATTACATGGTGCCGGCCGCGTACGTGCGACTCGCGGCGTTGCCTCTGACGCCGAACGGAAAGGTCGACCGAAAAGCGCTCGCCGCACCGGGCGAAACAGCGTATGTCTCGCGCGCATACGAAGCGCCGATCGGCCCTGTAGAAACTGCGATCGCAAGCATTTGGGCCGATCTCCTCAAGCGCACCCACATCGGACGCCAAGACGATTTCTTCGAGCTCGGCGGCCACTCGCTTCAGGTCGTGGAGCTCGTGTCTCGCGTGCAGCGCGAGCTCAACATGAAAGTGCAGATCCGGGACCTGTTCTCGCGCCCGATGCTCGCTCACTTCGCAGCCGCAGCGAGCCGAGGGGCGAGGCGGCAACGGTCGCAATCGAATCTCGTCGCCCTTCGCCCGCGCGGCCGCCTTCGGCCATTGTTCGGAGTACATCCGATCGGCGGCACGGTCGACTATCTACGCCGCCTCGCGTGCAAGCTCGATCCGCAGCTGCCGCTGTTCGGGCTTCAAGCCAGCGGCTGGGACTGCGAAGCGCTGGCGGCGGACGTCTCCACGTCGATCCCCGAGATTGCAGCGCGCTACGTCGCTGCATTGCGGCGCGTTCAACCTCGCGGTCCATATCGCTTGCTGGGCTACTCGATCGGCGGCGTAATCGCGCACGCGATGGCGGAAGTGCTGCTCGAACAACGCCAATCGGTCGAATTCCTCGGCGTCATCGATTCGCACCCAAACCTCGGCATCACGCGAGACTTCATCGCGGCGGTGGATCGCATGAACGCGGCGGAACGCGAAGCGGGCCCCGACGCGGCGGACCAGTTGTTCGTTCAAGAGGCGCTGCGCTACGTCGAACCGACGCACGCGCTGCCCCTCGACGGTGAAGAAGCACGGCCCGCACTTCGCGTCATGCGCGCGACGATGAAAGCGCTGTGTCACTACCGCCCTCGCCGCCTTCCGATCCGAGTCACACTGTTCGCAGCCACCGAAGACGTGTCGTTCGACTTGTGCGAAGAGTGGGCCACGTTCATGGGCGGGCGTGTCCGGACGATTCACGTCGCGGGTTCGCACTCGACGCTCATCCATCCCCAGTACATCGACGGCCTTGCAACTGCGATCACGAGCACGCTGCCGCCGCAGCGCCGCCCCCTGCGCTCGCGCCACAGCTCCGTGCACGCACACCTCACGTCGCGCACAGCCTCGAAGGTCGAAGGTCATGCCCGAACCGTTGCCTAGCCTCACAGCACTCTACGTCGCGCTCGCACGCGGCGTAGCCACCCACGAATCTGTGCTGTCGCGCGCGTGCACGGATCCGTTCGCGCACCGACTGCTCCCGGGCTCGCTCGGCATGTTCGTCCGCCTCGCGGCGGCCTCGCAAGCTGCCGCGCGTGCGCTGCGATACAGCTCGCTTGGCATGTTCGATCATCACGCGATGCGCACCGCGCTGATCGACCGCATGCTGCATGCGTCGATCGATCGCGGCGCGCGCCAACTCGTCTTGCTCGGCGCCGGCTTGGACACCCGGGCGCATCGATTGTCTGCGCTCTCCGACGTCGTCGTTTTCGAGATCGACCAAGCGCGAACGCAAAGCTACAAACGCGAGCGCGCCGAACGGTTGCCGCGGCGTGCACGCGAGATCCACTACGCGAGCTGCGACTTCCAAGAGACCGTCTTCGAAGATGTCCTGCGCGACTCACGCTTCACTCCGGAAGTCCCGAGCTGCGTGATCTGGGAAGGCGTCACTATGTACTTGGACGAGCACGCGATCGAAAGCTCGCTCGCAGCCCTCTCGAAACTGTGCGCGCCCAACAGTACGCTCATCCTCACGTACGCAGCGCGAACCGTGGGCAGCCCTGGTGCGAAGAGTTGGGCGCCCCTCCGCGCACTTCTTGCCTCGATCGGGGAACCGATCCGTTTCACGTGCACTCCGGACGAGATGGCGGAGCGACTTCGAAGGCACGGCTTCCGTGTGCTCGCGGACATTCAACCCATGTCGCAAACCACTGACTTCGGCTTGCAGCCGCTCGCACTGCCCCTCAGAAACCCGCTCGAACGCGAGCGCCTCGTAGTCGCCCACCGCCGCGCAGAGCCACTCCCGTAGTCGCACAAAGTGCAAACCACCGACACCATCACCCATTCACGATCACGTTGAGCGTGCCGACGACTAGACCCTTTGTGTGCGTCATCGCCGGCATCGCCGGCATGCCCGACGGCGGGTTCTTGCTTCCAGCCGGAATGTTCGCCGCACGCGCCATGTACGCCGGCTCGGTGCTGTGCACGTCCACCGTGAAGTCCGCCGGGAAATACAGCTGAGTCGTGATCAGCCGGGTCATCGTCTGGCCCTTCAGCCGCGCCATGAGATGGACGTGGATCGGCCGTCCCGCATACCAGCCCGGATAGAGCGACGTGAACGACGCAATCCCCATCGCATCCGAAACCTGAATGCCGCGACAGAAACGATCGAGGTTGCTCGGCGACGGATTGGCCGAACCCATATAAGGCTTCGTCGGATCCTGACCACTGAAGCCGCTGTACAAGCCGTCGGCGTCGCAATGCCAAATATACAGCTCCGCACCTGCGATCGGCGCGCAGCTCTTTCGCGCGTCCATCAAACGGAAGTGGAGCCGGAACTCGACGCCGGGATGACCCTCGCGCAAGTCGGCCCGCAGCATCGAGACGTCGTCCATCACTTCGGTCTCATCGATGTAGAACGGGCCCTCGATGTCCGTGGTCGTGAGCAT